>CAIXDG010000062.1 GCA_903918115.1 uncultured beta proteobacterium
TCAGATGGCGTTCATATTATTGGCTCTGATTTATTCCATTTATATGAAAAGCATGTGCCACGCCATTCTAAAATTTACTGTGATTTAGTACCTATTTTAGAAAAAGGCTATACCGAATACATGCACGATGTTAAAACTCGTCAATATCCCGGTAAAGAGCACACTGTCTTCATGAGTCCTGAAGAGTTGGATAAATTTAAAAAGATGGTTAACTGGTAAGCGTTTGACTCAGTAATTTTGAGATACTATAAATAGAGGGCTTAAAGGCCCTCTATTTATTTGGGGAGATGGTTCTGGGATTATTTTTGTTGGCGGCTACAGCCTTATTGGCGGGGACATTTATTGGCGCCGTTGGTGTTGGTGGAGTACTGTTGATTCCGGCTTTGATTGCTTTTGCGGGCCTAGATATTCATCAGGCCAGTGCTTCGGCCTTGATTACCTTTATTTTTACCGGCGCTTTGGGCACTTATTTGTTTCAGCGGCGCGGCTCAATTGCCTGGCGCATGTCTATTCCAGTTTGTTTAGGGGCAGTAATTGCTAGTTATCTTGGGGCACAACTGAATGCGAAAACTGCTGATCAATTATTGATTGGCATAATTGGCTTATTGGTGATTGCTGCGGGAGTCTGGGCCTTATTAGCACGTATCTCTGTGGCAACCCATAGTGATTCAAGAGCACAGGATTTAACCGCTAAAAAAACGGGTTTACTAATATTAGTTGGTCTTTTAGCGGGCTTTGGTTCTGGCCTTTCTGGCGCTGGCGGCCCATTATTTTCAGTACCATTGATGCTAGCCTTTAAATTTAGTCCGCTACTCACCATCGGTATTGCTCAGGTTATACAGGTTATCGCTTCTGCATCAGGCTCCGTAGCTAATGTGATGAATAACGTTGTTGATTTCAAAATCGTCGCATTTATCTTGCCGTTTGAATTGATTGGCATCTGGATTGGTGTAATCATCGCTCATCGCGTTCGGGTTGAGCGTTTAAAGAAAGTCGCAGCCTGGCTATGTATTCTGGTTGGGGTCTATATGACAGTAAACTCTTTGGTTTAGCCAAATGGAGTCACCAGCGCTAGCAGATTATTTCGCCAAGCGAAAAATCCCCTTACTAGAACTTAGCCATCAGCTTTTCTTGCCGGCTGAATTTTCATCCTTTGAGCAAGAGTATTGGGCAGTGAGAAGATCAGTAGGCATATTCGATTTTTCCTTTATGAGCACGGTTGAATTAAGCGGCAGTGATGCCATTGCCTTACTTCAGCTTATTCAAAATCGCAATTGTGAGGAATTGGCAATTGGAAAAATTGCCTATAGCATGTTGCTAAATGAAAATGGCGATGTTTGGTTGGATGCTACTGTGTGGCGCTTGGGCCCAGACCATTTTTATTTAATCACCGGCTATTCAATTTTGCCTTTTCTGCGCGAAGCTGCAAGACCCTATAACGATTTACAGCTAGCAGATATTGCCGAACAATATCAAGTGATAGCAGTGCAAGGCCCTCACAGTAGCGATTTGTTAGAGTCAGTTCTAGAAGTTAAAGCTGCTGATTTGCCGCAATATTTTGCTTTTAATCAGCCGTCAAATTACCCCGCGTTAACGATTGCGCGTCTTGGGTATACCGGCGAACTAGGCTATGAGTTGTTGGTGCCGCGCGCAGAAGCTCTTGCCTTGTGGCAGCAATTACAGACAGCAGCCGTTTTCCCTGCCTTGGAATGCGGTTTTCTAGCTGCCAATACCCTGCGTATTGAAGCGGGCTTTATTTTATTTTGCAATGAATTAATTGAGCCGCGCACGCTTGCATCGCTTGGGAAATTAGATGGCGCCAAAAAAGAAGGTAATTCAGGAGGCTTGCAAGAAAGTCTGATAGGTTTGCATTTTCTGCCAGGCACAAAGGTTGAAAATAATGTCAGTCATTTAGCCTCTGAGATAGCCCCACATATTCAAGTTACGAGCCGGGCTTTTTCCCCTCAATTAGGGCATGAAATTGGCCTTGGCTTTATCGACCCAGCCGCCCTGGCAAATGGAGATGCGGGGGGTCAAGCCGGAACGCTTGCAGGAAACCCCTTGAATAGCCCTCTAGGCCCTGTTTATATAGAAAAATTGCCATTTTCTGGCCTACGCTAAAGACCCAAACTACACCTTTTAGACCGCCTCATTATTTCTTTATCAACCGATAGATAAGGGTAAATACGTAAGGGATTTATCTATGTATAAATAGGCCTAAACGGGCTATTCTAATCCTTACAAAAAAGCGTATTTATAGACAATTAAAGAGGAGCGTAGATTGAAAGAATCGGAAAAGATGCAAGCCATAGTGGCGGCTTCGCAGAAAGAACTTCAAGCCTCTACCTCGCTGTCCAAGGAATTTTCACGGCGGTCATTTCTACGTCAATCGGTAGCCCTGGCTGGTGGTGCGGGCACCCTAGGAATAGCTAGCACAGCAGCGATGGCGGATCCCTTGCCGATTCCCGCCTCTAATCAAGTGATGGGTGCTCCTCTGGTTGCTGCTTATGGGATGCCGTCCAAGTATGAAGCAAATGTGATTCGTCGCCGTTCGGATGTTTTAGTCAATAAGCAGACCTTGTCTGACTGGAGCATGACGCCACTGCAATCAACGCCTGGCATTGTGACTCCTAACGGATTATTTTACGAGCGCCATCACAATGGTGTGCCCGATATTAATCCGGATACCCATAAATTAGTAGTACATGGAATGGTTAGCAAGCCACTGGTATTAACGATGTCCGATTTAATGCGCTATCCAACTGTGACCAAGTTTTATTTTATGGAATGTTCTGGTAATGGCTTAACTGATTGGCTTAAGCCTGCCTCAAAAACAGTTCAACAAACGCATGGTTTGCTTTCTTGCGCGCAGTGGACAGGGGTACCGCTTTCATGGGTGCTCGATGAAGCTGGTATTGATCCTAAAGCCACGTGGATTGTGGCAGAGGGAGCGGATGCGTCGGGCCATCTGCGCAGCTTGCCTTTAGATCGCATTATTGATGAAGCGATGTTGGCCTATGCGATGAATGGTGAGATGCTACGCAGTGAAAATGGATTTCCTTTGCGCTTAATGATTCCGGGTTGGGAAGGTAATGTAAGTATTAAATGGCTACGCCGCATTAAAGCTGGCACAGAACCTTGGCATGTGCGCGGCGAGACTGCACGTTATTCCGATCCAATGCCTGAAGGCAAATGGCGTAAGTTTAGTTTTGAAATGGAAGCCAAATCGGTTATCACCAACCCATCAGGCGGCATGAAGATTAAGCCGGGATATAACGAAATTACCGGCTTTGCTTGGTCTGGAAAAGGTAAAGTTGCTGCGGTTGATGTCTCGGTTGATGGCGGCAAAAATTGGCAGCCAGCAAGATTGGAAGAGCCTGTGCTCGATAAATGTTTAACGCGGTTTAACTTCAACTGGAATTGGCAGGGTGGCCCCGCAGTGATTGCTAGCCGCGTGGTCGATAGCACCGGATATGTGCAGCCGACTGTTGACGATATTAAAAAGGTCCGTGCAATTACAGGTTTTGTACAACATCACAATGGCATTTTCCCATGGAATGTCAGCGCAAATGGGGAGGTGACAAATGGTATTGGTTAAAAAAATAATAATAATTACAGCGGGCTTAACTTTATTAGCGGCTTGCTCAACATCGCAAAATACGGCGCCTAAAAATACCTCTGGGGCTGCTTTTGGTAAGCCTATTTCAGAGCAAGATCTGAAAGCCTGGAATATTGATATTCGTACCCAAGACGGCCAAGGATTACCTGCTGGACAAGGTAATGCTGTCGCAGGCGAGACGATCTATAACGCGAAGTGCGCATCGTGTCATGGACCAGATGCCAAGGGAGGCCCTGTGTTTGGCACAATGGTCGGTGGTATTGGCTCATTTACGACCAATGCACGTGTGCTTACGCCAGGCAGTATGTATCCCTATGCGCCGATCTTATTTGATTACGTGCGTCGCGCAATGCCAATGGATAAGCCACAGTCTTTGACGAATGACGAAGTCTATGCATTGTCAGCCTATATCCTGAACTTAAATGGCTTAGTGGGTAAAACAGATGAAATGAATAGCAAAACGCTCGCGGCAGTAAAGATGCCTAATCGCGATGGTTTTATAGTTGATGATCGGCCGGATACCAATGCAGTGCGTTGCATGACAAACTGCAAACAATGAAGTCTTGATGTGGAAAAAGAAAAATCGCCTGCGGGCGATTTTTTTTATGGCTGCGCAGCTAAGCGGAGTGCCAGCGCAGTTGAGGCTACTCGAGAAAAAACCGAGTCGGCCCGTGAGGTCAAAATGATGGGCACTTGTGCGCCCAGAATAACGCCGGCGCATTCAGCACCCGCCATATAAATTAGGGCTTTATATAAAATATTACCTACTTGTAAATCCGGCACTAACAATAGATCGGGTTCACCCGCCACGATGGATTGAATGCCTTTGGTTTTGGCGGAAAGGGCAGAGAGTGCATTATCAAAGCCAAGTGGACCCTCAATGATTGCACCAGGATAAATCGGTTTAATTTGATGGGTATCGACAATGGATTTTGCATCGACAGTTGCTGGCATAGCGGGGTTGACGACTTCAGTGGCCGCAATAATTGCCACTTTGGCCTGATGAATTCCCAAACGGTCGAGCGCCTCAAGACTACTGAGTAAAATTTGCTGCTTTTGCGATGCATTCGGCGCAATATTGACGACACAATCGCTGATACCTAGCAATTTAGGGTAGTTAGCCAATTCAAAAAGAAAAAGATGGCTGGTGCGGCGTTCAGTTCGTAAGCCGTCACGCCCAACGATGGGACCCATTAAATCTTCAGTATGTTGTGAGCCTTTCATCAAGGCAGCAAATTCACCTTGTTTAACCATTTGTACTGCAATTTTTGCGGCTGCGACGGGATCATCAGGGGTGTCGATCAAGCGGATATGTGATAAATCTAAACCAGCTTCTTTAGCCATTTGAGTGATACGCTGTGCGGGGCCAAGTAAAGTGGGTACACATAACTGATGTGATAGTAGTTCGTGGACCGTTTCAAGGGCTGGCTGACTTAAGGGATACACGACCCCTAGCGGTAGTTGACTTTTGGCAGAAGCAATCAGTTGCTGCAAGCGCGGATAGGTAGGGCGACTCATTAGCTCAGTGTTTGTGAGACGCGTTGAGCTGCTTCTTGTAGTTGGGGAATGTACTCCATTGCTTGATTCAGAGGTAGCCTCGCCGTGGCCGCATGAATCGCAATCGCAGCTACAACATCTTGGTTACTATCGTAAACCGGTACCGCAACACAAGAAACGCCGATCACATACTCTTCGTTATCAACAGCATATCCGGTACTCACAATTCGCTCTAATTCAGATTCGAGGAGCATGCGATCGGTAATCGTACGATGGGTAAAGGGTAGAAGCGGTAAATTTTGTAATAGTTGGCGGCGCTCATCGGCAACCTTAAAAGCCAGAAGTAATTTGCCGCTTGCACTGCAATGCGGCGGTAGCACCGTTCCCGGTGGCAAATGCAAACGTAGTGGCCAATCTGCTTCAACGCGGTCTAAATAAAATAACTCGCCTCGACGCAACACTGCGAGGTTGCAGGTTTCCCCAACTTCAGCCACTAATTTTCTCAGTACGCTGTGGCGAATGGCAGCAACACTATCGTGCGTAATCGTGGCAATGGCTAATTTAGAGAGGCGTTCGCCGGGAGCATAGGTTTTGCCACCAGGTTCACGAGAAACTAAGCCAGCCTCTTCAAAGATGGCTAAAGTACGGTGCAGCGATGCTTTTGGCATGGCAGTAATTTGCATCAGTTGGGCCAAGGTAGCCGGTTGAGAGAGGGTAGCTAGAGCCTCTAAAATGACCACGCCTTTCAGCATCGATGAATTTTCATTCGCGGGATCTTTTTTGATGCCCTCGACCAAGTCAGTTAGGGTTGATTCAAGCATGCCTAGGTAATCTCATGAAATGGGTGAATTTGTTCATTTTAATAGAACACCATGGTAATAAATCAATAAAGTACTAGTATTTGCACTTATACGAAACAACTTGTTCCGTTGAGTAAGATTAGTTATTCTATAGGCATTGGTCTGTAGGACCTAAAACTACCTAATCTATGCTAAAAAAATGGGTGTACGAAGATAAAGGAATCAAAATGTCAAAATCCATTGGTATAAAGCTGCTTATCGCCCTCTTTTTTTCTGCTTACGGGTTGATATTTTCCACAGGCGCTTTGGCGCAGGCATGGCCGACTAAGCCAATTAAATTTGTCGTCCCTTATCCACCTGGTGGTGGTACTGATGTCATTGCACGGATTGTGCAAGAACCGATGAGTCAAGCTTTGGGTCAGCAAATCATTATTGATAATCGCGGTGGTGCAGGGGGTTCGATTGGTACTGACGCAGTTGCTAAGTCGCCAGCGGATGGCTACACCGTATTATTTACTTTATCTTCACATACGATTAACCCGGCGATCTATCCCAAACTTGCTTTTAATACCGAAAAAGATTTTTTACCCGTTTCTTTAGTTGCTTCGTTGCCGCAAATTTTAGTCGCCAATCCTGATTTTCCGGCGAAGACGGTTAAAGAAGCTATCGAGTTGGCTCGCCTTAAACCGGACACCATTGCGTTTGCTTCGGTTGGTAATGGTTCACCAGGACATCTTGCTGGCGCGATGATGGCAACAGCAGCAAATGTGAAAATGACGCATATCCCTTATCGCGGTGGTGGCCCAGCGGTTACTGATGTGATGGCAGGACAAGTACCCCTGTTATGGGTTTCAATACCAGCTGCAACCCAATATATTAAGACCGGCAAATTGCGCGCTTTAGCGGTATCGACTACGAAGCGCTCGGTGATTTTTCCGGACGTGCCAACCATGGCAGAGTCTGGTTTCAAAGATTTTGAAGTGGATTCTTGGTATGCCATGTTCGTACCTGCGGGAACGCCAAAGCCAATTATCGATACCCTTTATAACGCCGTCGTAAAGGTCTTAGCGCAACCCAGTACCAAGGAAAAACTCATCGCCCAGGGCGCAGAGGCAGTGGGTAGTACGCCAGCGCAGTTGGGTGTTATTGTGAAAACCGAGTTAGCAAAGTGGGCTAAAGTGGCTAAAGAATCAGGCATCAAGGCGGAATAATGTCACCAGTAGAAAATTTAATTGACCGCGCCCGAGTCGCTCAAAAAACATTTGAAAAATATACGCAAAGTGAAGTCGATTTAGTTGTCGAGGCCGTAGCCTGGGCTATTTTGGAGCCCAAGCGTAATCAAGCCTTGGCTGAATTGGCAGTGCACGATACGGGCCTTGGCAATGTAGCCGATAAATTTAAGAAAAATTATCGTAAAACCTTAGGTTTAGTTCGCGACCTTCAGCATGCCAAAACCGTTGGATTGATTGCAGATAATGCCGCTACAGGGTTGGCTGAATATGCTAGGCCCGTAGGCGTTGTAGCGGCGATAACGCCCTCGACTAACCCCGGTGCTACGCCGATTAATAAAATTCTCAATGCCTTAAAGTGCCGGAATGCGATTATTGTTGCGCCGTCGCCAAAAGGACAAACGACTTGCGCACGTTTATTAGAATTTGTGCATCAACAGCTCGACTTAGTTAAGGCACCGCGTGATTTAGTACAAGTTTTACCTAGCCCAATCACAAAAGATGCCACGCAAGAGTTAATGCGCTTGGCTGATTTGGTAGTAGCAACGGGTTCGCAGGCGAATATTCGCGCAGCATATGCCTCAGGGACCCCGGCATTTGGTGTTGGTGCTGGCAATGTTGTAGTCATCATTGATGAATTAGCAGATTTAATTGAATCTGCTAAGCAAATTGCCCAGTCGAAAACATTTGATAATGCTACGAGTTGCTCGAGTGAAAACGGCGTGGTGATTTGCGCGCCCGTATACGCTAAAGCCATTCAGGCTTTAGAGCAGGCAGGTGGTGTCTTATTAGATGCCGAAGACAAACTGCGTTTGCAAGCAGTGATGTTTCATGACGGTAAATTAACCTCGACACTCA
>CAIXDG010000063.1 GCA_903918115.1 uncultured beta proteobacterium
AAGACGCAGTTAATCGTATTCTGGCCGAAGATCTTTTATCGCCAATGCATGTTCCTAATGCAGATAATTCAGCCATGGATGGTTATGCCTTCAAAGGTGACAACAATGACCCCAGCAATGCAGAGCAGAAAAAATTAAAGATTGTTGGTGCCGCGTTTGCTGGCACACCCTATTTAGGCCAAGTGGGTGCTCAAGAATGCATCAAAATAATGACCGGCGCACTCATGCCTGCCGCATGCGATACCGTCATTCCCCAAGAACTCATTACCGAAATTATCGCTAACGCCGCGCAAGAAAATGCCTTGTTATTTCCAGCGAATGCCGTCAGGACGGGAGAAAATCGCCGCTTGCAAGGCGAAGATTTACGTTTGGGACAAGTTGCCATTCCTGCTGGGCGTATTTTGCGACCATCTGATTTGGGTCTAGCTGCCTCTTTGGGCGTTAAAACCTTATCCGTACGGCGCAAATTACGCGTCGCCATTCTCTCCTCTGGTAATGAATTGCGCAGCCTTGATCAAGCGCTGGATTCGGGTAGTGTTTACGATAGCAACCGCTATAGCTTGATTGGCCTGCTCACCCGTCTCAATTTAGACATTATTGATTGCGGAATTGTGCAAGACGATCCCATCGCCTTAAAAGAAGCCTTTTGTGCGGCGACTCTAAAGGCCGATGTCTTAATTTCATCGGGCGGCGTTTCCGTTGGCGAGGCTGATTTTACGAAGCAAGTTTTGCAAGAATTAGGCGATGTAGGCTTTTGGCAGATTGCAATGCGCCCTGGAAGGCCAATGGCTTTTGGGCTGTTAAAACCTATTTTGAACAACGCCAACCCGCAAGAAGCCCAAAGTAGTACCTTATTTTTTGGCTTACCAGGAAATCCTGTTGCCGTGATGGTGACCTTTTATCAATTTGTGCGCGCCGCGCTATTGCAATTGAATGGTGCCGCTCAAACCACTATTCCTACCCTTCAGGTCCGGACCAGCGAAGGCATTCGCAAAAAACCTGGGCGCACTGAATTTCAACGGGGTATTGTTACGCTTGATGAAACTGGTCAAGCCACAGTTCGTACCACTGGCAGCCAAGGGGCCGGGATCTTGCGCTCGATGAGTGAAGCCAACTGCTTTATTGTTTTGCCAGCCGAGCAAGGCAATATTGAAGTGGGAGATTTAGTTACTGTAGAGATTTTTGAAGGACTGCTTTAAGATTACGGCATGACGAAATTAACTAAAAAAGAAATAACCTTCCTAGATCCAATGCATACCGCCAAAACCTTGGTTTTGGTTTATTTATGTTTTTCGGTACCAATCGTCCTTTTGGCCCTCTTTGTCGCCTTTATTCGTGATGGCGCAATTCCAGGATTTACGGTGCTGTCAGCCCTTATTCTCAATGCGATTCTTGGCTTTGGTTTGCTATGGGTCGCTTGCAAAGTTTATAACTGGGTTGCCAATAATTTTGGTGGCATTGAGTTAGCTCTGAAAGAAGTTCCGGAAGAAACCGAAGACTAACGCTTGGTCGAGAAGATCATCTCGACCAATTGGTGCAACAAATTACTTTAAGACTTCGGGGTTAATCAAGCTAGGCGGTCTGTCGCCTGCTAAAGCAGCGCGCACATTTTGAATCGCTAAATCAACCATGGCGCGGCGCGTTTTTTCTGTACCACTAGCAATATGCGGCGCTAAAACCACATTACTCAGTTTTAATAAATCAGGATGCACTACGGGCTCGCCCTCAAACACATCTAGACCCGCGGCAAAAATTTTCTTCTCCCGCAACGCTTGCGCTAAAGCAACATCATCAACGATTCCGCCACGCGCAATATTAACCAGTGTCGCCGTTGGCTTCATGAGCGCAATTTCTTTTGCGCCAATCGTGTGATGATTTTCAGCGGAATAGGGTAAAACTAAAATGACGTGATCGGCTTGACGTAGCAAGCTCTCCTTGTCAACATAAGTGGCGCCGCAGGCTTTTTCATCAGCCTCGGGTAAGCGCCGACGATTGTTATAAATCACTTTCATGCCAAAGCCTAAAGCCCGCTTTGCAATCCCTTGACCAATTCGGCCCATACCAATAATGCCCAATGTACTGCCATGAATATCCATTCCTAAAGGGTTGTGGGTAATCGACCATTGGTCCCACTTACCGTTACGAATCCAATGCTCAGACTCAGTCACTCGCCGCGCAGTTGCCATTAATAGTGCAAAGCCAAAATCGGCAGTAGTATTCGTTAAGACATCAGGTGTATTTGTCGCCATAACACCTGCGGCGGTAATCGCTGGCACATCAAAATTGTTATAGCCGACTGAAATATTGGCAACAATTTTTAATTTTTTTGCCTGGGCCAATGCATTCGCATCGATACGTTCGCTTCCAGCTACTAGGGCTGCATCGACTTCGCTTAAGAGTTTTTGTAGCTCTGCTGGCGTGAAAACACGATCGGCCTGATTATCGATGACTTCAAAAGACTGACGTAACGCAGCCAAGGCATCTGGGAAAATGGACCTGGCGACTAAGATTTTGGGGGTATGGATTGTATTCATCCCTAAACTTTACAACAAGCTGGAAATTCGGGTGGTCTGCGCTTTAAGCCCCATTTCGGCTAAAATAAAGCATCCGCCATTTATAGGCTTTTATTGACCCAGCTAAAATTATGACTTACGTTGTCACCGAATCCTGCATCCGTTGTAAATATACCGATTGTGTTGATGTTTGCCCGGTCGACTGTTTCCGCGAAGGCCCCAATTTTCTATCAATCGATCCCGATGAGTGTATTGATTGTGCAGTTTGCGTGCCAGAATGCCCGGTCAATGCCATTTATGCAGAAGATGACGTCCCTGGAGATCAGCAAGCGTTTATTCAACTGAATGTTGAACTCTCACGCCTTTGGCCTTCCATCACTAAATCAAAGGCCCCTCTACCCGATGCAGATGAATGGCAAGACGTTAAAGATAAACTTAACGAATTAGTTAAGTAAACCAGCGGCCGTATTTTTTAGGACTATTTGTGTCACTCACTCCCATTGAAGCTGATGCCGTCATTATTGGCGCCGGACCCGTTGGACTTTTTCAAGTCTTTGAGCTGGGCTTGTTAGAAATTAAAGCGCATGTTATCGATTCATTACCAGTCGTTGGTGGTCAATGCGTTGAGTTATATCCTGATAAACCGATCTACGACATTCCTGCAGTACCGATGTGTACTGGACAGGAACTCACGGATAATTTAATGAAGCAAATTGAGCCATTCGAGGCGCAGTTTCACTTGGGACAAGAAGTGACCGCAGTCCAAAAGCGTAGCGATGGCCGCTTCGATCTAACTACTTCAATGGGCACTCAATTTATTACTAAAACGATTTTTATCGCCGCTGGTGTGGGCTCTTTTCAAGCACGCACAATTAAGATCGATGGTATTGAAGCATTCGAAAATAAACAACTGTTTTATCGCGTCAAAGATCCGGCGCAATTTACTGGTAAAAATATTGTGATTTGCGGCGGCGGCGATTCAGCTCTCGACTGGGCGCTGAATTTTGTTGGTAAGGCTGAAAGCGTTATCTTAATTCATCGCCGCGATGGCTTTAAAGCAGCTCCTAGCTCGGTTGCCAAAATGAAAGAGTTATGCGCCAACTTCGAAATGCAATTTGAAGTGGGGCAAATTACTGGCTTTGAAGAGCAGGCTGGAAAACTAAGCGAAATCAAAGTGACGGGTAGTGATGGCGTTACGCGCCGGATGCCACTCGACGCCCTGCTGGTGTTCTTTGGCTTGTCCCCCAAATTGGGTCCAATTGCCGAATGGGGCTTAGGCATCGATCGCAAACAACTCACTGTTGATACTGAGCGCTTCGAAACCACCATTCCAGGAATCTTTGCAGTGGGCGATATTAACGTTTATCCCGGGAAGAAAAAACTGATTTTGTCAGGCTTTCATGAGGCCGCCTTAGCAGCATTTGGTAGCGTGCAATACATTTATCCCGATAAAAAAGTGCACTTGCAATACACCACGACTTCAACTAAGTTGCATAAAGTGCTTGGTGTTGAATCGCCGGTTTTTGATTAATCATCTGAAGACTGTCGCTGATGCGCCAATACCATGACTTAATGAAAGCAGTATTGGTGCAAGGGGTTGATAAAGCCGATCGCACAGGTACTGGCACTAAATCGATTTTTGGCTATCAAATGCGTTTCGATTTGGCGGCGGGTTTTCCCATGGTCACTACCAAAAAACTTCACCTCAAATCGATTGTGTATGAATTACTGTGGTTTCTGAATGGCAGTACAAATAACCAGTGGCTCAAAGAACGCGGAGTTTCTATTTGGGATGAGTGGGCTGCACCCGATGGCGAACTAGGTCCTATTTATGGCTATCAATGGCGCTCATGGCCAACACCAAACGGTCAACATATTGATCAAATTCAAGAGCTCATGGCAACCCTGCAATCTAATCCCGACTCACGCCGGATGATTGTATCGGCGTGGAATGTTGCTGACATACCGCGTATGGCGCTTGCCCCCTGTCATGCCTTCTTTCAATTTTATGTCGCGAACAATAAGCTATCGTGTCAACTCTATCAGCGTAGTGCTGATATTTTTCTGGGTGTGCCTTTTAATATAGCTAGTTATGCAGTCCTTACCCATATGGTTGCACAGCAAGCGGGTCTAGAGGTCGGTGACTTTATTTGGACTGGTGGCGATTGTCACCTCTATAACAATCATTTAGCCCAAGTTGAATTGCAGCTCGCCCGTGAACCCTTTCCCTTGCCAACACTACAAATTCGCCGTAAGCCCGCTTCTTTATTTGACTATGAGTTTGACGATTTTGAGGTGATTGGATATCAGTCGCACCCCCATATCAAGGCACCTGTTGCCATCTAAATTAAAGTAAATATGACTAAACCCGCTATTGCTTTTATCGTTGCTCGCACCCGTAATCACGTCATTGGCAAAGATAATCAAATTCCGTGGAAGATTTCTGCCGACTTGCAATTCTTTAAACGTGTCACCATGGGTCACCCCATTATTATGGGACGAAAGACGTGGGATTCCATTGGTCGACCATTGCCAGGACGACGTAACTTGGTAGTTAGCCGCAACCGCGATTTGCAATTGGCTGGGGCAGAAGTGGTGCATTCTCTAGAGGAAGCGCTTAAACAGCTTGCTGACGTTCCGCGCGTATTTATTATTGGCGGTGAACAATTATTTAAGCAGGCGTTTGCAGAAGCGGATCAACTCTACCTCACTGAAATAGATTTAGAGGTTGCCGGCGATACTTTTTTTGAAGTTCCTGACCCGCAAGATTGGCAAGAAGTTGAATCTGTCGAAGGTCAAGAAGGCGAAATACGTTTCCGTTTTTTAACTTTAGAGCGAAAAAAATAGTTGCGCGCAGTAATGCGCCTCCTTATTTACCGCCAATCGTCATTGACCCAATTAAGAGTGAGCCCGTTTCTTTCGAGCCTCGCACTAAAACGTCACTCCCGACCATTTGAATATCGAGTAGCATCTCCCGTAAATTACCGGCAATGGTAATTTCTTCAACTGGATACTGTATCTCTCCGTGCTCGACCCAGTAACCAAAGGCCCCACGCGAGTAATCACCAGTGACATAATTGACTCCTTGACCCATTAATTCGGTAACGAGTAAGCCAGTACCCATCGCTCGCAGCAGCCCAGGCAAATCACCAGCAGCGGTGTTAGTACTAGAGAGGCGCAAATGATGCGAGCCACCAGCATTGCCAGTACTTTGCATCCCTAATTTCCGCGCGGTGTAGGTCGATAAAAAATAGCCTTGCAAAACGCCGCTTGCGACTACCGAACGTGCCTGTGTGCGTACACCCTCTTCATCAAATGGGGCGCTCCCGGTAATACTGGGAATATGCGGATCTTCATATAAATTTAAATGGGCTGGAAAAACAGCTTTACCGAGGCTGTCGAGTAAAAAACTGGAGCGCCGATATAAGGCGCCGCCCGAAACAGCCTGAACAAAAGAGCCTAACAAACCGGCGGCTACGGGCGCCTCGAAAATAACAGGGCAGCGCCGAGTGCGAATGGACCGCGCCTGTAAACGCGCTAAAGCACGCTGAGCGGCATAACGCCCAACTTCAGCAGGTGGCGCTAATTGCGCTGGAATACGTGAGCTGGAGTACCAATCATCACGTTGCATCGCGGGTTTTTTTCCGGTAGAACTAGCAATGGGCGCACAGGAAATAAAGTGGCGTGAATAGGGGTAGCCACCTAAAAATCCTTGACTACTAGCCAAAATAAAATGGCCTTGATGCGTTGATACTGAAGCACCATCACTATTTTGAATTTGTGGACTCACTGCAAACGCTGCTGCTTCAGCTGCGCGTGCTATTTCAATAGCATCAATGGCTTCAATCTCCCAAGGATGAAATAAATCGAGATTGAGTGGATTTTTTTCGAGCAAATCATATTCAGGCAATCCTGCGCAATCATCTTCGGCGGTATGTTGGGCAATATGAAAAGCAGCTTCAACGGTGGCTCTGAGTGAGCTTGGTGAAAAGTCGCTAGTGCTCGCATTTCCGCGGCGTTGCCCCAAATAAAGGCTTACGCCCACTTGTTTATCGAGACTTTGCTCAATAGTCTCAATTTCACCTTTCCGAGTCGTGACAGCTAAGCCGTGGCCCTCTGAGATCTCAGCCACAGCATCACTGGCCCCCAAGCGACTGGCTTCTGCCAGCATAAATTGCACAATTAATTGAAATTGCTCTGATGTATATGTAAACATACCCTAATAATAGCTAGAATAGCGTAATGAAGCATACCGAAGCTTGGCGACGCAGCTCGCCAAATGAACTCAAGATTGGCTTGGTCTCGGTTTCCGACCGTGCCAGCCAAGGGGTATATACCGATGAAGGTATTCCGGCCTTGCGCGCTTGGCTTGGCAGCGCCCTGCTCTCACCCCATGTTTTTATCGAGCGCCTTATTCCCGATACCCAAGAGGTGATTACCGTAACCTTAATTGAGTTAGTTGATGAATATGCTTGCGATTTAGTCCTCACCACTGGCGGTACCGGCCCATCTCGGCGTGATATTACGCCTGAAGCGACTTTAGAAGCAGGCACAAAAATAATGCCTGGCTTTGGAGAACAAATGCGACAAATTAGTTTGCATTTTGTACCCACCGCCATTCTTTCGCGGCAGCTTGCGGTGCTGCGAGAAATTGATGACCACGCGGCATTAATTATTAATTTACCCGGGCAACCAAAGTCAATTAAAGAAACGCTGGAAGGCCTTAAGGATGCTGAGGGCAAGGTACTTGTCCCAGGTATTTTTGCCGCCGTGCCTTATTGCATCGACCTCATTGGTGGACCCTATATGGAAACCAATGAAACTGTGGTGAACGCTTTTCGACCGAAAAGTGCGCTGAAAAAATAGCTTTGCTGCGCTGCTGCCCTGCTTTTGCGAGAGCTTATAAATTAGGGGCAATAAAGAATTTTTCGCGGTAATACTTTAATTCTTCAATCGATTCTAAAATATCCGCTAAAGCCGTATGGGCTTGCTGCTTCGCAAAGCCTTTCATTAAATTGGGTTGCCAACGTTTCGCCAATTCTTTAATGGTGGATACATCCACATTGCGATAATGAAAAAAAGCTTCAAGCTTCGGCATATAGCGCGCCATAAAACGGCGGTCCTGACAAATTGAATTGCCACACATCGGAGAAACGCCTGCTTTGAGGTATTGCTTAAGAAAATCGATGGCAGCCTGCTCAACCATGACTTCATCAAAGGTTGAGGCCTTCACCTTATCAATTAAGCCTGATTTACTGTGTGTGCCGGTATTCCAGGAGTCCATGCCGTCTAAAACCGCATCGCTTTGATGGACGACATAAACGGGTGCGGTAGCCAATAGATTCAAGTTCGCATCGGTAATAACAAGGGCAATTTCCAGAATTCGGTCACTATCGGGCTTAAGACCTGACATTTCCATATCAACCCAAATTAATGACTCGCTCGCAGTGCTTAAGGCAGTTTTTTCACTCATAACTATAATCATCTCATGACCTTCACAATTATCTTCTTGATTGCCTTTTTTCTCAGCTTTGGCATGCGTTACTGGCTTGCTCAGCGCCAGCTGCGGCATGTGGCTCAAAATCGTGACACCGTCCCAGCCGAGTTTGCGGCCAAGATCTCCTTAGCAGAACATCAAAAGGCTGCCGACTACACCATCGCTAAATTACGCCTAGGCAACCTCGAAAGCATATTGAGCGCTATCGTTTTAATCGCCTTCACGCTCTTAGGGGGTCTTGAATATGTAAATCAAATACTGACGCAACAACTTGGGGATGGCATTTTGCAACAGATCACTTTACTGTGCAGCATCTTCATCATTAGCGGGGTAATCGATCTACCTTTTAGTTGGTACAAACAATTCAAGCTGGAAGAAGCCTTCGGCTTTAATCGCATGACACCAAAAATCTTTTGGCTTGATTTACTAAAAGGCTTAGGCTTAGGGGCTGCCCTCGGACTGCCACTGCTGTGGGTAATCCTCAGCTTAATGGCTGAGGCAGGCCCGCTCTGGTGGCTGTGGACTTGGTTTGTCTGGACTGCATTCAATGGTTTATTGTTGTGGCTCTTCCCCACCTTTATTGCGCCGCTCTTTAATAAATTTAAAGCCCTTGAAGATGGCCCCCTCAAAACCCAAATTGAACAACTCTTAAAGCGCTGTGACTTTGCTAGTCAAGGCCTCTTTGTGATGGATGGTAGTACGCGCAGCGCCCACGGCAATGCGTATTTCACGGGAATTGGCAAGGCGAAGCGGATTGTCTTTTTCGATACGCTAATTGAGAAGCTAAATCCAGGTGAAGTCGAAGCGGTTTTAGCGCATGAGTTAGGTCACTTCAAACGCAAACATATTCGCAAACGTTTATTGGTGTCATTCGCCCTTAGCTTAGTGGTGCTGGCGCTCTTAGGTTGGCTTAGTGCACAACCCTGGTTCTATATTGAACTGGGCGTGACACCGAGTCTTACGGGCTATAACGGTGGATTAGCACTGGCCTTATTTATGCTGGTATCACCCGTATTTGGATTCTTCCTCACCCCGCTTAATAGCCTAGCCTCGCGAAAACATGAATATGAGGCTGATAACTTTGCGGCCGAAAAATCGTCGGCTAGCGACTTAATTTCTGCTTTAGTGAAGCTGTACCAAGACAATGCTTCAACCTTAACTCCCGATCCCATCTACACAGCCTTTTATAGTTCTCACCCCCCTGCGCCGCTGCGCATTGCCAATTTACAGCAATGCCGCTAACCTTATCTTGAGTCCAATGGCCTGCGTTCTATGTCAATTAGTCGCGCCTTACTAATAGCCTCGTATGGCAGGCATTATTTAGCCCAAACCTTACATCTAGATGGCGCCACCTGTCCATCACATAGTGGGCCACTTATCGAAGTCACTACGCCAGGCAAACGCCACTTGGGTGCCGTTGGCGATATTTTGCAATTAGAAAATAGCTCTGCTACCCAAGCGCGCTTAATTGAAATTGAACCCCGACGGAATTTACTTTATCGCTCCGATGCATTTAAAAGTAAATTAATCGCCGCCAATGTTGATCAAATTCTTGTGGTCTTGGCAACTCAACCCGCTTTTTCCCCAGACCTTTTAGGGCGAGCAGTAGTAGCAGCAGAGGCTAATCAAATTGGCTTGCATATCTTGCTCAATAAGTGCGACTTAAGCGACTCAATTGAAACCGCCCGTAAATTAATTGAACCCTATGCACGCATGGGTTATCCAGTGAGTGAAGTCTCAGCAAAATTTGATGCCGCATCACTCGAACGACTTCATGGCGCGCTTCAAGGAAAAGTCTCTGTATTGGTTGGCCAATCGGGTATGGGCAAATCAAGCCTACTCAATCGCTGGGTGCCCAATGCCGCAGCTGTCACCCAAGAGTATTCAGTACGCCTTGATACGGGTAAACATACCACAACCGCCTGTCGCTACTTTGATTTACCAAGTGAATGGGGTATAGCAGACGGCAAATTAGGCGCCCTCATCGACTCACCCGGTTTTCAAGAATTTGGTCTTGCGCATTTATCGGTGAGCGAGTTACAACATGCGTTTCGCGAGTTCAAAGACTATTTAGGGCGCTGTCGTTTTCATAATTGCGCCCATGAAACAGAGCCAGGCTGCGTGATTCGTGAGGCGGTTGCTGAACACCGCATTGCACCAGAGCGTTTGACTTTATTTCGTCAACTACGCTCAGACTCTCAAACTGCTGATACGCAAATTATGGGAATTTCTACAGCCAAACAGCGATGGTCAACATTGCCAACAAAATCATCAGAGCAATAATCACTCGCCAGACTAAACCAATTGCAGAGCGCAAGGTTCTTTCACTCGGCTCAAGTCCTACATCGTAAATCGGCGCCTCGCCTGCTTCTGCCATGCGCAAAGCCTCTTCACTATCGGGCTCACGTAAAGGCTCACCTAAGCGCACGCCAAGAGCGCCACTACCAGCCGCCAAAATCACCGCTGATAATTCATCGGCCCACTTATGGGTGAGATAGCGCCACGCATAAATAGTGTCTTCAAAATTACCGGCCAAAGCAAAACTCATCGCTGTTAAACGTGCCGGCACCCAGTCGAGCACATAAAAGAAATGGCGTGCTGCTGCTTCTAAATGGAGTGAATTTGGCACCTGCTTTCCCCAACGCTCGGCCGCCATATCGGCTAAACGATATAACACCACACCGCCAGGTCCAAGGGGCATCAGAAACCAAAAAAATACACCGAACACATGGCGATGCGAGCCAATAATGGCTTTTTCTAAAGCTAGCGAAATAATCTCAATTTCATTTAAATGGGCAACTGCCAAATCGGGTCCATACCACTCAGCCAGTGCGAGGCGTGCCGCGGGCAGATCATGGTTTTGAATAGCTTGATGAACCGCCGTAAAGGAATGGCTAAATTGACGAAAACCAAAAAACCAATAAACAATTAAAACGTTCCAAAAGAAAGCCAAAATTGGATACGTCATCATACAAGCGATATGAATGATAAAAACTAAGAAGGTCGGCAAAATAAATGCGATTAAGCAAGCTAGACGAGCCCCAACTGGGGTGGCGCCTTGCCCCGTTTTGCCACTAAATTCTTTGGCTACCCAATCTAACCAAGCAACACTCCACCGACGCACCCAATGCTGCGCAGTGACTGGTCGATATTGCTCAGCAATAAGAGCGAAGAGAATAGAGAAAAAAATCATACTTTGAGTAAATGATAAAGGTTGCGCAGCATACCTGCTGTAGCACCCCAAATAAAACGATTTTCAAAGGTCATGGCATAAAACCGGCGACTCCCCTGCTCGCCAGTTGCCACACGCACTTGGTGATGGGCGGGGTTCATCAAAAATGCTAAAGGCACCTCAAAGGCATCGGCAACTTCGAAAGTATCTAAAACATAATTGGCCTGTGGATGCACTAAACCCACTATGGGAGTAACGCGATACCCTGAGACCGTTAAATACTCTGGCAATTGGCCCAGTAACTCAACCCGATCGGTAACTAAGCCAACCTCCTCATAACTTTCTCGTAAGGCGGTAATCGCAGGGCTGCTATCGCTCGACTCCATCCGCCCCCCGGGGAAGCTAATTTGACCTGCATGGTCGTGCAGATGGTCTGTTCTTTGGGTCAATAAAACGGCAATACCAGCAGCCCGTAAGACCAGTGGAATGAGTACGGCAGCTTGGGTCGACAGGCCCTGTTCTTGGCGCTGCGCAATAATGTCGCTGGCCATTACATGGCGATTTTCATCAGTAATTTCTGGCGTCCATGGTGGTGGCGCAATAAATCGCTGACGTAATTGATCTGGCTGCAGCTGACTATTTGCTATTGCCTTCTCGCCAGCGCAATTCGACTGAATTGGCACTGCCTGTGGATCAAAGCCAGGTGGCACGGCAATCGAAGTAGATGGCACAGAAAGTTTAGTCAACATCAAGCTATTTTAGGGCAATAAAAAAGGCGACCGAAGTCGCCTTGATTTAGTTACTAAAAGATCGCCCTTATTCAGCGGCAGGTCCCTCAACAACTTCAGCAACCACCGCTTTAACGCGGGCTTGTAATTTTTCTTTAATACGCGCAGATTTTCCTGAGCGATCGCGCAAGTAATAAAGCTTGGCACGTCGCACATCACCGCGGCGCTTCACTTCAATATTAGCAATAAGAGGTGAATACAATTGGAAGGTACGCTCAACTCCCTCTCCAGAGGAAATTTTCCGCACAATAAAGCTTGAGTTCAGGCCACGATTGCGCTTCGCAATCACGACGCCTTCAAAAGCCTGTGTCCGCTTACGTGTGCCTTCAACCACATTGACGCTAACCACAATGGTGTCGCCAGGTGCAAAGCTTGGCATTTTTTTATTAGCACTGAGACGAGCAATTTCTTCTTGCTCAATTTTTTCAATCAAATTCATTACAACTCCTTAAACATCATGTCTGCGTTGAATCCCGTTTACCTCTCAGTAGTAATTACCTTAGAGCGGACCAGATAGAGGATGCAGTTAAACCATTTCATTAAGCTAGAGAATGCAGAAACTGCTCATCCGCTTGGCTTAATAACCCTTTTGCACGAGCAGACTCAATGAGATCTGGTCGTAACCTTTTTGTCAGCGCTAAAGACTGCTGCCGACGCCAACCCATTATTTTAGCGTGATGTCCGCCTAAAAGCACGTCCGGAACAGATAAATTACCAACTATTTCTGGTCGGGTGTAGTGCGGATAGTCCAAAAGGCCATTCATAAAGCTATCTTGGGCTGCTGACTCTTGATCCCCAAGGGCCCCGGGAATTAAGCGAATCACCGCATCCATCATCGCCATGGCCGGTATTTCGCCCCCGGAAAGCACAAAATCACCCAATGAAAGCTGCAAATCGACCTTGCGCTCTATAAAACGTTGGTCAACTGCCTCGTACCTACCGCAAATGAGGGTTAAATTACCATAACTGAGGATATCTTCTGCTATCTGTTGCGAAAATGGTTTTCCCTGGGGGGCTAACAGGCAAACTGGGCCCGAAGGAATGCCAAGTAATTGATGTTGTGCCTGAATTGCCTCAACCGTATCTTCCAGTGGCTTAGCCATCATCACCATACCCGGGCCACCACCATAAGCCCTATCATCGACAGTTTTACGGGAATCAGTAGAAAAATCCCTTGGATTCCAAAGACTTACGCTAGTTAGGTGTTGCTCACAAGCGCGCCCAGTAATCCCCCACTGAGTTAACGCAGAGAACATTTCCGGGAAAATTGAGACCACATCAAAGCGCATTTAAGCTCATTTCTTACCAATCGGCCTGCCAATCAAGCTCAATGGTACGGGAAGATAAATCAACTTTTTTAATAATTTCGGGCACAAAAGGAATTAGGATGGGTTTGGGTCCTACTGACAAGATCGGGTGAGCTGCGTTATCCGTAATCTCTATCACCTCGCCTAAATCTTCCCCTTGGAGATTAATGACTTTACAGGCGATCAAATCAACCCAGTAATACGCATCATGCTCAGGCTGAGGAAAGTCGCTGCGTCTCGCTAAAATACGGCCGCCCTTTAAAGCTAAGGCAGCATCACGATCAGTTACGCCATCGAGGTGCAGCACGACTAGGCCGCTGTGATTCTTGGCCTGCTTAACGCAATATTCTTGTGGGGAAAAAACTGAATTAGCAGACTTTTCACCAGCAGCATTCACCGCCAAATGGGGTCGCAACGACAACCAAACTGACTTAATTGCCAATAGTGCAACAGGATCAGGGGAAAAAGGGCGGACTTTAATTCCGCCCTGTAAGCCTTGTGCGTCTTGAACTTGGCCTAACTCAACTAAATCGTCAGGCAGTAAATCAGCCACCTCAGCTTAAACTACAGCAGCGGGATGATCTTTGATCAAACGTTTTACAGTCGGCGAAATTTGTGCACCAACGGTAGTCCAGTAAGTAATGCGCTCTTGCGCAATACGCATGGCCTGCTCAGATTCAACAGCGTTAGGATTGAAATAACCCAGGCGCTCAATAAAGTTCGAGTCACGACGATTGCGTTTGTCGGTTGCAACAATGCTATAAAAGGGACGGTTCTTAGAACCTCCGCGTGCCAGTCGAATGAC
>CAIXDG010000064.1 GCA_903918115.1 uncultured beta proteobacterium
AATTTGGTTACAGCGCCTTGGGCTGCGGCCATCGCTGTTGGCACCGCTAAGGACAGTGCGCAAGGGCAACTAGCCACCAATACTGCTACCAAGACTGACCATGATTTGCTGGGATCAAAGAGGAACCAGAGACCCGAAGCAATAAGAGCAGTCGCAAGTAAAAAAAGAATGAAATGACTGGCCCAGCGCTCAGCCAAACTTACTAAATGCGGCTTAGCTAATAAAGCTTGATCTAATAAAGCGGCAATGCCGGCAATGCGTGTAGCTTGACCTACCGCTTCGATACGCATGATGCAAGGATTTAAAATATTATGACTTCCAGCATAAAGGGGGTCGCCAATTTTTTTCCCAATCGCCCGCGCCTCACCAGTTAATAGCGATTCATCAATCTCGGTTTCATTGGCAATTAAGATCCCATCAGCCGGAATAATTTCCCCTGGTGATACCCTTATGAAATCGCCTTGATTACAGTTCACTACTGGCACTTCTTTTAACTCTAAGGAATCTGGGTAGGTTAAATATTTTTCACAGATAGCAGGTAATTGTTTTGCTAAAGCCTCAGCACCGCTTTGTGCATCTTGCCTGGCCAATAATTCAACATAGCGCGCGCCCAGGATGAAAGCGACAAACATGGTGATCGAATCAAAATAGCTAGCGCCGTTACCGGTTAATAAATTTAAGGTGCCTGCAAAAAACGCTAAGCCCAAAGCAATGGCAATTGGTACATCCATACCCAATATATGAGTTTGTGGAAAATGACGTACGCTCCGCCAAGCAGCAATAAAAATTGGTCCGGCAGAATAAAGAATGACGGGCACCGTTAAAAACCAACTCGCCCAACCTAATAAGGCGCCGTATTCTTGGCTTAAATCGCCCGCACCCGTATAAGTAGGCCAAGCATACATCATCACCTGCATCATGCCTAATAAGGCAACGCCAAGCCGCGTTAGTAAGTGACGGCGCTCTCTTCTACCCAAATCAGCTGCTTGTGATGGCTCAAAGGGCCAAGCAGAATATCCAATCCGCTCAATTTCAAATAATAATTGCGATAAATTGCATTGTTCTAACCTAAACTGAATTTTGGCTTTTTGCGTCACATAATTAATTTGCACATCACTTACCCCTGGTATGCGCTTTAAATGCTGATCGCATAGCCAAACACAAGCAGCGCAACGAATCTTTTCTAAACGTAAGGTCGTTTCTAGTAGGCCATCGGCAATGGGTCGCGTGAAGCGAGCAAGTAAAACAGGATCATCATAGGCGAGCAAACGATGCGGAATCGTATTGCTACTCAGCGCTTGATCTGGTTTTACCCCTAACTGTATCCGGCGGGAATAAAATACATCGAGCCCTTCACCATGAATGGTTTGGGCAATTGCCATACAGCCTAAACAACAAAATACGTGTTTAAGGCCGCCTAACTCGGCTGCACAATAACTATCCTCTGCAACAGGGCTACCGCAGTGGTAGCAATTGAGCGCTGCAGACATATGGTCGCTAGCGCTTTCTGCTCCAGCCTTGACGTTTTTCATACATCACAAACAATACACCCCAAATGACAATTGCACCATAAGCCCAGACCCAAGCATCGGCTGAGCTGCGCGAACCGGTTAAATCTAAAACAAAACCAAAAATAGCAGGCCCCAATAATCCACCGCCAAAGCCCATTAAAGAATGTAAGCCCATCGCTGCACCTTTAATATTTGCTGGTGCACTCATTACCAAGCCCGCAGTGAGCGTTGCCGAATCGGCCATAATCAAAATCGCATGGGCAATAGCTAAACTAACGATCAACCACCACGCTTGTCCCGATGCAGTCGCTAACGCGATCCCTGCTACTGCGCTGCCTAACATTACAAAAGAAATCCAATTTTTTCGACCAACGCGTAGAGCAATTTCATTACCAATAATCGAAGCTGGCACACCGAAGAAATTAATAATGCCTGCTAAGGTGGTAATCGCCAAGAAAAAATCACTGCCAGAAGCGAGTGCACAAAAGCCGAAAAAAGCCACTAGCCAGCTACGTGAGGCAAATAGCTCTAGCGAATGCGTTGTATAACCAAAAATATAACCAGCTGCGTCACGATTATGCAAAACTAAGCGCCACGTTTTTACTGGGAATAAATCACGCCAATGTAAATTTAAACCACTAAGTCCTGCTACAGGCTTTAAGGGTGGAATAAAAAATAAAACGATTAACATCGCTGTCAGTGGCCCTATGGCAATCCAACGATACACTGCCTGCCAATCTTGGGCCTCTAAAATCCAACCCGAAAGCATATATGAAAAGCCTGTGCCGATCCCAAAGAAGGCGGTATAAAAAGAGATGTGCCGGCTTAATTCAACCTGTTGCAAGCGATCCGAAAGGATTTTTAAACCTGGCATATAAGTGCCAGCAAGCCCAGCGCCACAGATCACCATAAAAACTACCGCTGACCAAAATCCGGTAGCTAAATACCCCATTCCCAATAGACCAAAAAACCCGAGCAAGCCGCCAACAAAATAAATTTTGCGCGCATCAATACGGTCGGTTAATGCAGTGGCAAATGGTACTGCACACATATAGCCCAAAAAAATTGCGCTGGCGATTAAGCCGGATTGCAAATTGCTGAGTTGCCATAAGTTTTGCAACGGCAACAAGGTGGTTGCATAGCAGGCAAAACCCAACAAAGCGCACGACTGCGCCAGCAACATAATGGGGGTGAAATTATTGCTCTTGACCAACTTGTTCTTGAAAACCATGCGCCCTAAAGGTTAGTACCAAGGTATCGCGATAGCCCCCTGGCTGTAGCGGTTGAATTGGCGTTGATTCATGGATCATGCGTTCATCATCCATCAGTAATAGTGACCAAGAGTCGGTTAAGGTAAAGCGCTGTCCAGCAGAACCTTGGGCCTCAAAAATACGCGTCTCGCCTCCTTTAATATCATGGCGATCGACTAAAAATACCGCAACATAATCAACCCCATCGCGGTGCGCACCCTCCGGAGTTGGCCGACCAATGCCCTCGGCAGTATCAATCCGAAATTGATGGGCCTCGACAAACCAAGTAGGCACCGGTTTTACTTGGCTTACTATTTTTGCTGTAGCGCAGAGGAGTTTTTGCCATACTGGATCACGCGATAAATCACTCACGATCGGCTCAAACCAACGGTGAATTCCACCATGTAAAGCGTTGTAGTTAAGGGATTGCCAGTGTGCGCGATGGGGCATAAGCTCCAATACACCTTGATGAATTCGATAACTATCATGCCTTCTAAAGCGATAGCGACCACCCTCCTTTAAATAGGGATCGCGTGGCAAATCATGCCAATATTGCTTGAGATGCATTAAGTCAGATAAGGCAATCTGACTGTAATCGACTACTGTCTGGGGTGCAGCAACCGCAAAACTTTGCTGTTGTAAAGTTTCGACTAATTGCTTGGCGGATGTAAAGGGGGGCTGAAGACTCACCCACCCATTTTAGGGCATCTCTGCACCGTTAATCGAGGCGAGCTCCAGATGCTTTAACAATACGTGCCCACTTCGTTATTTCATCATTCAAAAAGCCCGCTAATTTATTAGTAGCAACGGGAGTTAAATCAAGTCCCTGGAGCGTTAAACGCTCACGCACATCAGGGCGAGCCATGACTTTAGCCATTGCGGTTTGCAGCGTTTTCAAAATTTCTGGATTTACACCGGTGGGAGCAAAGAGGCCAGCCCATACTTCACCTACGCAATCAGGATAGGTTTCTGCAAGCGTTGGTACATCTGGAGCAGCAGGCGAACGCTTGGCTGAGCTAATGGCAATGGATTGCAATTTACCCGCCTTCATATAGGTTAAAGCGGAAGGCAGACTAGCAAAAGCTAAGGGAACCTGTCCGCCCAAGACATCATTAATCGCTGGGGCAACACCTTTATAAGGAATGTGCTGGAGATCAATACCCGCACTTGTTGCCAACATCGCTCCCAATAAATGACTAATGGTGCCGTTACCTGCTGATGCATAAGCTAATTCACCCGGTTT
This sequence comes from uncultured beta proteobacterium, assembly GCA_903918115.1. Classification (GTDB taxonomy): domain Bacteria; phylum Pseudomonadota; class Gammaproteobacteria; order Burkholderiales; family Burkholderiaceae; genus Polynucleobacter. Next base: position 4,005 of record CAIXDG010000064.1, read on the forward strand.
CTTTTTTGCTGCCGCTACCACATCTGCTAAAGTTTTGAGAGGTGACCCCGGAGGTGAAACTAATACATAAGGAGTGGCACCTATGTAATATAAAAAAGTAAAGTCGCCAACCGGATCAAACCCAGGATTTTTATAGAGCGCGGGATTAATCGCTTGCGCACTATTAATTGTGAGGAGTAAGGTATAGCCATCTTTAGGGCTTTTGGTAACCGCTTGAGTGCCAATATTACCGCCAGCTCCCGGCCGATTTTCGACCACTACCGAACCATTCAAGGCCTCGCCTAGGGCTGGTGCAATTAAGCGGGCAACAATATCGTTCGTGCCAGCGGCTGCCTGCGGCACTACCAATACCACTGGCCTGCTTGGATAGGTCTGGGCGTGCGCCATTCCTAGCATCAAACCTAAAGCCAAACTAAAAAATCCATGTCTTAGTAGCCTTTGAGCCATACATTCTCCTGTTCAGTTAAGATCCTACTATAAATACATAAATTAAACCCAACTCATAAAAGATCAAACCCAAATGACGAATTCCCACACCCCATCCCACCAACGTGTTGCTCTTGTAACGGGCGCTGGCACTGGTATTGGCAGAGCAGCAGCCAAGGCCCTACTCAATGGCGGCTTTCAGATTGTGCTTACCGGCAGACATATCGATAAATTAAAAACAGCTATTACAACTATTGGTGGCACCGACGCAAACTGCTTAGCAGTAGCTTGCGATGTAGGTAAGCCAGATGAAGTTAAAAAATTATTTGCTGCCTTAGCAGCCAAATTTGGTCGCATCGATCTTTTATTTAATAATGCCGGCTTAGGCACCCCCGCAATGCCAATAGAAGATATTAGCTACGAACAGTGGATGTCGGTCGTGAATACCAATTTAAGTGGCGCCTTTTTATGCTCGCAAGAGGCGATTCGCATGATGAAAGCGCAATCGCCTCAAGGCGGAAGGATTATTAACAATGGCTCTATCTCAGCACATGCACCGCGCCCTTTTTCAGCACCCTATACGGCCACTAAACACGCCATGACTGGCCTAACAAAAGCGATTTCTCTGGATGGCCGCAATCATCGCATTGTCTGTGGACAAATTGATATTGGTAATGCTGCTACCGAAATGACTGAGCGCATGGCTAACGGAATTATTCAAGCGGATGGCTCGAGCAAAATTGAACCGCGCATGGATGTGGATCACGTCGGCCAAGCCGTCTTGCATATGGCGCAATTACCGCTTGAAAGCAATGTCCTCTTTATGACCATCATGGCAAACAATATGCCCTTCGTTGGTCGCGGCTAAATCCTAAACTACAGTCGATTTAATTTCTACTTTCCGAATCGGCATTTTTCTGCCAATCATTACCACTGCAACTACTGCAGTGGCGAACAAAATATTGACCAAGGTAATAGGCTCAGGTAAAAATAGGCTTGCCGCTAAAAAAGTCATGAACGGTTGTAAGAGTTGTACTTGACCAACCCGTGCTATGCCTCCTAAAGCAAGGCCGTTGTACCAAAAGAAGTTGGCGATAAACGCTGAGACCAGACCCAGAAAAAGTAAGGCTACCCAAGTGCTAACAGAAATGGTCGGCGCTAACTGCAAAAAATTTGGCTCTTGAAAAGCAAAATAGAGCGCTAAGGGGAAATTAATCACTAGACCCATCACCAGTATCCAAGAAATCACCACTGGACCGCCCATTTTTTGCGATAACTTTGCTGCTTCAGCATAACCATATGAGGCTGAAACTGCTGCAATAATTAACGCCCAATCGGCAAACTCTAGGCCACCATGACTTTGCCAAAGTGAATACAGAATGACGATCAGGCTACCAATTGCGGCCGTAATCCAAAACCCAAGCGATGGTCGCTCGCCAAACCGTAAGGCACCAAATAAAGCCGTTAATAAGGGGGTAATACCCAACACCACGCCGCCACGCGAGGAAGGTAAGTAAGTCATTGCCACACTAATTCCCAAT
>CAIXDG010000065.1 GCA_903918115.1 uncultured beta proteobacterium
CGCTTTGGCTTTATTGATCTTCCTGATCGCTTTTGTACTGGTAGCTCCATCATGCCGCAAAAGAAAAATCCTGATGTACCTGAATTAGCACGCGGCAAAACAGGTCGGGTTTATGGTGATCTCATCGCCCTATTAACCTTGATGAAAAGCCAGCCCCTAGCCTATAACAAAGATAATCAGGAAGATAAAGAGCCGCTCTTTGATGCGGCAGATACATTGCTCGATACACTGCGTATTTTTGCCGATCTCGTGCCGCATATTCTGGTCAATGCGCCAGTGATGTTAGCGGCAGCTGAACAAGGTTTTTCTACGGCAACCGATCTAGCCGATTATTTAGTTAAAAAGGGTTTGCCATTTCGCGATGCACATGAGGCGGTAGCCCTTGCAGTGAAAACGTGCGTTAATCGGTCGTGTGCGCTTGACGAGCTCACCTTAGCTGAATTGCAAAGCGCCTGTGGCTTACAGGACCAGCCGAATTTATTGACTGAAGATGTATTTGCTTTATTGCAAGTGCAGGGTTCTGTTGAGGCTCGCGCTCATCTCGGTGGAACTGCGCCAAAACAAGTGCTTGCCGCTATTAAGCAAGCGCGCGCTGACTTAGCAAGCTAACTTAGCTTAGTTGTTTTACGGCGGTAGTTTTTACGCAGTCAACGAAATATTCGCTGTGTCCATCGACATCGCGTTTTACTAAGCCATGCACATCGGTCTCAAAACCTGGGAAGCGCTTATTAAAGTCACGGGCAAATTTGAGGTAATCAACAATGCGGCGATTAAACCGCTCCCCTGGAATCAAAAGGGGAATACCCGGTGGATAAGGCGTCACCAACATGGCGGTAACGCGTCCTTCTAAATCATCAATCGATACCCGATCCACTTCCTTATGCGCCATCTTGGCCCATGCCTCAGCAGGCACCATCGCCGGTACCATATCCGAGGTATACATTTCCGTGGTCATTCTTGCAACATCATGGCTTTTATAAAAATCATGAATTTGCGCAGAAATTTCTTTTAAGCCAATGCGCTCATACCGTGGATATTTGGCAACGAACTCAGGCAAGACTTTCCATAAGGGCTGATTTTTTTCAAAATGATCTTTAAATTGTTGCAGTTCTGTAACGAGGGTATTCCAGCGGCCCTTGGTAATACCAATCGTAAACATAATGAAGAAAGAATAGAGCCCGCACTTCTCCACAATCACGCCGTGTTCAGCTAAATATTTGGTAACAATGGCAGCTGGAATGCCCATTTCGCCAAACACCCCTTCGATATTTAAGCCGGGAGTGACTACTGTGGCTTTAATTGGGTCAAGCATATTGAAGTCAGGCGCCAAATTACCGAAGTCATGCCACTGCGCATTGGGCTGCAAGATCCAATCAGCGCGCTCACCAATGCCTTCTTCCGCAATTTGGTCTGGACCCCACACCTGAAACCACCAGTCTGCGCCAAATTTTGCATCTACTTCACGCATAGCACGGCGGAAGTCCATTGCTTCTGCAATCGACTCCTCAACCAAAGTTGTGCCGCCTGGCGACTCCATCATGGCCGCTGAGACGTCACAAGAAGCAATGATGGCGTACTGTGGGCTCGTAGAGGTGTGCATTAAATAAGCCTCGTTAAAAGACTCGCGATCTAACTTCCGCTCTTCCGCATCTTGCACTAAGACTTGCGATGCTTGTGATAAGCCGGCCAACAATTTATGGGTTGATTGCGTAGAAAACAGCAAGCTCTTTTTCGGTCGCGGCTGATCATCACCTACGGCATGCATATTTTTATAGAAGGGATGAAAAGCAGCATGGGGCAACCAAGCTTCATCAAAATGTAAAGAATCGACTTTGCCATCGAGCATGGCTTTAATCATCTCAACGTTATAAATAATGCCGTCGTAGGTGCTTTGCGTTAAGGTCATTACGCGGGGAATCACATTCTTATCTTTAATGAATGGGTTTGCATCAATTTTCTTTTTAATGTTGACCCACTCAAACTCTTCTTTAGGAATAGGGCCAATAATGCCCAAATGATTACGGGTAGGCATTAAGAAAACGGGTATCGCTCCCATCATCGTAATGGCGTGAATAACCGACTTATGGCAATTGCGATCGACTAGCACTACATCGCCAGGGGCAACAGTAGAATGCCAAACAATTTTGTTTGATGTTGAAGTGCCGTTGGTGACAAAAAATAAATGATCGGCACCAAAAATACGGGCTGCATTGCGTTCGCTAGCTAATACAGGTCCGGTATGGTCTAAGAGTTGACCCAGTTCTTCTACCGCATTGCAGACGTCGGCCCGCAACATATTCTCACCAAAGAATTGGTGGAACATACGTCCCACTGGACTTTTAAGAAAAGCAACACCACCAGAATGGCCGGGGCAATGCCAAGAATAAGAACCTTCCGAGGCGTAATGGGTTAGCGCTTTAAAGAACGGTGGCGATAATGAATCGAGGTAGACCTTAGCTTCACGAATAATATGGCGAGCTACAAACTCAGGTGTATCTTCATTCATATGAATGAAGCCATGTAATTCCCGTAAGATGTCATTTGGCATATGGCGCGAAGTGCGGGTCTCGCCATACAAGAAAATCGGAATATCTTCGTTGCGTTTACGTACTTCGACAATAAAAGCGCGTAAATTATTTAACGCTGGCAATTCATTGCTCTCGGAGTCAGTTAAAAACTCTTCATCGTCAATCGACAAAATAAAACAGGAGGCCCGCGATGCTTGCTGGGCAAATGAAGTGAGATCGCCATAGCTGGTGAGACCAATCACTTCGATTCCTTCGCCCTCAATTGCTTCAGCTAGATCGCGTATACCAGAACCTGAGATATTTTCAGAGCGAAAGTCTTCATCAATAATAATAATTGGAAAGCGAAATTTCATGGCGACTTTCTAATGCGTTGTTAAGACTGCTTAGGCTTAGTTAGACTTAGTTAGGCTTTAGGCAAGGTTACGCCCTGCTGACCCTGATATTTACCGTCCCGATCTTTATACGAAGTTTCGCAAACCTCATCGCTCTCGAAAAAGAGCACTTGGGCACAACCTTCGCCAGCATAGATTTTTGCTGGCAACGGCGTCGTATTAGAAAACTC
>CAIXDG010000066.1 GCA_903918115.1 uncultured beta proteobacterium
AGTCTAAAAACAAAAAAATAAAACATAATTCTAGTAATTTCAAGCTTAGGGATTAGGCTCTCATCCCTAAGATTAAAGCAATATGACTAAGCTAATCCCTGCATAAATTCAACCACATTACTCAGGGAAATTGACTCTGCATCCGCTGAAGTGCGGGCTTTATACTCAACTAAGCCCTCAGCTAACCCACGCTCTCCGATGACCAACCGATGTGGAATACCCATTAAATCGGCCTCGGCAAACATCACGCCTGGACGCTCGCCACGATCATCTAACAACACATCAACTCCTGCGGCCAATAATGCATCATGCAGATTATTTGCTGCCAGCTTAACCTCAGCCGATTTATCATAACCGATGGCACAAATAGCCACTGAAAATGGCGCCATGCTCGCTGGGAAAATAATGCCTCGATCATCGTTGCCCTGCTCAATTGCTGCGCCGACAATACGTGAAACCCCAATGCCGTAACAGCCCATTTCCATTACTTGCGTTAGCCCATTTTCATCCAAATAAGTGGCATTCATTGCTTCCGAATATTTGCTACGCAATTGGAAAATATGACCCACTTCAATACCACGGCACAACGACAATTTACCTTTTCCATCTGGGCTCATATCGCCTTCAATTACATTCCGTATGTCAGCAACTAGCATTGGCTCAGGTAAATCACGGCCAAAATTTACGCCGCTTAAATGATATTTAGGCTTATTGGCACCACATACAAAATCGCTCATTAGCGCAACGGTTTTATCCGCAATTACTTTCACCTGTGCAGCGACTCCAACTGGCCCGATAAACCCTGGTGGGCAGAGTAAATTCGTGCGGATTTCCTCTTCAGTTGCCAACCTAAATTCAGAAAAACCAGACAGTTTAGCCAGTTTTACTTCATTTAAATTATGGTCGCCACGTAATAAAGCTAAATAAAACTGGCCTTCACCTTCAATACCATTCGCTATTAATGCAATCGCTTTTACCGTTTGCTCAATACTGATATTAAGTAACTTAGCAACATCAGCACAAGTGGTTTGCTTAGGGGTATCTACCTCTTGCATTGGAACATTTGCATTAGCGCGAATATTACTCGGTGGTAATGCCTCAGCCAGCTCCACATTAGCCGCATAATCAGAGGTTTCACAATAAGCCAAACCGTCTTCACCCGAATCCGCTAGCACATGAAATTCATGCGAACCATCACCACCAATAGCACCACTATCAGCCTTAACTGCCCTGAACTTAAGGCCTAAGCGGGTAAAAACATTGCTGTAAGACTGATACATGGTTTGATAGGTTTGCTCTAGCGAAGCAAAATCAGTATGAAAAGAATAGGCATCTTTCATCATAAATTCGCGCGCACGCATCACACCAAAACGAGGGCGAATCTCATCTCTAAACTTGGTTTGAATTTGATAAAAATTGAGTGGTAGTTGTTTATAGCTTCGGATTTCTGAACGTGCAATATCTGTAATCACTTCTTCATGGGTAGGGCCAAAACAGAATTCACGACTGTGTCTATCGGTAATTTTAAGCATTTGTGGACCAAATACAGCCCAACGACCCGTCTCTTCCCACAACTCTCTAGGCTGAACAGCAGGCATTAACAGCTCCAACGCACCAGCTTTATTCATTTCATCGCGCACAATCGCTTCCACTTTGCGCATTACGCGTAAACCTAATGGCATCCAGCTATAAAGACCTGATCCCAAACGCTTTATTAGCCCTGCACGCACCATAAGAATATGGCTTTGCAATTCAGCATCGTTAGGAGCTTCTTTTTGTGTATTAAAGAAAAATTGTGAGGCGCGCATAGTAGTATCAAATCAAGGCTAAAACGGCAATTTTACAGAGTATCCATGCCTATGTCGCGTGTTTTACACCTAAAGGGTAATTTGATCTAGCCGGTTCTAGGAATCTTTTTGCATCATGCAGAGTACGATATTAACTATAGGCTTTGTAGCGTTTGTCTTGCTAGGCACAAATCATCCCAAACTTTTGCCTTGTCTTGCCAGTTCTGAAGCAGATGCGTCAAATCATAGGTGGCGACCAGCGCCATTCCCGCGCTGGCATGAATAACGCCACGCAAATCGCTTAAGGGCTGGCTTGTCTGCAATAAATGTTGTGCAATACTTTCACCCAAAGCCATAACAAGTTTCGGGTGAAAATCCCGAGCTTCTTCAAGGCTTTTAATTGGTGCCGCCGCCACTTTAATCCCCATTGCCATGAATATATTTCGCAAGAGTAGCGCCTCATCGGCTCCCACACTTGCAGTAAGCGCAAATAAGTAATCGTCATCTTCACTGCGTAAATACTGCCAAACTGGAACATCTATAGCGGGCAAGGCTATCGATTCAGCGGTTGGTGTATGCACAAGTTCAACAGGTAAGTCGCTAACAGGCAGTTCCAATAAAGTCGGCACTGGGTTGCGCAAGGACCATAGCGGCATCAGCTCTAGCTCGCGTAATATATCTTCACGCGTAATCATGGCTTTAATCTCCCTCTAACGTTCAAGCTCATAGTGCCAACCCCATTAAAATCGCATCCTCACGACCGTTCGTTGCTGGGTAATAGTTGCGACGCACCGCCATTTCATTAAAACCCATATTCTCATACAGCGCCAAGGCAGAAACATTACTGGCACGTACTTCTAAAAACATATTAACAGCCTGATATTTTTTAGAAATTGCCAGCATATGCTCTAATAAATATCGCCCTAAGCCTTGCTTTTGATAAGTCTTCGCAATACTTAAATTAAGCAAATGCGCTTCATCAAGCACGATCATCAACAAGGCATAGCCAATGATTTTATTGTCTTGTGCTAATACCCATGCACTATGTCCAGCGTTTAATGAATCACTGAAATTTCCACGCGTCCAAGGATGAGAGTATATAAGTGGCTCAATCGCCATCACTGTATCCAAATCCTCGATCTGCATAGGCCTCAACTGAAATTCGGCAAACGACTTGTTTGAAACCACACTCATAAACGCAACCCTAGCTCACGCTCAGCAGTTTTAAGCGCAACTCGATTGCGTATGTAAATCGGCAGTGCCGCACTTACTGGCAATGCCTCGCCACTAGCAAATCTTGGTAGCGCCAAACGCAATATCGCACTCGCTGTTGGCAATAAAGCGCCTTCTACGCCCTGCAATTGTTCGCTGTACATTGCGTTTAATTGCAACGCGTAGGAGTGCCAACCACTTCCGGCCCCTACCCAATCTGCACCCTGCAGAACAGGCACGGCTTCAGGTTTATATAACCCTGGTGCTATAACAGCATGCCATTGCATTTCAATTTTCTCATACGCGGCGTGGTAAACCTCACCCATACGTGCATCTAAGCAGGCAATCACTTTACGAGCGCCGCTCTCCTCGGCTAGGGCCAACAAGGTGCATACCCCGGCCACTGGTAAATTCGCGCCAAATCCTAGTCCTTGGGCCACACCGGCCGCAATGCGCACGCCGGTAAAAGATCCTGGACCCGCACCAAAAGCCAACCCATCTAAATCAGCCAACTGTAAATTAGCAGCACTTAGCAATGCTTGAATCTGTGGCAAAATTAGCTGCGAATGCGTTTGCCCCGCGTTGACTTCAAAAGTCAACGTTTTGCCACCCACCATTAAGGCGAGTGACAGGTGTTCGGTAGAAGTATCTAGGGCTAATAAATTCATGGTTGCTTGTTAATTAGATTCAGACGCTATTTTGCCACGCATCTGCTTAATATGGCCACGCTGCATTTTAGTTTCTAATCGCCGTTTTTGTGAGCCACGGGTAGGACGCGTGGCATAACGGGGTGATTGAATCTGGTTTGCTGCATTAATAATTTCATGTAAACGTTTAATCGCATCTTTCTTATTTGCTTCTTGGGTGCGATATTGCTGCGCTTTTAATACCAACACACCTTCGTCGGTAATGCGACTATCTCTCAACTGCATCACACGCTGTTTGAGCCAATCGCTTAATGAAGACGAAGGAATGTCAAAGCGAAGATGGATCGCCGATGACACTTTATTTACATTCTGCCCGCCTGCACCCTGTGCGCGGATAGCGGTAAGTTCATATTCAGCTTCAGGGATAATAATCATATTCTTGATTAAGTTTGAATCAGTTTTTATGAGAAAAATTCTTGCACATCAGCCAACACTCGAGTCCTTTTAAATGGCGGCAAACTTTGCCATATCTTTTTGCCATAAGACTTAGTAATCAAGCGAGGGTCACAAATCACCAGCACGCCTCGGTCGCTTTCATCTCGAATCAGGCGCCCTGCACCTTGCTTTAAGGTAATCACCGAATAAGGTAACTGATATTCCATAAAAGCATTTTTGCCTTCTGCATTTAATTTATCTACCCGCGCGGACAGCACTGGATCATCAGGTGGTGCAAAAGGAAGCTTATCAATAATCACCACGCTTAAAGCTTCTCCGCGCACATCAACGCCTTCCCAGAAGCTTTGAGAACCTACTAATACCGCATTGCCTAATTGGCGAAAACGATCTAACAACTCGGTCCTTGAGCTCTCGCCTTGCAATAATAATGGACTTTCTATGCCATTCTCAGCAAAAGCCTCTTTTAACAAAGCGTGAATTTCTCGCATCGCCCGCAGGCTGGTTGATAACACAAAAGCGCGGCCACCACTGGCCTGCAACACTGGAAGCGCCACTGCCGCCACACTAGCGCTGTAACTTGGGTTATTGGGATCGGGCATATCAGGTGGTACGTAGAGCAATGCTTGCTCCTGATAGTTAAACGGGCTTTCCCAAAAGCCAGTCTTAGCGTCCTGCAAACCCATTTGCCCGATATAGTGGCTAAAATCACTCTTGACCGCTAAGGTCGCTGAAGTAAATATCCATGCTCTCGG
>CAIXDG010000067.1 GCA_903918115.1 uncultured beta proteobacterium
CGATGGCGGGGTGCGCTTTCAACCTGAAACTATTGTGAATCAAGAAAGCTGCGAATGTTGTCGCATAGGCATGGCCTTAAATCCGCAGCAATTTCCTGTATTGGCTTACCGGGGAATATTTCCAGGTGGGGTGCGTGATCAGGCGTCCCAAGTGCTCTCTTTCAAGCAGAACACCTCAGAGGCTTTACCGATAAAAGCAAATGAAGGCATAGGCCCAATTCAGCGAGTGGCGATCGATCATTGGAAAACGGATGTTTGCCCACATCATGGGCCAGCAATAGCGATTACTGATACGGGAACAACCCATGTTGCTTGGTTCACTCAGGGCAGTGCGCGACAAGGTGTTTTTTATGCTCATTCGAATAATGAAGGCAAGACCTATTCACCCCCACGTCAGTTAGGTAACGCGAATAGGAATGTAGCCCGTCCGTATTTATTAACTTCTGGTAAGGAAGTATGGCTCGCGTGGAAAGAATTTGATGGCGAAAAGGCAATTATTTATTTGCAGCACTCTAATGATGATGGCAAGACTTGGTCGGCTGCTAAACCGATTGGTGAAGCGGTAGGCTATACCGATCATCCTTTGCTCATTCATCAAGGTAAGCAGGTATTTTTATCCTGGCTGACACGTGCTAAAGGTTATCAACTATTATCGATTGGACAGGCAGAATGAAGCGCTATTTAATCATGTTGGCAGCCACATTTTTTATGTTGCAAGCTGCGCAAGTTGGGCTAGCTAAAGAGCCAGTAAAAGCCTATCAAAATGGCACCTGGACACAGCTCACTAAAGCAAATGTAGGTGGGCCACTGGCAGTGCACTTTTGGGGGGTGACTTGTGCACCTTGTATGGCAGAAATGCCGCAATGGGGTCAATTTCTCAGTCAAAATAAACAAGTCAAAGTGATATTTGTACAGATCGACGATGTGCCACCAGAGATGGTACAAAAAATGTTGCAGCGGGCAAAATTACAGAATGCAAATAATTTTTCTGTTTTTCAACCCTTTGATGACGCGATGCGTTATGAGGTTGATCCTAAATGGCATGGTGAAACGCCAATTACGATTTTGATTGATAAAAATGGGCAGTGGCAGCGCAAAACCGGTCCAGTTCAATTCGCTGCCTTAAAGACTTGGTTTTTAAAACAGCAATGATCAACTTAGCTATTTATTTTTAACGACTGGGAGAAGCAAATGAATTCAAGAAAACAAAAACGCCAAATGCTGCAGGTAGTAATGCTTGTCAGTGGCATCGCATTAGCCTTTAGTGTCGGCGCACAAGATGCGCAAGTCGGCAAAATAAAAATTGAGGGTGCATATACGCGCACTACCGTGCCGGGACAAAAAGTGGCGGGCGGTTTTATGAAAATAATTGATCAAGGAGCAGCCGATCAATTAATCGGCGCTAGCTCGTCGGTGGCCGATGAGGTACAACTGCACACGATGTCGATGGAAGGTAATACGATGCAAATGCGTCAAGTAAAGGCCATTGATGTGCCCGCTGCTGGTGCAGTCGAATTAAAGCCCGGTGGTTTGCACTTAATGCTGATTGGCATTAAGACTCCCTTAAAAGCAGGTGACTTGATTGCCGTGAAATTAAAATTTGCTAAAGCAGGTGAGGTAGAGGTGAAGCTACCCGTGCAACCGATGGGTCACACGGGCGCGCATTAAGTATTGGCTTAGGTATTTTCTAGCCTAAGTTCAAGTCAGTCACTGCACCTTTGCTGGCGCTGCTAGCAAGGTAAGCATACTTGGCTAAAAGGCCGCGGGTGTAGCGGGGCTTGGGTTGCTTCCAAGCGGCGCGACGTTTGGCAATTTCAGCTTCGCTCACATTCAGTTGAATAAGTAATTTGTTCGCGTCGATCGTTACTGAATCACCTTCTTCGATTAAGGCAATCGTGCCGCCAACAAATGCTTCCGGTGCAACGTGTCCAACGACCATTCCCCATGTGCCTCCGGAGAAGCGACCATCGGTAATTAAGCCTACAGATTCACCGAGGCCTTGGCCAACTAGGGCTGAGGTGGGCGCCAACATTTCGCGCATACCTGGACCACCCTTAGGACCTTCGTACCGAATAATCATGACATCTCCCGGTAGAATTTTTTGCGCCATGATCGCGGCCATAGCATCATCTTCAGAATCAAAAACGCGGGCTGGACCCGTGATCGATGGGTTTTTCAAACCCGTAATTTTTGCCACACAGCCTTCAGGCGAAAGGTTACCTTTTAAAATCGCTAAATGTCCGTGAGGATATAAAGGGTTATCGAGGGTGCGGATCACGTTTTGATCAGCGCGCGGCACTGAAGGGACATCTTTTAAAACTTCAGCAATGGTTTTGCCGGTAATGGTGATGCAATCACCATGGAGTAAACCCCCATCGAGCAAAATTTTCATCACTTGGGGAATACCACCAGCTTGATGTAAGTCAGTTGCTAAATAATTCCCTGAAGGCTTCATGTCGACGATGACGGGAACACGTTTACGAATACGCTCGAAATCATCAATTGTCCAATCAATTTCTGCAGCACTGGTAATGGCCAAGAAATGCAACACTGCATTGGTTGATCCACCAACTGCCATGATCACACTGACGGCATTTTCAATCGATTTTTTTGTGATGATGTCACGGGGGCGTAAATTATTTTTAATCGCCTCAACTAAAACAATCGCTGACTCATGGGCGCTGGCGACTTTTTCAGCATCTTCATTGGCCATGGTTGAGGAGTAGGGCAAGCTCATACCTAGCGCTTCAAAAGATGAGCTCATGGTGTTAGCGGTATACATACCACCGCAAGAGCCACTGCCAGGACAGGCGTGTTGTTCGACGCCTTTGAGGTCAATTTCACTTAAGCGTCCAGAGGTAAATTCACCCACTGCCTCAAATGCAGAAACAATATTGAGTTCTTTGCCTTTGTAGTGACCGGGTTTAATCGTACCGCCGTAGACGTATATACCCGGCACATTGGTGCGCGCTAAGGCCATCATGCCGCCCGGCATATTTTTATCGCATCCACCGATGACAACGACCCCGTCTTGCCACAAGCCGTTGACACAGGTTTCAATACTGTCGGCAATAACTTCGCGTGAGACGAGAGAATATTTCATCCCTTCTGTGCCCATACCAATACCATCGGAAACGGTAGGGGTACCAAATACTTGGGCTTTAGCGCCCGCTTCCTCAAGCGCTGTAATCGCAGCATCAGCCAATTTCTGCAGGCCACTATTGCATGGGGTAATAGTCGAATGGCCATTGGCTACGCCGACCATGGGTTTGATAAAGTCCTGCTCTTGATAGCCCATGGCGTAGTACATTGACCGATTGGGCGCACGGGCTACGCCCTCCGTAACCATTCTTGAACGCGAATTGAGGGGGCGGTCGGCGCTATTACCTTTAGGGCTGACAGGACTTTTATTTGTCATATAACTTCTCCAAAATATGCACTTTATAGGCATGCAAAAGACGGCTAAAGTAAGACTTTACAAGATTTATGCTGGGCTTACCCCTAGGGCTACTATCCTTTAGATAAAATTATTGTTTTAATCATCAGCTAATCATGAGCAAGAAAAAGATACCAACGATTCGTTCTTTGGCATTTATTGAGGCCAGGGAAAGGCTTGGCCTGAGTACGGAGGTATTGGCGCTCAGTGCCTGTCTCTCAAAAAAGCAAATTGAGCAAATTGAGAATGGTGAGCAAAGTGCATTTTATTCAGCCGCATTAAAACTGCGTTCGGCCCAAAAAGTTGCCACCATTTTGGGTTTAGAGGAAGC
>CAIXDG010000068.1 GCA_903918115.1 uncultured beta proteobacterium
ACGAACCGGCGATCTGCCGCGTACAATCAGGCGCTACATCCAGTATCTCAAACGTGTCGACAGCATCCGCAAGAAGGTCGTCGCTGCAATGTTTTATCCGGCTATCCTGATTGTATTTGCGGGTATGGCTGTTTCCCTTCTCCTGCTGTACGTTGAATTAGTGAGCGTAATCGCTGCCTATAATATGGTGTCACGCTTTCTCATTGCGCTTGATATCAATCCCGAGGATCATCCGCCTGCTTAAAGAGGGCAATTTTTCGGTCTGATCGCAGCACAATATGACAGTAGGTGATGGTAATGCTTAAAATGCCGACCACCCAATGCGCCGTAATAATCCATTCACGGCTATCACCACTGCCGTAATACAGTAATTGCCCTGAGATCATTAAAACGAGTAAGACAGCGGTAAGGCTAAGGCCGCTGAGAATATTTTTATTTAAATGTAGTCCAATACGGATATGGATGGGAAGTGCAGCACCGAAAATGATGGCGATAACCATCGCAGATACGCCATGCATCACCAATATCCAGCGATTGACTAAAAAATTGAACTCATTGGCCCATTCTTGAATAACGAGGTAGAGAAGACCGCTACCTATACAAATACAAAAGCTCGGATAACTGAGGTACCTTTGCCAAGTTGGCATGACCTTAGAGCCGGATCTTCTTGAGGGTGGCGTTAGTGATGTCATTTGCGTCGTGATAAAAAATAAATGGTTTAGCGCCATAACGCTCAAAGCAAGGATGAACAATTTGCTGTGAAAGGGCCAAAACTTTAGTTAAGGCATCAGCATGTACACATTGAGGCGCAATGACCGAGTGCGAGTGCGGAGAGTTGCTAGGTAACTGTTGTTGAGGATGAATGATTCTCTGACCTAAGTTGTCGGTAGAAGTAGGGTTATAAAAATAATTGGCTGAGCTAGCAACTGCCCCATTTCGTAATTCACCCAACTCGATGAGGGCATGGCATTGATGTGGCATACGCAGATGAATTTTTTGAGTTTGATGCCCAAATACGCGCAGATCTCCACCAGCATTAACGCATCCTGCGGCTACGCCCTGTTTAAGTAGTATGTCTACTGCACAATCAACCGCATATCCTTTGGCTATGCCGCAGAGATTGAGACATAAAGGGCGGATTGCATAGACATGATCGTGTGCTAGAAATTGTAGGTCGGCTAGATCGCCAAAGCGAACCCGATCTTTTGCTACCCTCAGAGTGCACTGACCAATACCACAATTAAATAATCCTTCTGAGTGGCAATGCATTTCGCTGGCAATCAATAAAAGTGCTTTTAATTGGGGTGAAATTGCCAATGGACCCAAATGTGCCAAGCGGTTGAGATGAGATAGCTCACTATTTTCAGCGTAGAAATTAAATCTATGGTGCAGATCTTGAATAGTAGAGAAGGCCTTTTCAATGCAATATGTAAGATCCCGGTACGCTAATGGATGGTCACCATCGGTATGTGCAGTGATTTCCACATAGGTACCAAGCAACGGTTTGCAACGGGTTAAGCTGGCCCATTGATTTACCCGCATTTACTTGGCGCCCTTTAAGGCAACTTGATAAAAGTGCATGACCCGTTTAACACCATCAGTAATATGCTTACTGGAAAGGGTGGCCCCAGATATATTTTGAATATCGCGATTCAGTTTGAGTGGATCATGCGCGGTTTTACCAACAAATTGTTGACGCCACTGCTGCTCAGCTACCTCGTAGCCGTAGGATTCACGATATTCTAAAATTTCAATCCCTTGAATAGTGCCAGTAGTAGTAATACCAACGGCGTAGCGAATCATTTCATGTTTACCTACGACCTCATCAATGACGAGGTAGTTACCGGCTTGATCACGCCAGATATGCTCACCCCGAAAGGGGTAATGAACACCTGAGACCTTTTTCAAGCTAGCCTGTAAGGCTTGATCAATTAATATCGGCTGCAAAGTAAATTGGCTACCCGGAAATAAAATTTTTTGCGCCTGGTCTACGGAAATATAGATCCTGGCATGGGCGAGGCTAGAGCTACTTATAGCGCTAGCTCCCGCTAAAAATACAATTGAACTCGGTTTCCAAAGCATCTGGTTTTTTAGCCGAAAGGAAAACCAATTTTGGCGATTATTTCATTTTTGCCATGGCTATCCCAGACATTACCTCCCGAGCACTCGGCAGTACCTTCGCCCATGCATTGCCCATCGAGTTGGTAGCGCCACGCGAGCGTTGCCCACCAATGTTGATCGGCATAGTGCAAATTAGGGCCAATAAAGTTGGCGGTTTGTACTTGGTTTTGCCAAAAATAACTGTTGTAGTCGGTGTGATACCGATACTCGATGCCACCAGACCATTTTGGGGCAAAGCGATAGCTAGCACCTAGCAAAATATCAATCAGGGATTCTGGAATGGTTTCGCCAGTCGATTTCAGTTGCTCATTTTCTAAGACGAGATTACCTGCCAAAATTAATCGATCATCAATAAAATTGGTTTGGACTAACAGGCGCGATTCGAAGGCATTTTTTAATTTACCTAAAGTCGGCTCTAAATAAATACCGATGCCAACAGGTTGGGTAACTGGGTTAGTAATACGCCAAATACCTTCTAGGGAACCCCCGTCTAAACCTGTTTTCCCATAGCCATCGAATTCATTAGCGGTATCTGGTACGGCATAGCCAGAGGTGCATGAGACAGAATCGCCGCAAACCTCCGGATTAATATAATTTTGCGCAGCTTCAACTGAATAGGCGTTGAGATAAGCAGCAACTTGAATATCGTCTGTTAGGCCGTATTCAAGCTCAGAACGCGAATACCAAAAATCGTATTTACCATTAGCCTGACCCGTGGTTAGTTGGAGGCGTTGCTCAAATTCAAGGCTGCCTTTGGGCTGTAAATCGAGGGTATAAATCCACCCAAATAAGCCTTCACCTGCGTTTACTAAACTACTCAGAACAAGCAAACCCATAAATAGACATTTTCTTGGGTGCAATGTATTAAATTGGCTACTTACCACCATCATTTCTCCTTTGTTAAAGCTGAAATAGCGTTGTTGCGTCAGGAGAAATTCTAAATGAGAACAATTATCAACTACATAATTGTGGGATTATACGGATAGAAAAAAAGGAATAAGCTATGACCATGTATAAAAATGGGGAGCAAGGGTGATCCAAAAAATCGTTGCCAATATAAATGAAGCAGTCAGCAATATATTTGATGGCGCTACCATTCTTGTTTCAGGATTTGGGGGCGCAGGCCTACCATTTCAACTCTTAGATGCCTTACTCGAGCAAGGCGCCAAAGACCTGACTATTGTGAGTAACAATGCTGGCAATGCGGGCTTGGGGATTGCCAAATTGATTGCGGGGGGGCGAGTGAGCAAAATGATTTGTTCTTTTCCCCGCCAACCTGAATCAGGGGCGTTTGATGATTTATTTCGTGCTGGAAAAATTGAATTGGAATTAGTACCGCAAGGCACCCTAGCCGAACGCATCCGTGCAGGTGGCGCAGGTATTGGAGCCTTTTTTACCCCCACTGCTTATGGCACTGAGCTTGCAGTCGGCAAAGAGATTAAAGAGATCAATGGGGTTCAGCAAATTTTAGAAATGGCGATTCAAGCCGATTTCGCGTTAATTAAAGCCGACCTAGGCGATCGCTGGGGTAATTTAACGTATCACGGCACGGGCCGTAATTTTGGTCCTGTCATGGCTACTGCTGCAACGTGCACGATTGCCCAAGTAAATCGGCTGGTGGAATTAGGAGAGTTAAATCCTGAGACGATTATTACCCCCGGTATTTTTGTGAAGCGCGTGGTCTGTATTGATGGAGGGGATAAATAATGACACTTAGAATAAATTCAAGGTGGGTCTTAGCATGGATCTAAGTCAACTTAAAAAGCGTAGTACTGCAGAGATTGCTCAACGTATCGTCGAAGATATACCCGATGGCGCAACGGTGAACTTAGGCATTGGTCAGCCAATGACTATTTCCAATTATTTACCACCCGATCGAGAAATTATTTTGCATAGCGAGAATGGTTTGTTGGGCATGGGGCCTTTAGCAGTTGGCGACCAAATAGATCATGAAGTTGTGAATGCGGGTAAACAACCTGTAACGATGTTACCTGGTGCATCGTTATTTCATCATGCTGATTCTTTCGCGATGATTCGCGGGGGACATATTGATATTTGTGTCCTTGGGGGCTTTCAGGTTTCAGTAGCAGGTGATTTAGCGAATTGGCGTACTGGTGATCCTAAGGCCATTCCAGCAGTTGGTGGTGCGATGGATTTAGCTTTGGGAGCAAAAAAATTATTTGTGATGATGGAGCACCTAACTAAATCCGGCGTATCTAAAATTGTTAATACTTGTACCTACCCAATTACAGGGCTAGCCGTGGTCGATTGTATTTATACCGATTTAGCAACAATTTTAGTTGCCCCAAGTGGGCTTATTGCACTCGATTGGGTGGACGGTTTAAGCTTTGAGCAGTTGCGTGAACTGAGTGGAGTTGAGATACAAAATGGCAAAAAGAGTTAAGCTGATGCAGTTCAAAACAGCGCGGCAGATTACATCATGAGACTTGAAAATCGTTTTATATGCATCCTTACTAAAGGAATCGCTAGCTTATTTTTTTTATTGAGTGCTACAGTATTCGCCGCAGCAGATAGCACGACTTATCCATCCAAAACGATTCGCCTGATTGTAGGTTTTTCACCTGGTGGTGCAGCTGATTCAGTGGGCCGTTCCTTGGCAGAAAGTTTGTCGTCTCGCTTAGGGCAATCCGTGATTGTCGAAAATCGTGCAGGAGCCAATGGCAATATCGCTGCTGAATTGGTTGCGCGTTCAGCGCCTGATGGCTATGTTTTATATTTTCCTTCGATTGGCCAAGCAGTGAATGCTTCGCTCTATAAGAATCTCAATTACGATCCGATTAAAGACTTTACGGCAATTGGTAGTGTTTTTTCAGCGCCCAATATGTTCGTAGTGCCGATGAGTTCGCCTTATAAGACAGTCGGCGAGCTAATTGCCGCAGCCAAAGCTAGCCCAGGCAAACTTACTTTTGCTTCTAGTGGCAATGGCACCTCAGTCCATTTATCAGCTGAGCTTTTCATGAAAATGGCCAATATTGATTTAGTCCACATTCCCTATAAAGGTACCGGCAGTGCAATGGCCGATATTATTTCTGGGCAAGTTGATATGGCTTTTCCTAACTTACCCAGTGCATTACCCCAAGTGAAGGCTGGAAATTTGCGGGCCTTAGGCGTAACCACTGCGAAGCGCTCAGCTGCTGCGCCAAATATCCCGACTATGGCTGAAGCGGGGGTACCCGGTTATGACATGGGCACATGGTATGGCTTAGTGGGTCCAGCAGGCTTGCCAGTAGAGATTCGCAACCGTTTGAATAAAGAGTTACAACTGATTTTGGCTGATCCTAAATTTAAAGATAAATTAATTGCGCAAGGGGCCGATCCGATGCCGGGTACTCCGGAACAGTTTGCACGATTTATTACGAGTGAAGTCGAACGCTGGCGGAAGCTAATTGCGCAATCGAAAATCACGCTTGAATAAATCCAATTAAATGAAGGCTTCAAAGTCAGCATGCTTTAATATATGCTTTAGGAATGATGAATGTCAGCCAAATCAAATGCCTGTATTGCCGGAATTTATGAGCACCCGCTGCGAGTAGCTCCCCATCATACGGTGGCGCAATTACATGCTGAAGTAGCCCGTGGCGCGCTATTAGATGCAGGCTTAAGCTTAAACGATGTTGATGGCTATTTTTGTGCTGGCGATGCTCCAGGTATGGGCCCAGTATCGATGGTAGATTATTTGGGCTTAAAAAAAGTCAGCTATCTTGATTCAACCGATATTGGTGGCGCTTCTTATTTAGCCCATGTCAGTCATGCTGCTCGCGCAATCGCCCAAGGGCAATGTAAGGTTGCTTTGATTACCTTAGCAGGCCGGCCTAAATCAGAGGGTTCGAGCGGTACCCAGGTGCGCAGTCAACATGCATCTGCTCCTGATTTTGCTTTTGAAAAACCCTACTCACCAGCACCTTTAAATACGTATGCCATGTGCGCCATGCGCCATATGTTCGAGTTTGGCACTACCAGCGAACAGCTGGCGTGGATTAAAGTAGCAGCCTCAGCGCATGCGCAACATAATCCCCATGCTTTACTGCGGGACGTACTAACGGTAGAAGATGTTTTAAGCTCGCCAATGATCGCCGATCCACTGCACCGAGCCGATTGTTGCGTGGTAACCGATAGTGGTGGCGCAGTAATAGTGGTACATCCCGATCTCGCTAAGTCATTAAAGCGCCCAGTGGTCCAAATGCTGGGTGCCGCTGAATCTGCCAAAGGACAAATGGGTGGCAAGGTCGATTTAACCTACTCAGGGGTTGCTTGGACTGGCCCACGCGCGTTTGCAGAAGCCGGTATAACGCCAAAGCAAATTCGGTATGCTTCCATTTACGATAGTTTTACTATCACCGTATTAATTCAGTTAGAAGATTTGGGTTTTTGTAAAAAAGGCGAGGGCGGTCGTTTTGTCGAGCACGGCCAGTTAATCGCTGGCAAAGGTTCGCTGGCTTTTAATACTGATGGTGGTGGCTTATGCAACAACCATCCAGCCAATCGTGGCGGCATGACGAAGATCATTGAGGCAGTACGCCAATTGCGCGGCGAAGCCCATCCAGCGGTACAAATCCCGAATCTGGAATTTGCTTTAGCCTCTGGTATTGGTGGGGCTCTTGGTACACGTCACGGCGCAGCCACCTTAATTATGGGCAGAGTGTCATGAGTAATATATTGAACGTACCATTGCCAAGCCCAGTGATTAATGCCGAAAATAAGCCTTTTTGGGAGGCGGCTCAAGATGGGCGTTTACTACTAAAAATGTGCTCAGCTTGCAATGAACCCCATTTTTATCCGCGAACGATTTGCCCGCATTGTGGCAGTGATCAAACCCGTTGGGTTGAGTCGAGTGGTAAAGGCGAAATTTATTCGTTTACGGTCATGCGCCGGGGGGTAGAGGTTCCATTTGCCATGGCTTATGTAACTTTAGAAGAGGGTATCAAAATGCTAACGCATATTATCAATTGTGATTTTGATGCAATTTATATTGGTCAACCGGTTAAGGTCGTGATGCAAGAAACCCAAGAAGGTCAGAAAGTGCCGTTGTTTGAACCCATTGCCTGATAAGTCTACCGTTACTTGGCTTGAGGGTGATCAAAGCCACTCGGCACTTTGGCATTCAGAAAATCGACTGCTGCCCCCTAAAAAAATTGTGTTGGCAGACGATACAATCCCCGCAGATGATGCATATCGGCTAGCTTGTGAGGGGACTGCATTGTTATGGCGGGGCGACTTTCAAAATGCCCGCCAACTTTTACAAGCAATTGCGCGGCGCATTGATCGCCCACGGAAGAAAAAACGCGTCTCTAAAAAGAATATGCAGGAGAAGCTGAATGACAATGCGTCATCTGCAATAACAAATGATGTATTTAATCTACATCGCTTAGCGCAATCTCAACGTTCTAGAACTTTAGGGCAAATCTTAATTCGGGTTGACCCAAATCATCAGATAGCATTACGCCGAGCACCAATTGTTGCAGAAGCTTGCTATGAGGCTTTCGGGGAAATCAATGCGTCTTACCTCATTTCCTTACGCGAATTATTGGGCTTAGTGGGCGCCCATGAATGGCGTAAAAAAGGGGTGGTAATCAAGGCTTTAGATACCAATGGCACCCAACGAATTTATCCCCATTACGGCGTTTTTTCCCCGATTCGTGGTGAATATCTTGAGTTGGCAGCAAATGCTGTATTACCAAAAGCGCTTAGCGTGAATTCAACAGCATTCGATATTGGTACAGGTACGGGTGTGCTTGCTGCCATTTTGGCAAAGCGTGGCATTGAAAAAATTATTGCCACTGAAATTGATGTGCGTGCCTTAATCTGCGCACAAGAAAATCTCTTGCAGTTGGGCTTAAGCGAGCAGGTGACCGTAGCTGAGTACGATTTATTTCCGCCAAGTAAAGCAGCACTCATCGTTTGTAATCCGCCTTGGATTCCAGCACGCCCGAGTTCCGCATTAGAGCGCGCTATTTATGATCCCGAGAGTCAAATGTTACGTGGGTTTATCAATGGCTTAGCTGTGCATTTAGAAACAAATGGCGAAGGGTGGTTGATTCTTTCCGATATGGCTGAGCACTTAGGCCTACGCTCACGAGTAGAGTTAATGACGTGGATTGAAAATGCAGGCTTAGTAGTTCTGGGAAAAGAATCCATCAAGCCCCATCATCCCAAGGTAAGTGACGCAACAGATCCGCTGCATGCATCACGTGCGGCTGAGACCACTAATTTGTGGCGCTTGGGTGTGGTTGAGCGCTAAATAATTGACTAGTTACAGCTTTGTACTGTCCAAGCAGAGCTAGTTGCACTACCAGTAGCTGGCGCATAAGCCCATTCCGCACTGCTATTGCACCAAGCTGCAACACCGGCATTGCACTTATATAAAAGTCCATCACTAGCTTTTACGATAGT
>CAIXDG010000069.1 GCA_903918115.1 uncultured beta proteobacterium
ACCGATAGCCAAATCATGGCCATCCTCAAACAGGCGCAAGCTGGCATGCCAGCCCCAGAGCTATGCCGTGAACACGGCATTAGCATCGCCAGCTTTTATAAGTGGCGCGCCAAGTATGGCGGTATGGATGCCTCACTGATGTCTCGCGTCAAAGAGCTTGAGCTAGAGAACGCCCGCTTAAAGAAGATGTATGCGGAGGTTCAGCTCCAAGCCGATGTCCTTAAAGAAGTCTTACAAAAAAAGTAACTCGGCCATCTCGTAGGCGCGAGATGGCCAGCCAACAAGTTCAAAGTGGGCGAATGAGTATCCGTTTAGCTTGCGATACCTTTGTCATTAGTCAGACTTGCTATCGCTATCACCCGAAGCTATCGACCGACAATGCCCTCATTGCTGATTGGCTAGTACGCCTCACCCAAAATCAACGGAACTGGGGTTTTGGGCTTTGCTTTTTGTACTTGCGTAACGTCAAAGGCTTTACTTGGAACCATAAGCGGGTCTATCGCATCTATCGGGAGTTAGAACTGAACCTCCGGATCAAGCCCCATAAACGCTTGGTTCGCGAGAAGCCTGTGCCATTGGCAGTGCCCGAGGGCATCAACGATACGTGGTCGATTGATTTTATGCATGATCAGTTGCACGATGGCAGAACTATCCGCTTATTTAATGTGATTGATGACTTTAATCGGGAGGCCTTAGCCATTGATATTGATTTTTCTATGCCAGCAGCCAGAGTGGTACGCTCACTAGATCAAGTCATTGAGTGGCGTGGTAAGCCTTTAAAAATACGTTGCGATAATGGCCCCGAGCTTGTGGGTAGTGTGCTTGTGCAGTGGGCTGCGAAACATCAAATAGAGATGACTTATATCCAACCTGGTAAGCCACAACAAAATGCATACATTGAAAGATACAACCGCACCGTACGTTACGATTGGCTTAATCAATACCTCTTTGAATCGATTGATGAAGTTCAAGACTTTGCTACCGATTGGATGTGGACATACAATCATGAAAGACCAAACATGGGCTTAGGTGGAATTACACCAAAGCAAAAACTAGCACTTGCAGTACCAGCTTCTACTTTTATGCTTAGTTAAAAATGGGGGTATTACCGATGGTCTTTGAGTTCACGCGGAAGCGATTGATCATTTAACAGTAGCTCAATAACTGCCTTGAGTTTTGTCATGTTTTTACCGCGATTTTGTGCCAACTTCACGTCCCGCTTGAACTGACCTGTGTAACTAGCAGTGCGCATTAAATGCCCAGTTGTTCAAATAGCTCAGAAGAATTTATTGCGGTAAAGACATCCTCCCCCTTATTGCTTTGAGCAAGAGTTTGCGCAGTTAATGCGTTGGGAATCTCGCTTTGGGCAATATACAGTCGCATGAGTTCTCGAATAATTTGGGCGGCAGGGCGATCTCGCTGGGTGGCAGCGGCCATAAATTGATCACGTAGCTCGGCTTCCATCTTGATCGACATCTGAACTTCTTTGGTCATAAGGCTCTCCTTGGGGTCGCAGTATAGGAGAATATTAAGGTATATCTAATAAATATGCAAGGAGTATCTATTAGATACCTATTAGGTATCTAATAGATGAAAGACCATATTTTTACAAAACGGACTTATTCTCATTTGCAAAGCATTCAAGTAGGGTATACGCAAGGTAAGAAGCGCTTGCTAATGCCATGTATCGGGCGGGGCTTTTAAAAAATCACTTGCTATAAGTAACTTATATGTTACCATTATTCATGTCCAAGATGATTGAATTTACCGAGTACCTAGATGCAAATGGCGCCTCGCCTTTTGCAAAATGGTTTGACGCTTTGGATGCTGTCGCTGCTGCAAAGGTTCGGGTGTATATGACTCGAGTAGAGTTGGGTAACTATTCTAATGTCGAGCCAATTGGAGAGGGGTTGTCTGAAATTAAGATTGATTTTGGGCCCGGGTATCGAGTGTATTTTCGTAAGGAAAAGGAAATACTTTTGCTGCTCTTAGGCGGGAGCGGTAAGAAGGGGCAGCAAAAAGCCATTGATGCAGTG
>CAIXDG010000070.1 GCA_903918115.1 uncultured beta proteobacterium
AACCATGCTCTCCATTAGGCAGGCGGGTGATCTTCAGGATTTACATCCAAAGCAATTAAGAAACGAGACACCATATTGTATGCGGCAATAACGGTTACCAGCTCTACCGTATCAGTACTGCCTAATTCTTTTTGTAGTCGTCCCATTAATTCAGAGTCAACCTTAACGTTACGAGTCATTTGATACGTTAAATCGGCTGCGTCATTTTCTACTTGGCTAAACAGATTCTTTGGAAAGTTTGCCTGCCCGATGAGGCGCAATGCTTGCACTTGTTCTTCAGTACCACCGGCTTTTTTAAATGGTGGGGCATGATGAAAGAATTCAGACTCAGCACCATTCAAAACGGCTACACCACCCATGGACAACTCTCGCAACTTGGGATCCAAAGACAGGTTATTGCGAATCTCTCCAATGAAATGGTTCCAACCCTTAGCAATTGGCACGCTATGCAAGAGCATGCGATCTAGATTGATAAATTGACCACCGCGCCTTTGACGAATCGCAGCAACTAACTCAGCTGGCTCAGCCAAATCCATTGGCTGGTAAGGAATTAAACGTTCTGACATAACAACTTTCTATTGTCCAGTTTCTTTAATATTGTTCTCAATGACAAACTTACCCCATACCGCGATTTGCTTGCCTATAAAGTTATTTAATACCTCTGGATTACCAGCAACAATATCAATGCCCTGTGCTTTTAGTTTTTCAGATACAGCAGGGGTCTTTAAGGCCTTAGTAACCGCCTGATTCATCGCGTTCACAATAGCAGGCGGCGTTTTACCAGGGGCAAGTACTGCCCACCAAGCTGGAGCATTAAATCCAGGGAATCCGCTTTCTGAAATGGTTGGGACATTAGGCAATGCAGCAGATCGTTTGGTAGTTGTAATAACCAATGGAATAACACCGCCGCTGTCAATGTGAGGTTTTACTAAAAACTCCGAGCCTATCGCCAACTGCACCTGTCCACCCAAAGCATCCTGCATCAAGGGGCCGCCTCCACGATAAGGAATGTGATTCCAATCAAAGCCCGCTTGCTTAGCTAAGCGCGCGATTGCTAAGTGTCCCAGACTACCAATACCAATTGAGCCATAGCTAAATTGCTTACCCGCTTTTGACAACTCCACTAATTGCTTAAAGCTAGTGATGCCAGAGGACTTGCTAGCAACCAAGACCATTGGAGAGGTCCCAATCAATGTTACTGGCGCAATGTCTTTGATGGTGTCATAGGGGAGCTTGTCTTTTAAACTAGGATTCACGCCATGGGTATCAAAGACCACGGCAAAAGTATAGCCGTCAGGGTCGGATCTGGCCATGGCGGCAGTCCCGATCACACCAGATGCACCACCAATATTTTCAACAATCACATTTTGTTTTAATTCAGACTGCAAAGCGGGCGCTAAGATACGGGCAACCTGATCAACAGATCCGCCAGGTGGAAATACGGCGATTAAGCGAATGGGTTTTTGAGTGGGCCAAGTTCCCACGCCTGCGGATTGGGCATTTACAAGAGTACTGGCACCCAAGGCTAACACCCCTAATAGAACAGCTCTTTTGGC
>CAIXDG010000071.1 GCA_903918115.1 uncultured beta proteobacterium
TGCATTAGCAGTATCGCGACCATCCCCCATAAATGGCAGCGGAATGCGTGCCTGTCGTTGCTGCAAGAGTAATTCCACATCTCCGCCGACACGTTGCTTGGCCAGTCGGGTTTCCACCATGGGAGTATGAAGCTGTCCAGGGACAATGGTATTGACCCGAATATTTTGCTTGGCATATTGCACTGCTAATACTTTTGAGAATTGAATCACTCCTGCCTTAGTGGCTGCATAGGCAATTTGTGATGAGCCGGTCCAGCGAGTGCCAGAGGTAGAGGCAAAATTAATGATCGAGCCCTTTTCTTGTTTCATCATTTGTGGCAAAGCATATTTACAAGTTAAAAAGACGCTCTTGAGATTGAAATCTACCTGAGCATCCCAAACTTCCTCCGTCATCTCAACTGGACCGCCTTTCGCAGAACCCCCAACAACATTTACCAAGATATCGATAGCGCCAAACTGCTGAATGCAGGCCCCAATACTTGCTTCAATTGCACTCGCCTGAAAAATATCTAGTGGCGCTGTCGTAATATTTTTAGCAGCAGCCCCGGCTAGATTTAGCGTTTCATCCAGGTTAGCCAAATCAATATCCGTTGCAAATACTTTCGCACCCTCTTGGGCAAAACGAATGGCTGTTGCACGACCATTCCCCCAGCCAGGACCAACGGATCCCGCTCCGGTAATAAAGGCGACTTTGCCCTCTAATCGTCCTACCATTTTGATATCTCCATGTACTATTTATAAAAACCGATAAAATTTTTCTGGGTTACTCACCATTAACTGATGAATTTTTTCAGTCGAAGTGGCAATTCTAGGAATGAGATCGACTAGATTACCATCATCAGGAATGTGATGGTGATTCGGGTGAGGCCAATCCGTTCCCCAAACACATCGATCAGTAAATTCGTCAACTAGGATTTTGGCAAGAGCCACACCGTCATCATAAGGATGACTTTGAGAGATACGATCTACTCCACTCACTTTGACATAAAAACGTGGGTCTTCCAGAAGTTTTAATAAACCCTGGAAATCGGCATGATTACTGCCCAAGGAAGCATCGACTCGACCAATATGATCAATCATCACAGGGACGGCTGACTGCTTTAATAATGGCGTTAAAGAATGCACTAAATCAGAAGAAAAATGAACCTGTAAATGCCATCCAAATGGTTCCATCCGCTGAGTTAAAGCAAGAATATCCTCTATAGAGTCACTGTTATTGAGATGTGCCATGAAATTGAATCGAATGGCCCGAAAACCCTGCTGATCCATTTTGGCAATTTGCTCGCTGGTTGTTTTTGCCGAAGCCAGTGCCACCCCAAGATATCTTCCCTTGCGCGCCTGCATAGCATCAACCACCACAGAATTATCAAAGCCATGCAAAGCGGTTTGAACAATGACACAGCGTTCAATTCCCAAGAAATCATGTAATGCAAACAAATCTTCCTTGCCCGCATCCACAGGGGTCCAAGTTCTCTCTTGGAGGTAGGGAAATTGATTGGCGGGACCAAAAATATGGCAGTGGGCATCACACGCAAGAGGCGGTAATGTAAATAATGGCTTTCTGGGATTACTTAAATAGGTTTGGGTTAGCTCTATCATCTCTCTTATCTACTAGTTTTTTATTGACGTGTTAATAAAGCCATAATGGGATCCAGATCAGAAAGTGTTTCAAGCTGATCCACTAACTGAATCATTTCATCGACTTGTGAGTCGCTCAGTATTCCAGATACCACATTCTTAAATTTAAATTGAATATCACTCTTAGAAAGTGGATTTTCAGGGCTGCCTCTCCGATCTAAAATTTCCTGTAGTACTACTTCACCTGTGGTCGTTGTGACCTTGACTCTGGAAGCA
>CAIXDG010000072.1 GCA_903918115.1 uncultured beta proteobacterium
TGCTTGCGCTGTTTTAGATGGTCATGACAAAAGTCTCTTACAGTGGATTACGGATACAGGTATTGCTGCTATCGCCTCAGACAATCTTGCTATCGAAGCCTCTTCAACTTTGGGCCTCCCCAAAGATTTCGGTCATCATGGGCCGATCCTCCCCCTACATGAACATTGTCTTTTTAAATTAGGTATTCATTTGGGAGAGCTTTGGTACCTGACTGATCTAGCAAGATGGTTGCGAGATCAAAAGCGAAGTCGATTTTTATTAACTGCTCCCCCCCTGCGCCTACCAGGTGCAGCAGGCTCACCAGTTACTCCAATCGCAACTGTTTAAGATCAGGCGTAAACTAAAGGATTCCTCGGTATGAGCCGCCATCAATTTGAATATTTTGCCCTGAAATAAAGGCCGCTTGCGTACTACATAAATAAGCGCACATATCACCAAACTCTTCTGTTTTACCAAAGCGCTTAGCAGCAATAGTTTGTTCTAAACGAGCCCGTGCCTCTGAAAAAGAAATATTCTCCATCGTAGCTAAACGCTGCGTCATTTGTTGTTGCCGACCAGTATCAATTCGTTCAGGAAGTAAATTATTAATCGTCACGTTGTCTGCAACAACTTCTCTTGAGATCGCCTTACATACTGCTGTCAAAGCAGTTCGGGCCGCTGTAGATAATCCCTGATGAGGACTAGGCGCCTTCACCATAGCAGATGTAATATTCACAATCCGGCCAAACTGACGCTCTTTCATGCCCGGCAATAAAGCGCGGATCATTAAAACTGGCCCCAGCATATTGGCATCAAACGCCTGAATATATTCATCTCGCCCCCAATCCTCGAACTTACCAGGCTTTGGCCCCTCATTATTAGTGACTAAAATGTCTGCATCAGGACATGCACTGCTGAGCTTGAGTCGGCCATCTTCAGTCGTTATATCTGCAACAACACCAAAAACTGGATTGCCAGTCTCTATATGAATCTCCTTGACGGCATCCTCTAGTGTTTGTTCGTTACGTCCGTTAATGTATACAATCACACCCTCTCTTGATAAAGATAAGGCGCAAGCCTTACCCAACCCCTTGGAGGAAGCGCAAATAATGGCTTTTTTTCCTGCAATGTGTAAATCCATCAATGTCTTTCTTAATTTAACTTCACTGTTTTGAGCACTTCACTAAAACGCTTGTACTCAGACTTCACAAAAAGATCAAACTCTTCTGGAGGTCGACCATCAGTTTCAAAGCCATCTTTTTGCATCGCTGTTTTCATATCAGGCTCAGCTAGCACTTGGCGCATCGCACCTTGAATTTTAATAACGACTTCTTTAGGTGTCTTTGCTGGTGCAAACCAACCTAACCAGGTACCGGCAATAGTCAAATCAGTTAGTCCAGCCTCCTTGAAGGTCGGCACACTTGGAAAATCTGGAGACCGACTTTGCCCCGTAAAGGCAACTGCTCGAACACGTCCAGAGCTAACGTAAGAATGCGCAATCGTTGGCGGCATAATCATAAAATCAACTTCCCCTGAAACAACAGCCGTTAATGCGCCACTAGTTCCCTTAAATGGAATATGCAGTGTTTGAATCCCAACTCGATTAGCAAATATCTCGCTAGCTAGGTGTAAAGCATTACCGACACCTGGTGATGAGAAAATAACTCCATTTTTATTACTCTTAGCGAATGCAATAAATTCAGTCAGATTTTTTACTGGCAAAGCAGGATTAAGAACCATCACATAGCCAGTCCCTGATCCCATATTTGTAATTGGAACAAAATCTTTAAAAACGTCGTAACCAATATTTTTATTAGCAATTGTGTTAATAACAAATGCTGGGGTTGTGTGAAGCAGAACATAGCCATCTGGGGCAGCATTTTTTACCGCCATAGCGCCAATTGCTCCATTCGCGCCTGAGCGATTTTCCACAACCAAGTTAACTCCTAAAACTTTTTCTAACCGAATAGCCATAGCGCGAGCTGTAGTATCTGATGTCCCACCCGCCTCAAATGGCACAATCAGACGAATCGGCTTACTGGGATAGATATCGGCAAAAGTGCTCGGAATAAATCCCAGCCATAAAATCAATTGTAAAAAAATATGGCGTTGGCAAATAGCTAATTTATGCATAAAGATCGAAATCATTTCTTTAAGCTCTTTAAAAA
>CAIXDG010000073.1 GCA_903918115.1 uncultured beta proteobacterium
GTCGCGCAAGCGGCCCTTTTTGTTTCTACAATTGAGGTATTCAGAAGTTTGAAAGAAAACTTCTTTTGGTCAGTAATTTGGAGAATGACATGATTAAGGTTGGTATCGTTGGCGGCACTGGTTATACCGGAGTGGAATTGTTGCGTTTATTAGCGCAGCATCCCGAGGTACAAATTGTTGCCATTACTTCTCGGACAGAAGCTGGCATGCCAGTAGCTGAGATGTTCCCATCTTTGCGTGGCCGTGTTGATTTGAAATTCACGACACCGGATGAATCCAACCTCAATCAGTGTGATGTAGTGTTCTTTGCAACGCCGCATGGTGTCGCCATGGCGCAAGCAAAAGAATTGCTTGCGAACAATGTCAAAATTTTGGATCTCGCTGCAGACTTCCGTCTCAAAGACGTTAAAGAATTTGCTAAGTGGTACGGCATGGAGCATAGCTGCCCCGATATTTTGGCTGACGCAGTTTATGGTTTGGCAGAGATCAATCGTGAAGCAATTAAAAAAGCACGCGTGGTCGGTTTGGCTGGATGCTATCCAACTTCAGTACAACTTGGTTTGGCTCCGCTACTCTCGCCAAAGTCGACTGGTGGTAAGCAATTGATTGACGGCAATCACATTATTTCTGATTCTAAGTCTGGCACTTCTGGTGCTGGACGCAAAGCAGAAATCGGCACTTTGTTGTCAGAGGCAAGCGATAACTTCAAAGCTTATGGAGTCAAAGGCCATCGCCATCTTCCAGAAATCGTGCAGGGCTTAAAAGCCATTGCTGGTCATGACCAGATTGGTTTGACATTTGTGCCGCATCTCACGCCAATGATTAGGGGGATTCATTCGACCCTGTATGTGCGTTTGACTGATGCTGGTAAAGAGATTGATTACCAAAAGCTTTATGAGGATTTCTATAAAGGTGAGCCCTTCGTGGACGTGATGCCTGCTGGCAGCCATCCTGAGACGCGCTCTGTCCGTGGTGGCAATGGTATTCGGATGGCGATTCATCGCCCAGGTGGTGGAGATACTTTAGTTATTTTGGTGGTTGAAGACAATTTGGTGAAGGGGGCTTCAGGTCAGGGCGTTCAGTGTATGAATCTGATGTTTGGCTTCCCTGAGGCGACAGGTCTTACCCAGATTGCGGTATCCCCATAATTGGGCAAGTAATGACCCTTCAGCAAGCGGGACATTAAAAGCCTAAAATAAACCATTGCCTTTTGAATTAGGAGTAAATCATGACTGAATTAGCTACGCAACCCGCACAAGATTTAGCTGAGCCACCAACCCCTTTGGTGTTCACGGATAGCGCTGCTGCCAAAGTGGCTGACTTGATTGCAGAAGAAGGCAATCCAGAGTTAAAGCTCCGTGTATTCGTTCAAGGCGGTGGATGTTCTGGTTTTCAATATGGCTTCACTTTTGATGATGCTGTAAATGAAGACGACACTTTGTTTGAAAAGAACGGCGTTACGCTTTTAGTAGACTCAATGAGCTTCCAATATTTAGTTGGCGCTGAGATTGACTACAAAGAAGATATCAACGGCTCACAGTTTGTCATTAAGAATCCAAATGCACAAACCACTTGTGGCTGCGGATCTTCTTTTTCAGCTTAAAGAAAAACAAAGCAAGGAATTTAAGCAGGGTAACAAGCGCCTAGAATTCTAGGACCCTTCGCTCCCGTAACGGCTGGCAAATTTGCTGGCCGTTTTTCTTTGTGGGCCCAAGCAAGCCATGCAAATGCGAGACCTTCAACAAGTTGTGGATCAATCCCTGCGGCATCACTTGTCGTAACTTCTAAAGCAGATTTAAAAAAATCACTTGCTTTAGTTTTCAGCAAATTCATCAAGGCAGTATTTTTGGCGCCGCCTCCACAGACAATCAGCTTCTGGGTTTGCGGGGCA
>CAIXDG010000074.1 GCA_903918115.1 uncultured beta proteobacterium
ATTTAAAGCGTCGGTATTCACGCCACCACGCATCACCTCAGCCTTATTCCATCCTAGCGTGCCTGCTGGCTTAACCCGCCATTGCGTGAGGCTGGCTTTTAAAGCCTGCTGCTCAATCTTGCCAACTTCAGCCCATTTCTTCCCCAATAAACCCGCTTGCTCGGTAAACATTTTTGCTAATCGCTGCGGCATCACACTCGCCAAAATAGTGTCAGTGGTTTTAAGACGGTTGGCGTTGGCAGAAAAAATCTCATCAAATTGTTGCGCACCATGCACTCCGGCACCATTACTCAGCCAATCAATTTCAATGGGCTCGCCCTCTTCCCAATAACTACTTGCCTGCAGCACAGCTGGGCCTGAAATACCTTTATGGGTTAATAATAAATCCTCATGAAATAGACAAGCTCCATACTGCTGCCCTTTTATCCCCGAGCGAATGGTGACCGGCAAGCTTAATCCTGCCAAAGAATCGAGTTGAGAAAACGCCTTTGCTGTAAACGACAGTGGTACTAGTGCTGCACGTGGCGTAACCACGTCAATATTAAATTGCCTTGCAAGATCTAAAGCAAAACTACTGGCACCCATTGCGGGGACGGGTAAGCCACCGGTAGCCAGAATAACTGTATGCGTTTTGTGCTTGCCCTGGGTAGTCATCACTTCCCAGTGTGACGATTTCGACTCAATTGCACTGACGCTTACGGGATGACGAATTTGCACTTGGCCTTTAGCGCATTCCCGAAAAAGCAATTCGATGATTTGTTTGGCCGAGTCATTACAAAATAATTGTCCAGCCTGTTTTTCGTGAAACCCAATTCCATAAGCTCTGACTAAATCAATAAATGCACTAGCAGGATAACGCGCCAGTGCACTTTTCATAAAATGCGGGTTAAGGGATAAAAATTGTTGTGGGCTGGAATCGGTATTCGTGAAATTACAGCGCCCACCCCCGCTAATGCGGATTTTTTCACCCAATACTTCAGCATGATCCAAGACCAGAATTTTTTTACCACGTTGACCGGCTAGACCAGCACAAAATAGTCCTGCAGCGCCACCACCGATAATAATCGCGTCCCAGATTGTTGGCGTACTCACTTATAAAATCTCGGCAACCTCAGCAAAGTCAAAACGTGGGCCGCGCGGATATAAGCCCTGTGGATCGGCGATGCCAATATTTAATAAGAAGTTGACTTGGTGACGCCCATCTGGAAAGAAAATGGCATTTACTTTTTTCGCATCAAATCCCGACATTGCTCCACAATCTAAACCGAGAGCCCGAACTGCCATGATTAAAAAAGCGCCCTGTAAAGCGCTATTACGGAAACCATTCTCATGCGATAAATCCGCATTATTTTCGTAAATCGGCTTAGCATCAAAGGCAGGGAATAGCTTTGGCAGATGCTCATAGAACTGGCTGTCGTAAGCTACGATGACAGTGACAGCAGCGCCCTCAACTTGGGGAATATTATTGGGACTAAGTGCAGGCTTCAGTCGGTCTTTGGCTGCAGCGCTGCGCAGGAAAATGAATCGTCCATGCTGACCATTGAATGCGGTAGGTGCCCATTTCATTAAGTTATAGAGCGCCTTAATTTGCTCATCACTAATAGTGGATGGCTGAAATATATGAATCGTCCTGGCCTCGGTGAACAATTGGTTTAGGGCTTCATTATTAAGACTTAGTTTCATCTACTTACCTTACGATTAAATGCATGAGATTACTTACTCGGAACCTAACATCAAGTGATTCGCTTGGCGTTTTTCAACCGAATTTTTCAATAACGCAGCAACCCGATAAACTCCATGGGCAAATTTGCTATAGGGCATGGTGAGAAAAAATGCCATGACAAACCCCAGATGCACGGCTAATAAAATCGCCATGGCAGCGGTCTCACGATAAGCTAATAAAAGTAATCCGGAAACACTAATGAGTAGCAATAGCAATATAAAGCCCCGATCCATTGGCTTTTGTGATGCATCGCCATGCTGCGTGGCGCGCGTGAAATTTAAATACAGCAACCCTAGCGGGCCAATTACTAAACCTATACCCCCCAAAGTGCCTAAGATAACCGGCAGACTTAAAATTGGGTATGGTGCTTGCCAGCCAAATACGTAGTGGTATAGCGTGGCTACACTAGTGGCAGCAAAGCACAGACCAAAACCATAAAAAGTGTAATGATGAAAACGTTTGCGCCATAAGGAAAAACCATCGTCTGCATTATTGCAGCCTTCGCCATGGCCACCGCCAAGGTACTTCAACGTTAAGGCATCATGCGCCGCTTCTGCGCTTGCTACTAGTCTGGTCGAGCCCATGCCACCAGGAGCAATACTCTGCCAGAAGCGCCTTACCCCAATGCCTAAAGCGAGTACTGCAAATAGGAACGTGACACTAAATAGATAGGCTAAGGTATTGTGCGAAAACACCGCGTAAAAGTTGCCATTGCGTGCTGGACTAATTAAATTACCGTTGACTGCGAGTGTTAACACCAAGAAAAAAATGAGTGCGAGCGAACTGGCTAGCGCTAAAGTTATGCCGTTCTTTTGATATAGCACTCCCAAGGACTTTGGCCATGCATATTCAATATAGGTTTTCTTGCGAACTACCGCCAGCGACTGGGGTACATTGACACCAAATTCATGGGGTGGCGCATATTGACAAGCATGCAAACAGGCACCACAGTTATGACATAAGTTGGCTAAATAATGAATATCACTCGGGCTAAATGTGAGGCGCCGCGTCATCGCTGGGAAGACTGCACAAAACCCCTCGCAATACCGGCAGGCATTACAAATTTGCAGAATACGTGCTACCTCGACCACCGCTGGATCGATTCCGGGTTCTGCTGCATTTGCGCCAAGCGCTTGGGCTTGCGCCACTAATAAATTCAGTTGCTGCATCCGTCTACTAGTTCCTCAGGTGAAACACCGATTATCAAGCCCATATGATATCCACTATCATCGATTTTTACCGACGAAGACACGATTGGATAAAATGAATTTTTGTAAGCCCCTGTTTGGGCACTCAGCATTGCAGCACCAAGCGCTGCGATTTTTCGCCTATTGCGTAATGGGCTTTTTTTACACTGGCGCCTTTAGTCAAACTAACCCCCCTATCAGCATGCCACTTTCTCCTACCCTCCTGCAAGCCTTTGCTCCCACCGGAAAATTACGGGTGGGCATCAATTTAGGTAATCCTGTTTTAGCCTCCCAAGAAGTTGGCTCTGTCTTACCCAAAGGGGTTTCAGTTGACATTGCGAATGCGATTGGCAAACAGGCGGGTGTAGGGATTGATTTTCAGTTATTTAACAGTGCTGGCGCTACTGTTGAAGCGATGAAAAATGGTAGCCTTGATCTCATTTTTGTTGCGATCGATCCCGTGCGAGGTGCTGATATTAGCTACACCCCTCCCTATATTCAAATCGAAGGCGCTTATTTAGTGAAGAATAATTCTCCATTCCACAAAAACGACGAGGTCGACCGGCCTGGAAATGAAATTGTGGTTGGCAAAGGCAGTGCCTATGATTTATTTCTGACACGTGAAATCAAACAAGCGAGCCTCATACGAGTAGCAAGCTCACCTGTAGTGGTTGAAGAATTTATGAGTGGTAAAGGCAATATTGCCGCCGGCGTGAAACAGCAACTCGAAGTTGACGCTAAGCGCTATGCCAATGTCCGCTTGTTGCCAGGTCGCTTCATGGTTATCAATCAGGCGATTGGCACCCCGAAAGAGCGCGCCAATAGCGCAGAAATTGCTGGCTATTTAAGCGCCGTCATTACGAATCTTAAATCATCGGGCTTTGTTGCTGAGGCTATGAAGCGCCATCAGATTGAGGGCGCTCGCGTAGCCGAGTAGTACTTGCAAGGTCAAAGTAGCGCTCTGTCCTATTAGCCAGAGCCACTAGCTTGCCCGGAAAACTTAATAAAAACTAGCAGCTTCTCCCTGCTTGAGGGGTAATACCTTAGTACCCGTATTACCCAATGCCTCAATATATTGCGCAGGCGTGCCTACTAAAAATGGATTACTTGCATAGTGCATCGGGATAGCAAATTTAGGCTTCAGCCAGTTGTTGGTAGCGTATGCAGCCTGCTTGGGATCCATTACATAATGGCCACCAATCGGCGCCAGAATTAAATCGGGCTGATATAAATCGGCTATTAACTTCATATCACTAAATAGGCCGGTATCGCCCATATGGTAAATCGTAAAACCATTTTCTAGCTGAATAATAAA
>CAIXDG010000075.1 GCA_903918115.1 uncultured beta proteobacterium
TTGCACCAGAGCCCCGCTTGGCTTTGATAATGTAGGTTGAGAAGCGCTCACCATTATTAATGTTATAGAGCTCGATCTTCTCGTACTCACACATCTCAGCTGCATCGAGCAAATCCTCATCGATTCCGCAAGAGCCCTCATAATGCAAATCGGCCTCGGTAACCACTACCCGATGCAATTTAGCCAATAACATAATTCGTTTCATACAGCCCTATCTTAACTATCTAAGGCGCTTATTCTAGCGCGAAATATGGCCAAAGCTACTGCACAATCTTCGCGGTTTCCCGCAATTTCTTCACGGTTTCAACTAAATATTGCTGCACCATGGCTTGGCGAAGTTGCGGCTTAGCCTCTTCTAAAGAGGGAAATTTAAAGGGCCGTTTATCGTCTAAGCGAATAATGACCCAACCTTCCGAAGTTTGAATGGGGGTAGTGGTAATTGCACTTTTATTCATTTTGACAACCACGTCGGCAATTGGCTTAATCACTTGACCAGGGAAAAGCCAGCCCAATTGGCCGCCACTACCTTTGGTAGCTTGATCGATCGAATACGCTTGTGCCATAGTTCCAAAAGGCTCGCCTTTTTGAAAGCGGCGAATTAAATCTTCTGCATCCGCTTTGCTAGGTACAACAATTTGACTTAAGTAATACTGAAACGCAGATGCGCTTTCGCCCACCAATTTACGCTGCCGCTCGTATTCAGTCTGCAATTGCGCATCGGTAATGGGGTTAGTGCTGAAATGATTTTCAACTAAAGCTTGAATTAATAAAGTTTGCTTGAGTTGCGTATATTGATCTGGAAAATCGATCAAACGCTCCAATCCCTTTTTAGTGGCTTCATCAGTTAACAATTTACGGTTAATTAATTCCTGCTTCAAGGCATTTTGTAACTCAGGGCCATCTTTTTGCCCCTGACTCATAGCATTGCGAATATTTAAGGCTAACAAGCCAGTGGAAATCGGCTGCCCATTGACGGTCGCAAAAAATTCAGCGTTCGTCTCTGAGACCGTGGTCATTTTCTTGTCTGCTGGTGCGGCAGATCCACCCGCCCCAATAGCTGGGATAGGATTAGGGCTCGTAGTTTGGGCCTGACTAAAACTGGGGAAGCTGATACTAATGATGCCAAGGGTAAATATAGGGATAATTTTTTTCATCGCTTTATTGTATTCGAGTCGAGAATCCTTCATTTATGCTGAAATTACCAACTGAAGCGCTAACCCGCCGCTCGGGTTAAGATTTGGTATGAATCCTGTTTCTATGGCGATGTCAGCCCCGACAAAACCGATTTCTTTTGATTATCCCCAGCAAGATGGCGCTGGTAGAACCTGCACGGCGCAAGCTTGGGCTAAAACCCCGCCACCGCTTTCAGTCGACCAAAAGGCTGCGGTAATTGACCGCATTAAAACCCTCTTAATCGAGAAAGATGCGGCAATCGTGGCGCATTACTATGTTGATGGTGAAATTCAAGACTTAGCCATGGAAACTGGTGGCTTTGTGGCGGATTCCCTAGAAATGGCCCGCTTTGGGAAAGCCCACGCAGCGAAA
>CAIXDG010000076.1 GCA_903918115.1 uncultured beta proteobacterium
ATTTAGAACGATTTTTTATCTTGTCATTATTTTGATTGGCGTACTTGCGCCGTGGTTTTTTTATCCGATTTTTTTAATGAAGATTTTATGTTTTGCTTTGTTTGCTGCAGCATTTAATTTGTTGTTGGGATACACCGGTTTGCTCTCATTTGGCCACGCAGCTTTTTTTGGCGGCAGCGGTTATGCATTAGGATTTTTTATGCGCAATGCGGGACTTTCACCGGAGCTCGGAATTATTTTAGGAACTACGTTTGCAGCTTGTTTAGGTGCCGCAATGGGTGGCTTGGCAATTCGTCGGCAGGGAATTTATTTTTCGATGATTACTTTGGCCCTGGCGCAAATGTTTTATTTCATTTGTTTGCAAGCCCCCATTACCGGCGGCGAAGATGGCTTTCAGGGAATTCCAAGAGGGAGTTTATTCGGCCTGATTGATTTAAGCGATGACCTTACTTTGTACTATTTTATTTTAGGTCTCGTAGTGTTTGGATTCTTATTAATTGCCCGCATTGTGGCATCCCCTTTTGGGCAAGTACTCAAAGCAATAAAAGAAAATGAGCCGCGGGCAATTTCTTTGGGTTATGAAGTAAATCAATTTAAGTTTTTAGTGTTCGTTTTGTCTGCCGCCTTAGCAGGATTAGCGGGAAGTGCGCAGGCTTTGGTGCTGGGTTTTGAAACGCTTAGCGACGTACATTGGTCGATGTCGGGCTTGGTTATTTTAATGACCTTAGTGGGTGGTGTTGGTACCTTGATTGGCCCATTAGTAGGGTCGTTGGTCATTGTGGTGCTTGAACAGCGAGTTGGTGAGATCGGCAACTTTTTAGCAAAACTAACTAGCGTACCGTGGTTTAATTCGCTGGGAGAATCGGTCACGATTGTTACTGGACTAATTTTTATTCTGTGTGTAATGCTCTTTCGCAAAGGCTTGGTCGGGTATTTTATAAAACAAAAATAAGCCCCATTATTTAAAGAGCGCATCATCGAATTTTCAATTTACTTATGGCCACTGTTATTGGCGCTCGCTTTTTTTGCGGGACTAGTTGATGCGGTGGCTGGCGGCGGCGGCCTAATTCAGTTGCCAGCACTATTTGCTACTTATCCCGAATTACCGCCGGCAGCGCTGATGTCAACCAATAAGGTGGCTGCAATTGGGGGCACGATCAATGCAGCGCGACGCTATTTGCGACATGTGGATTTGCCGTGGGCGCTTGTAGGCCCTGCCATCGTGTTTGGTTTTATAGGCGCCCTACTTGGTGCGCAAGCGGTGACGGTATTTCCTGCTGAGCCCCTGCGTAAGGCCTTGCCTTTCTTGCTTTTATTTTTATTGTTTTATACCTGGTTTCAGCCCGCCTTAGGTGGCGCACATCAACCAGTCGCAAGTGGCTTATTAACGCAGCTTAAGGCGGCAGGCATGGGCTTAACACTTGGCTTTTATGATGGATTTTTTGGGCCAGGCACCGGTAGCTTTTTATTGTTTGGCTTTGTACGTTTTTTTAACTTTGATTTTTTGCATGCTTCTGCAGCAACTAAGTTAGTCAATGTGGCAACGAATTTAGCGGCAATTGGATTATTTGCTAGTTTGGGCTACATTAATTGGCCGCTAGGACTGGCGATGATGGTCGCAAATATTGCGGGCAGTCAGTATGGCAGTAAGTTAGCAATTCGCCACGGCAGCACCTTTGTGCGGAAAACCTTTTTAATTGTGGTGAGTGTCCTCATCGCAAAATCGGCTTATGACGGCTTTTTTACCAATTAAATCAATAACTTACTAGATATAATGAGGGCCTAATCCGCGCCAAATTAACGAGGATTGCATTTGCATGGGGCAAATTTGTTTCACGTGAAACAGACAAAATGCTATGATCATCGCCCTATCTTGGGTAATTCATGCGCTATTCCAAAAATTTTGAGGTGATTGTTGTTGGTGGCGGCCATGCCGGCACCGAAGCCGCGCTTGCAGCCGCGAGAATGGGCTGCGATACCCTGCTGATCACCCATAATATTGAAACATTGGGCGCTATGAGCTGCAATCCGTCAATTGGCGGAATTGGCAAAGGCCATTTGGTTAAAGAAATTGATGCGTTGGGCGGTGTTATGGCGGCGGCGACAGATGAGGCCGGAATACAATTCCGCATCCTTAACTCAAGCAAAGGCCCAGCAGTGCGGGCCACTCGGGCCCAAGGCGACCGTATTTTATATCGTGCCGCCATTCGTCGGCGCCTCGAAAACCAACCCAAGCTAACCCTATTTCAAGCTGCGGTAGACGATCTGGTGGTGGTGGACAATCGCGTTCAGGGGGTAGTTTCAGCCCTTGGCCTAACTTTTTATGCCCCACGAATCGTATTAACGGCGGGTACCTTTTTGGGCGGCAAAATTCATGTTGGATTAGATAGCCATGCGGGGGGCCGTGCCGGCGATCCAGCAGCCAATACCCTATCGTTGCGGCTGAAAGAACTGCAATTACCTCAGGGGCGGCTCAAAACTGGCACCCCACCCCGCATTGATGGCCGCACCATTGATTTTTCAGTGATGCAAGAACAGCCAGGCGACCTTGATCCCGTGCCATGCTTTTCATTTTTGGGGCGCCCAGAACAGCACCCTCGACAGGTGCCCTGCTGGATTACCCATACGAATGAGCAAACCCACAACATCATTCGGCGCGGGCTTGATCGCTCACCAATGTATACCGGCGTCATCGAGGGCGTGGGGCCAAGATATTGCCCGTCAATTGAAGACAAGATCCATCGTTTTAAGGCTAAAAATAGCCACCAGATCTTTTTAGAGCCCGAAGGCCTGACAACGAATGAGTTTTATCCCAACGGCATTTCTACCAGCCTCCCCTTTGACATTCAATTTGAGTTGGTAAGAAGCATTCGGGGGCTTGAGGCGGCAACAATCTTGCGTCCCGGCTATGCGATTGAGTATGATTTCTTTGATCCGCAGCACTTGCGGCACACCCTAGAAACAAAACCCATTGCTGGACTCTATTTTGCAGGTCAAATTAATGGTACAACTGGCTACGAAGAGGCTGCTGCGCAGGGTTTGCTGGCTGGTATTAATGCCGCTTTAGCCGTATTGGGCAAAGAGCCTTGGGTACCCAAGCGAAGTGAGTCCTATATCGGCGTATTGGTAGACGACTTAATTACGCTTGGTGTGCAAGAGCCCTATCGCATGTTTACAAGTCGGGCTGAATATCGCCTCAGTTTGCGCGAAGATAACGCAGATTTGCGCTTAACAGCCATCGGTCGTAAGCTGGGATTGGTTGACAACACGCGTTGGGCAGTCTTTTGCGAAAAAGAAGCAGCTGTTTCACGTGAAACATTGCGCCTCAACAGTGTTTGGGTTGGCCCCCGCCATGAAAAAGCCGATGCCTTGGCGCTTATTTTGGGCCAAACGCTGGCACACGAGTGCTCCTTAGCCGAAATTCTGCGGCGACCGAGTCTAAGCTATGACGATTTAATGGCAACCGAAGGCGGCTTTTGGCACCCTGGTGACTTGGCGGATGATCCTATTTTAGATCGGCAAATTAAAGACCAAGTAGAAATTGCAATTAAATATCAAGGCTATATTGACCGACAAAGTGCAGAAATTTCACGCCACGCGCATTTTGAGGGCCTTAATCTGCCGCCAAACTTGGACTACCTCGAGGTTCGCGGCCTATCGGCCGAAGCCCAGCAGAAGCTAAATTTTCATAAGCCCGCCACACTTGGGCATGCCGCTCGTATTTCAGGTGTTACCCCCGCTGCTATTTCCCTGCTGCTAGTACATCTGCGAAAAGGGCTTGGCAAAAGCACGGCCCCCTTATGAGATTTGTGCGCAAATGAGCCAGTTAACGGATGGGCTCGCTGATTTAAGGCTTAGCTTACCGCCGACCGCTGTAGCTGAGCTCGAACTATTTTTGCTCGAGTTAGAGCGTTGGAATCGGGTTCATAATTTAACTGCCATTACTGGAGAAAATGACTCAGTAAGCTTGCATCTCCTTGATTCTATTGCAATTTTACCGGGAATAAGCACAGCACTACTAGCCCAAGCCGGGCTTAATTCGCAGGCTGGTAAGCAAGCCTATAAAATTGCTGATTTAGGGTCTGGCGGCGGTTTGCCGGCAATTCCCTTGGCTATTGCAAAGCCCGAATGGCGCTTTAGCCTGATTGAAAAAGTTCGCAAAAAGACGGCTTTTTTACAGCACCTGAAAGGCAAGATGCATTTAAATAATGTGGAAATACTGACAACGCGAGTTGAGGATGCCGGGCAACAGTATTCTGGCCACTTCGATGCGGTAATTTCACGCGCCTTTACCAACTTAGCGGATTTTTTGCGCTTGGCTGAACCCTTTTTGAAGCCTACCGGCCTGGTGTTTGCGATGAAGGCAAAAAACGTTGCGGCTGAAATTAGCGCGTTACCAAAAGATCGGTGGCGCTTAGTTGCCGATATGCCTGTTCGCTTACCGAATCGCGCGGTCGAGCGACATTTGCTCACCTTCG
Organism: uncultured beta proteobacterium; assembly: GCA_903918115.1. Classification (GTDB taxonomy): domain Bacteria; phylum Pseudomonadota; class Gammaproteobacteria; order Burkholderiales; family Burkholderiaceae; genus Polynucleobacter. Next base: position 4,479 of record CAIXDG010000076.1, read on the forward strand.
CCTTTAACCACTAATCTTTTTTATAGCGCTTTTTTACTATGGCCAAAACTTTCTGTGTTGCCAATCAAAAAGGTGGCGTCGGTAAAACCACCACTGCCGTAAATTTAGCGGCGGGCTTAGTTGGTCATCAGCAACGCGTGCTCTTGGTTGATTTAGACCCGCAAGGTAATGCAACTATGGGTTCGGGCATAGAAAAAAGCGATTTAACTAAAAGCGTGTATCACGTATTAATCGGTCATGCCACACCACAAGAGGCAGTGCAACGTTGTCCGAGCGTTGGCTACGATGTATTGCCGGCAAACCGAGATTTAGCTGGCGCAGAAATTGAGTTGGTTGACTTTGATGCGCGCGAGCTGCTCCTCAAAACGGCTTTGAGTAGCGTTGCACACGACTACGATTTTATTTTGATTGATTGTCCGCCAGCCCTTTCATTACTTACCTTAAACGGCTTATGTGCAGCGAATGGCGTGATTGTGCCAATGCAGTGTGAGTACTTTGCTTTAGAGGGCTTATCTGACCTTGTAAATACAATTAAGCAGGTGCATGCCAAGTTAAACCCAGATCTTGTCATCATTGGTTTATTGCGCGTCATGTTCGATGCCCGCATGACATTGCAGCAGCAAGTGTCAGAGCAGTTGCTAGAGCACTTTGGCGATAAAGTTTTTAGTTCAATTATTCCGCGCAATGTGCGCTTGGCTGAAGCCCCCTCCTATGGCATGCCAGGAATTGCTTTTGATAAAGCTTCCCGAGGTGCGCAAGCTTACTTAGAGTTTGGTGCAGAAATGATCCTGCGGGTTGAGGCGATGAACCTAACGCAGAAAAAACTAACCGAGGTGAAGTCATGAGTATTGCTAAGAAAAAAGGCCTTGGCCGAGGGCTTGATGCTTTATTGGGCGAAAAAAATCAGCCTGAATTAGCGGGCTCCAATGTTACCTCCTTGCCCTTGAGCGCCTTGCAGGCGGGCAAGTATCAGCCACGTCAACAGATCAAGTCAGAGGGCTTGCAAGAGTTAGCCGAGAGTATCCGTGAGCAGGGCATTATGCAGCCCCTACTAGTGCGTGAGGTGGCGCCAGGCAAATATGAAATTATTGCCGGCGAGCGACGTTTTCGTGCGGCCCAACTGGCTGGCTTATCGGCTGTACCCGTTTTAATTAGTACGGCAGATGATCGCGCAGCAGCAGCCATGGCCTTAATTGAGAATATGCAGCGCGAAGATTTAAACCCCCTGGAGGAATCGCAGGGCTTAGCGCGCCTCATTGCAGAGTTTGGCTTTACCCATGAGGCCGCCGCTAAGGCGGTTGGTAAATCACGTAGCGCAATCAGTAACTTACTCCGCCTCATTCAACTCGCCAAGCCAGTTCAGGCCATGTTGATGGCCGGAGAGCTCGATATGGGCCATGCCCGCGCTTTATTGCCCTTACCAGGGGCAAGCCAAATTATTTTGGCCCAACGGATTGTGGCGCAAGGCTTATCGGTTCGCGAGGCCGAAAAGATGGCAAGCGCTGCCGCAATTGCGATTGGGCAAATTGGTCAGAAAAAAACGCGCTCGACCTCACCCTCAGCACAAGCCAATAAAGACCCTGATTTACGCCGCTTAGCGCAAGAAATTGCCGACTTAATTGGCTTAGCGGCACAATTTAAAATTAAAAACAAGGGTGGCGAGCTTTGTATTCGTTTTAGCCAATTTGATGAATTAGATGCCTTACTAAAAAAGTTGGGTATTCCTAGTACGTAGGAAAAATACCCACTAAAAAGTTCAAAAACAATTGACCAATAATGATGACACCACTAAAATTTGCGGGCTAAATTGATTCCCCAAAAGAATCAATTTCCCCCTAAGTATGAATGGGAAGAGCCTGAAGAGGCTTTTCGGACTTACAGCAAGGCAGAGCTGAGTGCTTTACGGGCACTACAGCCTGCGCAATTTGTTGCTCAGTCATCATGGCTAGTTATTTTGGGTCAGGTGCTAGTCACCTTGCTTAGTGCAGTCGTTTGTAGTTTTTTTGGTAGCCCGTTGGGTATAAACCTTTATACTCAGTCGGCTTTAGTGGGTGGTTTGATTGGGGTTTTACCGGCAACCATATTTTTGTTGCGCTTGCAAATAGCGAGCAATCCTAACAAGCCCAGCGCGGGACGGTTTTTGGCGGCGGTGATTTCAGGCGAATTAATTAAAATCGCCCTGACCTTAGCGTTGTTTGTGGGGTTTGCGGTAAAGCAGCCAGACTTAAAATGGCTGCCATTGTTGCTAACTTATTTTTTAACCTTGAAGTGTTATTGGTTTATGTGGCGCTTTAAGCGGGCAGCAAAATGATTGAAACAGGGAATTGTTGATAGATGTCTAGCGAAGCAAATCTGGCAAGCGGAGCCGCATCGCACGGTGCAGCCGAAGTCATTACACCCACCTCATATATTGCTGAGCATTTGCAAAACCTCAATAATATTGGCGGCAAACAAACTTCAATTATTGACTTTAGCGTTATTAATTTAGATACCGTTTTTTGGACCTCACTAATGGGGGTTTTGGCGGTGGTCTTATTGCTAATCGCGGCGCGGCGCGCTAGCCCCGGCGTTCCAGGGCGCTTCCAGGCCTTGGTCGAAATGCTGGTTGAAATGGTTGAAACCCAATCCAAAAGCATTATTCACGGTAACCGCAGTTACATTGCCCCGCTGGCCTTATTTGTGTTCTGTTGGATTATTTTGCTCAATACCCTCGACCTAATACCAGTTGATTGGATTGTGGGAGTAAACCATTTCGCCGAAAGCTTTGGCCTACATGTGCCCCATCACAAAATTGTGCCAACTACAGATCTCAATGCAACCCTAGGCCTGTCTTTTTCAGTGCTCTTACTGGTTCTTTTTTATAGCTTCAAAATTAAGGGCGTTGGCGGATTTATGCATGAATTAATCTCCGCGCCATTTGGGGCTAAATGGTATTTGGCGCCAATTAATTTAGCCTTAAATTTAATTGAGTATGTCGCTAAGGGCGTATCGCTGGGAATGCGACTTTTTGGCAACATGTATGCCGGCGAATTAATTTTCTTGCTGATTGCGCTACTCGGCAGCATTTGGACATTTAGTCTTGACATGACCCTGTTTGGATTTGTTGGTAATGTGATCGCCGGCTCAGCATGGGCGATATTTCACATTCTCGTTATTTTGTTGCAAGCCTTTATTTTCATGATGTTGACTTTGGTTTATATAGGCCAAGCGCATAGTCACCATTAATTTTTTCAACCTCACCCCTTTTAATACTTAGGAGTTAACATGCAAGCATTTTTAGCCAACATCCAGGGACTGACAGCTGTCGGTATCGGCCTTATCATTGGTTTAGGAGCCTTGGGAGCCTGTCTGGGCATTGGCCTCATGGGCGGTAAATTTATTGAAGGCGCAGCCCGTCAGCCTGAGTTGATGAACGAATTACAAACCAAGATGTTCCTCTTGGCAGGTTTAATCGACGCAGCGTTTTTGATCGGCGTTGGAGTTGCAATGTTGTTTGCCTTTGCAAACCCACTGCTGGCCGTTATCAAGTAATTGTTTCGGTTTAGATGACTAAATTGGTCATCGCTCCGCTTTTAACAATACTGAAAGGAACATCGTGAATCTGAACGCGACACTATTCGCGCAAATGATCGTTTTCTTTATTTTGTGGTGGGTTGTCGCACGCTTTGTGTGGCCACCGCTGGTGAAGGCATTAGACGATCGTGCTACTAAAGTAGCTGAGGGCCTAGCAGCTGCAGAACGCGGCAAAGCCGACTTGGCATCTGCTAGCAAAATTGCCGAGCAAGAATTAGCTGGTGCTCGTCAAGAGGGCGCTCAACGCGTTGCTGAAGCCGAGAAACGGGCGCAAATGGCGGCTGAAGAAATCCGTACTAACGCCCAGGCAGAAGCTGCACGTATTTTGGCTCAGGCCAAAGAAGATGCAGATCAACAAGTGAGTCGAGCGCGGGAAATATTACGCCTCGAAGTAGCCGCCCTCGCAGTGCAAGGCGCCGAACAAATTTTGCAACGGGAAGTCGATGCAAAGTCACACGCCGCGTTATTAGAGCAACTAAAGGCGCAACTTTGATATGGCTGATTTAGCGACTATCGCCCGCCCTTACGCAGAGGCCTTATTTGCAAGTGCCCAGCCAGCCGATCTGGCCCCCTGGTCAGCCCAACTGAACGAGTTGGCGCAAATTGCTTCAGCCCCAGAGCTGGTTTTGTTGGCCAACAACCCGAAGGTTTCCGCCGCTGATTTAAGTCAACTAATCGCGGGCATGACCAAAACACCAGTAAGCGAAAGGGTTTTAAGTTTTTTACGCTTACTGAATCAAAATCAGCGCTTAGGCGTTTTGAGTGAAATAGCCGCGCAATTTAGTTTATTAAAAAATCACAGCGAAGGCGCTGCAGAAGTGATGATTACCAGCGCTTTTCCGCTTGAGGGTGAGGCCTTAAGTAGTTTGTTGGCCAGCCTAAAGAAGCGCTTCGGCGGTAAAGAATTACGCCCAACGATTGCTATAGATCCCAGCCTAATTGGCGGTATTCGGGTGCAAGTTGGCGATGAAGTGTTGGATGGCTCGGTAAAAGCGCGCTTGGCTCAGATGCAAATTAGCCTAAGCGCATAAGTTAATGAAGAACATACGAATTAAGACCCAGGAGTAAGCAATGCAACTCAACCCTTCCGAGATCAGTGAGCTGATCAAAAGCCGAATTAGTGAATTAGGCATTGATACGCAAATGCGCAATCAAGGCACCGTAATTTCGGTAACCGATGGCATTTGCCGTGTATACGGACTCTCTGGAGTAATGCAAGGAGAGATGTTGGAGTTTCCAGGCGGCACCATTGGCCTTGCCTTAAATCTAGAACGTGACTCGGTTGGTGCGGTGGTGTTGGGTGAATACACGCATATTAAAGAAGGCGATCCAGTTAAATGCACAGGCCGTATTTTGGAAGTTCCCGTAGGGCCTGAATTATTAGGTCGAGTAGTTGATGCATTAGGTCAGCCCATTGATGGCAAAGGTCCTGTTAATGCAAAATTAAGCGACTTCATTGAAAAAGTTGCCCCTGGTGTAATTGCCCGTCAATCTGTTAGTCAGCCCGTACAAACCGGCTTAAAGGCAATTGATGCAATGGTGCCCATTGGGCGCGGTCAACGCGAGTTAATCATTGGCGATCGTCAAACCGGTAAAACTGCCGTGGCGGTTGATGCCATCATTAATCAAAAAGGCAAAGGGGTTTATTGCGTTTATGTGGCTATTGGACAAAAAGCCTCCACCATTGCTAACGTCGTGCGCAAGCTCACTGAACTTGGCGCGATGGAATACACCGTAGTGGTTGCTGCTAGTGCGTCCGATTCGGCTGCAATGCAATACCTGTCTGCATATGCTGGTTGCACTATGGGTGAATACTTCCGCGATCGTGGCGAAGATGCCTTGATTGTTTATGACGACTTAACTAAGCAAGCAGTTGCTTACCGGCAAATTTCACTGTTGTTGCGCCGTCCGCCTGGTCGCGAAGCGTACCCTGGCGATGTGTTTTATCTCCACTCGCGCTTGCTTGAGCGCGCGGCCCGTGTGAACGCTGAATATGTTGAGAAATTTACGCAAGGCGCTGTCAAAGGTAAAACGGGCTCACTCACCGCCCTACCAATTATCGAAACTCAGGCTGGTGACGTATCTGCTTTCGTGCCAACAAATGTGATTTCGATTACCGACGGACAAATCTTTTTAGAAACCGATTTGTTCAATGCTGGCGTACGCCCCGCTATTAATGCCGGTATTTCGGTATCCCGAGTGGGCGGCGCAGCGCAAACTAAAGTAATTAAAAAATTATCGGGCGGAATTCGTACCGACTTAGCGCAATATCGCGAGTTGGCAGCATTTGCACAATTTGCTTCCGACCTTGATGATGCTACGCGTAAACAGCTTGAGCGCGGTCGCCGAGTGACGGAACTATTAAAGCAGCCCCAATATATGCCAATGCAAGTTTGGCAAATGGCCGCTTCACTCTACGCCGTCAACAATGGCTTCTTCGATGATATTGATGTGAAGCAAGTGCTGCCCTTTGAAAAAGGCTTACATGAGTTTTTAAAGTCAAAATATGCTGCGCTAGTAGCTAGCATTGAAGATACCAAAGATCTCAGCAAAGACGATGAAGCTGCCTTACGTGCAGCGGTTGAAGACTATAAACGCTCGGCTGCATAAATAGATTATGGCAAGCACAAAAGAAATTCGCTCAAAGATTAAAAGCGTACAAAATACGCGCAAGATCACCAAGGCCATGGAAATGGTAGCTGCATCGAAGATGCGGCGTGCGCAAGAGCGGATGCGTGCAGCGCGCCCCTATGCTGAAAAAATTCGTGAAATTGTTGCCAACTTAGCCAAAGCTAATCCAGAGTATCGGCCAAGCTATATGGCGGTGCGCGAAGTAAAAACCATCGGCACAATTTTGGTCAGCACTGATAAAGGCTTATGTGGTGGTTTAAATACCAATGTGCTGCGCCTGGTGACAAATCAAGTGCGTGAAATGCAAGAAGCGAATACCCCCATTGAATTCACCGCTATTGGCGCCAAGGGCCTGCAATTTTTAAATCGGTCCAAGGCAAAAATTCTTTCTGAAGTTATTCAGTTGGGTGACACGCCGCACATGGATATTTTGATTGGCTCAATCACTGCACAATTGGCAGCTTTTGAAAAAGGCGAAGTTGACGCCGTCTATTTAGCCTATACCCGCTTTATTAATACGATGAAACAAGAACCCGTATTAGAAAAACTCTTACCCTTAGAGCCCAGCGCCTTAGAGCCTCAACAGTCAGCTCATGCGTGGGATTATATTTATGAACCAGATGCGGAATTGGTTCTCAATGGCTTATTAAAGCGCTATGTTGAGGCTTTAATTTTTCAGGCCGTAGCTGAAAACAAAGCTTCTGAGCAATCGGCGCGCATGGTTGCAATGAAGTCTGCTTCAGATAATGCAAAAAATGTGATTGGTGAATTGCAATTGGAGTACAACAAAACGCGTCAAGCGGCAATTACCAAAGAGCTGTCAGAAATTGTTGGTGGAGCAGCCGCGGTTTAAGCGGCTCCTATTTAGTAGTACGAAAGAATTTTAGGAATTAAAAGCGGAGAAATACGATGAGTAACGTAAGCAATGGCAATATCGTGCAGTGCATTGGTCCCGTGGTGGACATTCAATTCCCGCGCGATCAAATGCCCAATATTTATGATGCCTTAACTTTGGTCGATAGCGGCGAAGCGTCATTTGCTGAAAAAGGCCTCACCTTTGAAGTGCAACAACAAATTGGTGATGGCGTTGTGCGCACCATTGCCATGGGCGCTAGTGATGGCTTGCGCCGCGGCATGGAAGTGAAGTCGACTGGTAAGCCAATTTCAGTGCCCGTTGGGCCTGCGACGCTGGGCCGCATTATGGATGTATTAGGCCGCCCAATTGACGATGCTGGCCCAATTGCAACTGATGTGCGGCGCGCAATTCACCAGCCCGCCCCCAAATTCGAAGATCTTGCGCCTTCAGTAGACTTGCTTGAAACCGGTATTAAGGTGATTGACTTAGTTTGTCCCTTTGCCAAAGGCGGTAAGGTTGGCTTGTTCGGCGGTGCGGGTGTAGGTAAAACCGTCAACATGATGGAACTGATTAACAATATCGCCAAACAGCATTCTGGTTTATCGGTATTTGCTGGTGTTGGCGAGCGCACCCGCGAAGGTAATGACTTTTATCATGAGATGAAAGAGTCAAATGTGATCGATAAGGTGGCCATGGTGTTTGGTCAAATGAACGAGCCCCCAGGAAATCGTTTGCGTGTGGCCTTAACAGGTTTAACCATGGCTGAAGCCTTCCGTGATGAAGGCCGGGATATTTTATTTTTCGTCGACAATATTTATCGTTACACTTTGGCCGGAACAGAAGTCTCTGCTTTGTTAGGGCGTATGCCGTCTGCTGTAGGCTATCAACCAACATTAGCTGAAGAGATGGGTAAATTACAAGAGCGTATTACCTCAACGAAAACTGGCTCGGTGACCTCTATTCAGGCTGTTTATGTGCCAGCGGATGACTTAACCGATCCCTCGCCAGCGACGACCTTTTTGCATTTAGATTCCACCGTCGTGCTCTCACGGGATATTGCAGCTTTGGGTATTTATCCCGCGGTTGACCCATTAGATTCAACGAGTCGTCAGCTTGATCCGCAGGTCGTTGGTCAAGAGCATTATGACGTTGCTCGCGAAGTACAGATGACCTTGCAACGCTATAAAGAGCTGCGCGACATTATTGCGATTTTGGGTATGGATGAATTATCTCCAGAAGATAAGCTGGCTGTTTCACGCGCACGTAAAATTCAACGTTTCTTGTCGCAGCCGTTCCACGTTGCTGAAATTTTTACGGGCTCACCGGGAAAATATGTGCCGCTCAAGGAAACGATTCGCGGTTTTAAAATGATTGTAAGTGGCGAATTAGATCACCTGCCAGAACAGGCTTTTTACATGGTTGGATCAATCGACGAAGCGATTGAAAAAGCGAAAAAGCTTTAAGGATAAATAATGGCAACAATACGGGTTGATGTTGTGAGTGCTGAGCAGTCTATTTTTAGCGGCGAAGCCAACTTTGTTGCGCTTCCAGGCGAAACCGGCGAGCTGGGAATTTTGCCGGGTCATACGCCACTCATTACTCGTATTCGTCCCGGATCGGTACGCATTGAGAAGGCCGATGGCGAGGAAGAATTTGTCTTTGTTGCTGGTGGCTATTTAGAGGTGCAGCCTGATCATGTAACGGTCTTGGCTGATACGGCGATACGTGGACACGATCTTGATGAAGCAAAAGCACTCGAAGCAAAAAAACGCGCTGAAGAGGCCATGCAAAATCGGGGCAGTGAATTTGATTTGGCTTTAGCGCAATCCGAATTTGTCATGGCAGCCGCTCAATTGGCTGCACTTGCGCGTTTTCGGCGCAAAAAATAATTCGCTGTCAAACTAATCTTGCTGAACGATCGATTCCTGAAGGCCTGCCTTGGCGAGCCAACAGACCGAACGCCGTTGTGGCTGATGCGGCAAGCGGGTCGCTATCTACCTGAGTACAACGCGACACGCGCACGCGCGGGTAGTTTTTTGGCGCTTGCGAAGAACCCAAGTTTAGCCACTGAAGTTACCCTACAACCACTTGAGCGCTATCCCTTAGATGCAGCAATTTTGTTTTCTGATATCTTGACTGTTCCTGATGCGATGGGTTTGGGTTTGCAATTTACCGCAGGTGAAGGTCCTAGCTTTACAAAGCCGTTGCGCACAGCTGATGATGTGGCTAAGTTGCAAGTGGCAGATATGAATCAACTGAAGTATGTTTTTGACGCAGTTGCTGAAATTCGTCGCGCACTAATGCAAAATGGTCAGCAGCGCATGCCGCTGATTGGTTTTTCAGGGTCGCCATGGACACTGGCTTGTTACATGATTGACGGCTCAAGTGCTGATGACTTTCGCCATGCTAAGACCATGATGTTTAGTCGGCCAGACTTGCTGGCGCAGATTCTCAAAATCAACGCGCAATCGGTAGCGCAATATTTAACCTTACAATTAGAAGCAGGCGCTCAAGCATTAATGATTTTTGATACTTGGGGCGGTATGCTGCCCGACAAGTGGTATCAAAGCGTATCTTTAGCAAGCATGCGTGAAGTAATAGCGCAGCTGCCACGAGAGCACCAAGGGCGAAAAGTACCGATCATCATTTTCACTAAGGGCGGCGGCCTTTGGTTAAACGACATGGCACATGCTGGCGCAGATGTCATTGGTCTAGACTGGACCATATCCCTGCAGCGCGCACGTACGGAATTGGTAGCGGCAAATACGCCAATTGCACTTCAAGGCAATATTGACCCACTTGCTTTATTTGCCGAACCCCCCCAAATTCAGCAATTAGCGCGTGAAATACTCGATGGCTTGGCATCAGCGCCGCCCATGCGCCCTAATCTCCATCCCTTAGATGGCCATATTTTTAATTTAGGCCATGGCATTTCCCAATTTACCCCTCCCGAGCATGTTTCTGCGCTGGTTGAGGCGGTTATAAATCACTCCCAAGCCCTCCGAAAGTAGCGTCGAACTAGAGCCGGGTTAGCCCTCCCAATTTGGTGCAATGCGAAAAGTTATGCACAAAGTTATGCACACCCAAACTGGGGCATAAGAAATTCAGTAAGATTCGCTTGAAATTTCAGATTACCCCTACATTATTAAGCCTAAAGCATTGTTTTAATTCAATAAATAGTCATAATTTACCGGTCACACGCCACTTTAAAAATGAACGCCAAAGAAAAGATAATGGCAAACTTATTGATATCCACAGACTTATCCACAAGCAACTTAGGTAAGCCAAGCCACTTTAATGACTAAGCCACTTATCGTTCAGGTAGCGGTTGATAAGCCCCTGCGCCAATTTTTTGATTACGTTTGGAACAGCGAAAAATTAGGGCGAGACCCCGTCATTGGCCAGTTGGTTGAGGTGCCATTTGGCCGCGGAAGTTTGGTGGGAGTGGTGGCAAAAGTAAGCGATTACTCCTCACTAGAGGAAGATAAATTAAAGGCAGTAACGCAGCTTGCGCCTGTTCCGCCCTTAGACCCAAAATTAATGCAGCTCATGATATTTGCCAGTACCTACTATATTCAAAGCCTTGGCGAAACCCTCATCCCAAGTATTCCGCAATATTGGAAGAAACCCAAAAATTGGCCAAAACAGGGCCTTGCATTGTTGCAAAAAACAGCTATTAATCCAGGTGAAGGTGCCGAGCAAACCCCGATTAACAGTAAAAGTGCTGCAGATAAAGGCGTAATTTTGGCGGATGCGCTTAATACTGAGCAGGCGGATGCGTTAACAAAATTAAATAGTCAAAAAGAAGTAAGCGAAAGGGGCGGCGTGCGCGCAACTTTATTGCAAGGCAGAACGGGAAGCGGTAAAACAGCCGTTTTTTTAAATTGGCTAGCGAATATATTGGCAGAAAAAAATGCGCAAGTGCTGATCTTAGTGCCTGAAATTAACTTGACCCCACAACTAGAACGCAGTGTGCGCGCGCATTTTCCGGGGCGGGCATTAGTTGTGCTGCATAGTGCATTAGCAGAAAAAAAACGCGGCATGGCATGGTATGAAGCACAAACAGGTCAAGCACAAATTATTCTGGGGACACGCTTAGCTGTTCTTACCCCCATTCCTCATTTAAAGGCAATCGTAGTTGATGAAGAACACGACACGTCTTACAAGCAGCAAGAGGGGACACGGTATTCAGCCCGTGATTTAGCAGTTTGGCGTGCCCATAATTTACAAATTCCCATTGTTCTTTCTTCTGCTACGCCCTCTTTAGAAAGTTGGCTAGCTGTTCGGCAGGGACGTTATGATTTAATTAAGTTAAACCGGCGGGCACAGGGCAGCGCCATGCCAGAGGTTCAGTTGATTGATTTAAAAGATAAAAATAATCAATCCGCCGGCGCCAAAAAAATTCACCTCTCCAGGCCCCTAGCCAATGCAATTGATGCCAACTTACAGCAACAGCAGCAAAGTTTAGTACTGATTAATCGCCGCGGATATGCCCCAGTGTTAACTTGCTTATCTTGCGGCTGGCTTTCAAAGTGCTCACAATGTAGCGCATACTTGGTGTTGCATAAGCCAGGAGCAATTACTAGTAAGCCTGTTTTGAGTTGTCATCACTGCGGTTTGGTGAAGCCAGTGCCCCGAAGTTGTCCTGATTGTGGCGATGTTGATTTGAGGCCCATTGGACAAGGTACGCAAAAAATTGAAGATACGCTCAGTCTCGCTTGGCCAAGCGCACGCATCTTGCGCATTGATGCTGACAGCAGCCGCAGAGGGCGAGGCGCTGAGGAAATGATGCAGGTGGTACATGCTGGCGAGGTCGATATCATCATCGGCACCCAAATGATTGCAAAAGGACATGACTACCAAAATATTAGTGTGGTTGGGGTATTAGATGCCGACGCGCGGTTATATTCACACGATTTTCGTGCCCCGGAACGCCTTTTTGCGCAATTGGTTCAGGTTGCTGGACGCGCCGGCCGAACTGACAATGCGGAAAAAAAGAGTCGAATTTATATTGAAACACGGCACCCAGAGGTCGCGGTTTTTCAATATTTACTCCAGCACGATGTCGATGGTTTTTTGGCGCAGTTAGCTGCCGAACGCGAAGAAGCGCAATTGCCACCGTTCACTTTTCAAGCGCTGATTCACGCAGAGGGAAAAATGCTAAACAAAGTATTGGCATTTTTAATTCAGCTTAAAGAAGAAGCAATGCGTCATTTTGGGTTTGAGCAGCAGGTAAAAATTTACGATCCCGTCGCAAAGTTAATGGTGCGCATCGCCGGCGCAGAGCGCGCTCAATTGGTAATTGAGTCAACCCATCGAAATCAATTACAACTTGTATTAGATCAAATTGATGGCCTTTTGCGCGGACAGTCGCAGGGCAGAATTAGCAAAAAAGATAAAATACGTTGGTCGATTGAGCGCGATCCAGCACTTATTTAGATCAAAGCAGAGACCAAAACCAAGGTTAACTTCGTAAACCTCGTTTGGCAAAATTGAAATTACGTTTTAGCTGAGCCCGTACGATGGGTGCGGTTATAAAGGCAACTGGCACAAATCCAGCGCTGTTTCCGATTGCTCGTAGGTATCCACGTGCCACCTTCTAAGCGCTTCTCACGACTACAAGATGAGCAAAATTTAAGGCTTTGTGAAGTGTCTTGGGCTGGGGCGGTGGTTGAGGTGGTCATAAGCATTCCGAGGGGTACTAATCTACAGAAATGCTATTTTACCCGTTTTAGCCGGCCGGGGCAGGCGTCAGCATAATTCGTACTGAATCGGCCGTTTTATTGCCATCAAAATCAAGCCACGCCTTATTTTCAAAGTCATAGAGTTTGCAGACCTTGGCGGTATCAAAATACCATTTCCAGGAGAATTTTTGTATAAAAATTCGCTCGGGTAAAACGGTTTCAAGCTTAGACTGGGCTTCTTTGAGGCGATATAGGGGCACCGACATATCGACATGGTGGGCGGTATGCTCCATGATGTGATGCATTAAGGCGCCCCAGAAAAAATTAAATGTGAGGTGCACGGTAGTCGAGACAAAGGGTTGAGCCCTTAGCCACTCAGCTTTTTTATCGTACCAAGATACCGAAGGATGGGTATGGTGTACATAAACCACAAAGCCAATCATGCCATTCCAAAATAAAAAGGGCAAAGCGAAACCCGTTAGTAGGGTAATTAAAATGGATTGATTGGTAAACCACGCCCCAGCAACGAGCGCCCCAAGCCAAAGCACTGCAAAGGCCGAGACCAAATAATTATCTTTCATAAAAATGGCGCGATTGGCTGGCTTGTAAGTGGCATTAGGAAAGTATTCTCGTTTCCACCAGATTTCAATCATGTAATAGAGTACTGGTCCCCAGCCACTGCGGTAAAGCCGCTCCAGGGTTTTACGCCAGGCAGGCAAAGCATCAAACTCGGCTTTAGAAAGCGGTGCCCAAACAAAATCAAAACCTTTTAAATTTGTTTGCCCATGGTGAACAACGTTATGGCCAATGTCCCATAAGCTATAGGGGGTTAATGAGGGCAAAAAGGCAATGCGCCCGATAATCTTGTTTAGCTCGCGATTGGGGGTAAAGCTTTGATGACAGGCATCATGCCCAAGAATAAAAATACGCCCAGTGACAAATCCGGCAATCGTGCCAAAGAGAATTTTGAGCAGAATATTTTCAAAATAGACTGTGGCAAAAATTGCGCCCAACCAAAGCGTCGCGTCAAACATGAGCAAAGCAATCGCCCTGCCCGTTTCACCCTTGGCCATTGGCTCTAACCAGCTACGAATAATCTTGCGATGCGGTAAAGGCTGATCGGGAGCTAGCGGAACTATGCGCGCAGTATCGATATAGGATGGGTTTAAATGGTTAGACACAGTATCTATAGAGGTTTGGACTCTCAAATGATAGAGGGTTTTGCGGGTTTTCGCTTGATATTGATCAAAATTACCCATGCTGGTGCGCCCGGCGCGAATCGAACGCGCGACCCTTGGCTTCGGAGGCCAATACTCTATCCACTGAGCTACGGGCGCATTTAGAGCTTATGTTCTATTGTAAGTGTCCAATTGCATTGGGCTCGTTATAATTAATCAACCAACGAACAAACGGCAAAAAAGAGCAAAATAATGAGCAACGGTCATGGTAGTTTAATTAAAACCCCAAAACAATTAATAATTGTGGTTGGCCTTAGTTTTTTTGTGCCGCTACTCATCATTTTATTGTTAATGGTTTATGTAAACAGTGGCAAGCGCGAGTCTGGCGGCGGCGCCGAGGCAGAAAAACAAACTGCTCAGTTAATTAAACCCATCGGCCAAGTTACCCTGAGTGCGGCTGCATCTGCCCCAGCGGCAGCTAGCGCCGAGCCAGTTACACCGGCAGCAACCACCGCTTCCCCTTCCGCTAGCCCAGCGCCAAAGGCAGCCGCGAAGTAAGCCTACGCATTTTTGGCCAGCAGCGCCAATTGATAGGCGGCCTTTTGGGGCATGCCAGTAGCACCAGCCACCACCTTAGCAATTTCTTTGCTTCCCAAATGTTCACTCAGCACTTGAATCCAGCGATTCAATTCCACCGCTTCGACTGAGCGCGGTTCACTCGACTTATCCCCGGCTACTAAAACAATAAATTCTCCCTTAAGGCTTGTTGCTTTATCCAGCCAGCTTGCCAGGGCACCCGCATTTAAATATGCGATAGATTCAAATTTTTTAGTCAATTCACGACCAATAATAATTTCGCGCTCCGGCTTTAGGGCGGTTGATAGCGCCAATAAGCTAGCTTTAATTTGATGCGGCGATTCGAAGAAAATAGTCGCTTGGGCGGATAAATTGATTTCACTTAAAACGCTGTCACGCTCTTTTGCCTTATGAGGTAAGAAACCAATAAATTGAAATCGACCTTGTAAATGATCTAAAGCTCCGCCACCGACAGAGACAATGGCAGCTAGCGCGCTAGCGCCGGGAATGGGGAGTACTCGAAACCCCGCTTGTTGAACAGCGCTGACCAGTTTGGCGCCCGGATCAGAAATGCCCGGCGTGCCAGCGTCAGAGATATAAGCCCAGCGTTGCGACTGCCTTAAATAAGAAATTATTTTTTTAGTGGCGGTAAGCTCATTGTGTTCATGTAAAGCCAGACATTTTTTATGAATCCCAAATTGACGCAACAGCGCCGCACTATGGCGAGTGTCTTCACAGGCAATACCATCCACTGCATTTAATACATGCAGCGCGCGTAAGGTTATGTCGCCTAAGTTACCAATTGGGGTGGCTACTACATACAATGCGCTAGTTGGTAAATCTTGTTGTTGTAAAAAATCCGCTAAACCCATTTCCATGGTGACACTCCATTCACATTCATATCATCGGCAAAAAAGCTGAAGCAACAGCAAAAGACTTTCTACAGCGCGCAGGCCTCAGCCTAGTAACGCTAAATTATCGTTGCCGGATGGGCGAGATTGATTTGATTATGCGTGATCAAGATACTTTTGTGTTTATAGAGGTAAGGCTGCGTAACTCAAGTAATTGGGGGGGTGCCCTAGCAAGTATTAACGCTAGCAAACAAAATAAAATCTACAAAACAGCCCAGCATTATTTACAAGCCCACTATCGCGCTAAGGACTACCCGCCGTGTCGATTTGATGTGATAGCAATTAAAGGCAACCAACTTCAGTGGCTTAAGGCCGCATTTTGATTTTAAATTGCAATCCAATCGGTAAACTAGAGGCATAATATTGTGATGGACAACAACACCCTCGTGCGTTTGCAGGCGCGCACTGCGCAGCACTTTCTCGATAACATTGAGGTGCAACAAGTCGCCGCAAAAGAACTGCCGGTAACAGTGGCCATTGCTGTTCTAGCGATGGTTGAATGCCTTAATGCAGGCGGCAAGATAATGGCCTGCGGCAATGGTGGCTCTGCAGCTGATGCGCAACATTTTGCGGCTGAGTTGATGGGTCGTTTCGAGCGAGAGCGGCGTGAATTAGCTGCAGTTGCCCTGACTACAGACACGTCAATTTTGACGGCAGTAGGTAATGACTATAGTTATGACCAAGTTTTTAGCAAGCAAGTACGTGGCCTAGGTAAAAGCGGCGATATCTTATTGGCCATCACTACCTCTGGTAATTCAAAGAATGTCATTAAAGCAGTTGAGGCTGCACAAGCAATGGGCATTAAAGTGGTTGCTTTAAGCGGTAATGGCGGCGGCCAATTGAACAATGTATTGGGCGCAAACGACTTGCTTCTAGCTGCGCCCTCATCCCGCACGGCTCGCATTCAAGAAACCCATTTAGTGTTATTGCACGCCCTGTGTGATGGCATTGATCATGTGATGTTCGACTAATAGCAGAGGTGAAATAGCATGAAAATATTTTCGCGTTTAGTGAGTGCGCTGTTATGCGTGGTTGCGGTACTAACCTTATTAAATGCCTGTGGCGTCGTTGCAGTAGGCGCTGTAGCAGGCGGAGCAAGTGTGCTGGCCGATCGGCGTACAGCCGCTGCACAAGCCACCGATGTAGGCATTCAGTTAGAGGCTGGGGCGCAGCTCAGCAATAAGTTTGGCAATGATGCGCATATCAATGTAAGTTCATTTAATCAACAAGTACTTTTAACTGGTGAAGTAAAAACGGCGGCCATAAAGGCACAAGCTGATGCTGATGTAAAGCAAATAAAAAATGTGCGAGCGGTTTTTGATGAATTAATTGTTGGCCCAAACAGCTCTTATACTGCGCGGGCAAATGACGCCTATCTCACTTCAAAAATTAAAGCAGAAATGATTTTCACTAATAACCTTCCCTCTAATTCAATGGATATTGTGACTGAAGGCGCAAACGTTTACATGCTCGGTATTTTGACCGCAGCAGAAGCTGCAAGTGCGAAGAAAATCGCTAGCTCAACGAATGGTGTGAAAGCGGTTTATACGTTTTTTGATTTGATTTCTGAGGCCGACAAAGAACGGATTGATGCAGCCAATAAGAATGCCTCTGCAGCATCAACTAAACCAACGCCGCAATAAAAACCACCGCCACAAATTTTACTTAGTTGAGTTTGTTTTTTTCAGTAACCAGCGCAAAGCTTTGCTGGATTGATTTAAATTTGCTTTGACGGCAAAGTCAAAATCCGCAAGCTGAATATTAACGGCTTCAGCAAAAATAGTGCTGGGGTTTGCGGGTGGCAATCTTAGGCAGGCCTCTGCTTCTCCATAGGCGTAATCAATTTGCATTCCTGCTTTTTGTGCCAAGTGCATCATGATTTTGTTTTGCGCTAAGCAATTGACAAATAAAGTGGTTACCTGAGTATTGCGTGCGTGGACAATTGCCCGCTCTAGCAATGCTGCCCCATAACCTTGAAAGCGACTTTCGGCTAAAACGGAAACCCCAAATTCGGCGGCTTTACTACGTTTTTTGCCAGCCGGTAAATAGGCCAAGTGCGCAATTGCGACCAGCTTTAAGTTGGGATCAAAAATACCAAAAACTGCATCCCGATTAAAGTTAAGGTTAGCAACGTAGTTTTCAATGACCGCATCAGCCGTAGGAATTCCAAAGCGCAAGCGGCGATCTTCTGCCCCCAAAAGCAAAAAATGCGCCAAGATCGTTGGCCGGTAACCGGCATGCAGCTCTCTTACGGGGGCGCGGTTAAGCCCATACATAAAGGGCTTAAGGGCTGGTTTTGCAACGCTTGATGGCGATATATTGTGCATTGCGTCATTTTACCCCGTTTTAACAGATTAACTAGGGTTTTCCCTAGTAATGAATATTTAGGGGTTTTTGTAAAGAATTTCTGAAAATATAAGCAGAAATACCTAGATGGGTGTTGACATCTTGCAATTGTTGTGTCATAGTAGCGGACTTCGCTGAAATTTCTTAAAAAAGCACTTTCAGCCCTCTTTAAAAATTAGTCAATCGATAATTGTGGGTACTGGGTAAAGGCATCCAGTCCTTCGGGACAGATGTAAATAAAACAGTACTCAAGACAGTAAAAAGATTTGGTTTTAAAACCAAGTCAATTTCTTGAATGAGTGCGACGATCCGCAAGGATCACAGGAATTAAACTGAAGAGTTTGATCCTGGCTCAGATTGAACGCTGGCGGCATGCCTTACACATGCAAGTCGAACGGCAGCACGGGTGCTTGCACCTGGTGGCGAGTGGCGAACGGGTGAGTAATACATCGGAACGGACCTTATCGTGGGGGATAACGCAGCGAAAGCTGTGCTAATACCGCATACGCCCTGAGGGGGAAAGCGGGGGACCGTAAGGCCTCGCGCTATGAGAGCG
>CAIXDG010000077.1 GCA_903918115.1 uncultured beta proteobacterium
AATATACCGATCGCTTCACCACGTTTTAAGGCTTGAAGTAATAACTTCACGCCTTGCGCATTGGCTGGTGCAAGACTCACTTTGCCACGCTGACGACCTTGGCTAATCAGTGGCATGAGCCAATCCTGTCTAGGCGGCCGAAATAGTACAGTGATGGGATTAAACTGCCCGTAATAGAGCGAGGTAATTTCAAAGCATCCCAAATGAGGGGTTAAAAAAATAATCCCTTTGCCTTTTGCTAAAGCAGATTCAACATACTCCCATCCCGTGCAGCCTTGATACCAATTTTTGAGTTTCGAATAATCCTTAAACCAAATTACAAAAATCTCTAAAAAGGCTTTGCCTGTTTCGCTAATGTTTCGATTTAGCGTTTTTTTAAAGTGCACTTCGTTTGTGGCTAGCTTAGAAAGCTTGAAGTTTTGATTGATTAGTTTTGCGTATTTTTTATAACTTAAATAGCTTACCCAGCCCAATGCGGCCCCAAGGAAATGCACAACACATAATGGCAGTTTTGCTAATAGTTTCAACATGAACACTAATGTTTTGTGTTTAAACATTAGAAAGTTCCTAGCCGATCAAACGCACTAAATACTTCGTTAGGCTCAGGCATTCGGCCCTTGCCCCCCAAGTTAATCGCGAGGGCATCAGTGCCACCATAAGTGCCATTTAAATCAGGATGCGTGTCTGTATAGATAGCAATCGAAGGCACGTCCATGGCAACTGCTAAATGAATAAGCCCTGTATCAACACCCACAGCCGCTTGCGCACCAGCGGTGATGTGTGCAAGCTCTGTGATACTGGACTTCGGCAATAGAATGGCTTTGGGAACATGCGTAGCAATAATATTTGCGCGGCTTTTTTCAGTTTCGTTCGCCCAGGGCAAGCATAGGGTTACACCTTGTTTTGCTAACAATATTCCTAAAGAAACCCAGTGCCCCATTGGCCAAAGCTTCGAGTCTCGGCTAGTCGCATGAAAAGCCATGACGTATTTTTCCGGTAAAGCGATATCAGCTTTTTTTAAAAGATCTGATCTTAGCAAGCCGTAATCTGGCGCACTGGTTGGCGCTCTGTAATTAAGTGCTAGAGCGCTTAATTGGCGGTTTTGATCAACCGCATGCTGATCTCGTGACACAGAAAAACGACGTTGGTTAAATAAGCCAGCCAGCCATTCTCGCGAGGTATTCGGCCCTTGGCCATAACGCTTGCCATTTGCCAAGCAGGCAATTAAAGCGCTCTTGAGCAAGGTTTGCGTGTCAATAATGTAATCGTAATGCTCCGCTTGTAGCTGGGTTTTGAAGTCTTTAATTTCTTGCCAAGTTTTTTGGCTGAATAAATGTTTGCGCCAACGGCGAATAGCAACAGGAATTATCTTATGGATATGCGAATTGAGCCTCAGCATGTCTGCAAAGTTTTCTTCAACAACCCAATCGATTTGGGCATTTGGAAGCTCTGCATGAATGTCCGCAATAATTGGGAGGTTATGAATTACATCACCCATGGAAGATGTTTTGACAATGAGGATACGCAATTGAAGTTTTTTCTTAAAAGATAGCGCTATTTTAACGCTTAAGCAGCACCAAGAGGATAGCGTTCTTTAAGTCGCTCGAAAACTTGCTGAGCTGAGATCGAGTTCATGCAAGGTGAGGGGCTTTGGCAGGTTGGGAAGTTAACAAGCTCGCCAGTGCATGTGCACTGCTTCCCAATAATCACTTCATCTTTTTTATATATAGGCGCGTAGTGCTGAACACCGTCATGCACAGAGAATAAGCCGATAACCTTCTTTCTCAATCCTGCTGCGAAATGTAATGGGCCTGTATCACCAGAAATCACTAGTTTTGCTTGGTTTAGTACAGACAAGTACAATGCTAAATCATTAACTGGGGGCAATTCAAATGCATCTGGCACAGCTTTTTTTAGTTCGTTGATGAGATTGCGCTCCGCTTATTAGTCCCCGCTGAAAAAGCCATTTTGTAGCCAG
>CAIXDG010000078.1 GCA_903918115.1 uncultured beta proteobacterium
GTAGATACTTTGGTGATTAACCAGACCCTTTTGCTGGCGAAAATTACCGCATCTAAGGGGCCCAATTTCAACTCTGTCCAATCGGAAAAAGGGGTTGGCATTGGCCTAATACCCAGGGCCAACATCGGATCTTTCTCAGGGCTCAATTGGGGTAAGTCAGCCCCCAAAAAGCTTTTGATGACGATTCCGCCTGTGGAAGTCTGCAGTTCTAAGGCAAACCCCTGCTCACTCGTGAGCGCGTCAAGCAAGGTCCAACGTAAGGCATTCCAACTAGGAACAGGCTCAAATTCACCAGAAAGGGGCACAGAGTGAGTCGAAGACAGGGATTGCCAGCCAATAACGCGATCTCCTTCAAACACTCCCAATTTCGCAGCTACAGAATTTTCGGATGGCGCCTGCAGGATCGCTGGTAGCTGAGGGGCGCCCGAAATATAAATAACAGCGAACAACAAAACCGCCAAGAAGAAATTGGCAAAGGGTCCGGCTGCAACAATCACAGAGCGCTGCCAAAGGGGTTTCCTATCAAAAGCCTCAGACTCTTCTGCCGGCACAATAGATTGCTGACGATCTCGACCATCTAATAATTTGACGTAACCCCCAAGTGGAATTGAAGCGACAACCCACTCTGTTTTATTAGCAGCCACATGAGTAAATAGTGGCTTGCCAAAACCAATGGCAAATCGAAGTACACGTACGCCACAGCAGCGTGCAGCTAAGAAATGCCCAAATTCATGAAAGCTGACCAACACTCCTAATGTCAGAAGAAATGCGGCGAGGGTAATGATTGCCTGCAAAAAAAATCCTTAGTAAATAGTGCTTAGTGAGTTTTGCTTAATGCGTTTTGCTTAATGCGTTTTTTACTTACGCATCTCATGAATAAGATCACGAGCAACTGCCCTCGCTTGTGCATCCACCTCTAAAATCAACTCCAGTGAACTCGCATTAGTCATGCTGATAGCGCTCAAAGTTTTTTCTACGATTGTGGGAATTTGCAAATAAGGCATTCCCTCGTCCAAAAAGGCAGCCACAGCAATTTCGTTTGCTGCATTCAGGATGGTTGGCGCAGTACCGCCAGTCTTCGCAGCAGCAAATGCCAAAGAGAGGCACGGGAAACGCACTAAGTCTGGCTCAGTAAAGCTGAGCGCAGCCAGTTGAGTCAAACTCAGCGGTGCTACACCTGCTTCAATTCGCCCTGGCCAAGCAAGTCCATAAGCAATGGGGGTACGCATATCAGGTTGGCCTAGCTGTGCAATGACAGAGCCGTCACGATAACGAACCATCGAATGCACAACGCTTTGCGGATGTATCAATACCTTAATTTTTTCTAAGGGCAAACCAAATAACCAAAACGCCTCTATCACTTCAAGACCTTTGTTCATCATCGTTGCAGAATCAACCGAGATCTTTCTACCCATCACCCAATTGGGATGAGCGCAAGCTTGATCTGGAGTGATCTTGTTTAGCTGCTCTAGTGGGAAATCTCTAAATGGACCACCTGAAGCAGTTAACCA
>CAIXDG010000079.1 GCA_903918115.1 uncultured beta proteobacterium
GCTTCGTGTGGGTGAGATTGAAGAGATTCTTGGAATCGGCCAACCGACACTGTCGCAGCAACTCACTGTGTTGCGTGACGAAGAACTCGTGACGACACGGCGTGAAGGGAAAAGCATCTATTACCAAGTTAAAAGCCCAAAGGCCTTAGCTGTCATTGAGATTTTGTACGAACAATTCTGTAAAAGCTAAAGGCAAACTATGCAAATCGACTGGACTCACTTCACACCTTGGCTGTCGCTTGGCGGAGGTATCTTGCTCGGGCTTGCTTCCGCGGCATTTATTTTGATCAACGGCCGCATATTAGGAATCAGTGGAATTCTTGGCGGATTGTTGTCGCCGCGCTTGGGTGATTTCGGTTGGCGTATAGCCTTTCTAATGGGTATGGCATCAGCTCCAATGGCTATGAGTTTCATACTGCCATCCGAATTTCTTGTTGCGCCTCGGATTGATGCTGGTTATCTAGCTATCGCAGCAGCTGGCTTGCTCGTAGGTTTTGGAACGCGGTATGGCTCAGGGTGTACCAGTGGTCACGGAGTTTGTGGACTTTCTCGTTTATCGCCAAGGTCTCTCGTGTCTACGATGACTTTCATGGGCCTTGGATTTTTGGTCGTTTACGTCATTCGTCACGTTATCTAAAGAAAAATTTATATGCAACACCGTATTAGCGAATTTTTAGTGGGATTGCTATTTGGCATGGGACTTATCCTCTCAGGCATGACAGACCCCGGCAAAGTCATTGGATTTTTAGATCTATTTGGCACTTGGGATCCCTCCCTCGCTCTTGTCATGGGGGGTGCTATCGGGGTTGGTTTTTTTGCATTTGCATTTGCCAAGAAAAGAACTGTCAACTTTTTAGGAGGTGCATTGCATTTGCCTAAAAGCAATCAAATCGATAAACCCTTGGTGATTGGTGCTGCACTTTTTGGCGCAGGCTGGGGGTTAGCTGGGTTTTGTCCTGGGCCCGCTTTAGTTTCTTTAGCAGCGGGTCAGCCTAAAGCAGCCATATTTGTAATCTTTATGCTGGCTGGCATGGCTATCTTTGAAATAAAACAACGTCGGTTATCTGCCCACTCTCTAAAAATGGCAGCGAATCATTCAACTTAACCTAGCAATAAAACAGGAGACAAAAAATGGAAATTAAAAAACTCACCAATAACATTTCAGTTGCGGATCAAATTACCGAAGCTGATTTGAATGCAATTTCACAAGCAGGCTTTAAATCGTTGATTTGTAATCGTCCTGACGGAGAAGGTTCAGACCAACCAGGATACAAAGAGATTGAGCATGCAGCGAAATCCCTAGGGCTAGCGATTCGCTATCTTCCTGCTGAGTCAGGCAAAGTGACTGACGAGCAGGGTAAAGAGTTTGGCAAGCTAATGGACGAGTTACCCAAGCCTATATTGGCTTACTGTCGCACTGGCATGCGGTCGACCACTATGTGGGCACTTGCGAATTCAGAAAAAATGCCACTGCCGATGATTATTGAAACTGCTGCTAGAGCAGGCTATGACATGAAGGCTTTGGTGAGACGCATCATCAATGGCGGTAAGACGCCTGTTGAGATTTCTGACGCTAAGCATGAAATTGTCATTATTGGTGGGGGGGCAGCAGGTATTGCTGTCGCCTCGAGCTTGCTGGCAAGAAGCCCTGATCTGGATATTGCGATCATTGATCCAGCAGACATTCATTACTACCAGCCAGGTTGGACAATGGTAGGTGCTGGTGTTTTTGACGCATCATTTACAGCACGCACTATGGGTGCGGTACTTCCTCATGGGGTGCATTGGATCAAAGCCGCAGTTGCTGCATTTGAGCCAGAAAAAAATGCTGTGGTTTTAGACGGTTGTCGTGTAGTCAGTTACAAGCAGTTAATCGTCTGCCCTGGCTTAAAACTCGATTGGAATGGTATCGAAGGCTTAGCCGATACGCTGGGTCGAAATGGCGTGACCTCAAATTACCGATATGACCTAGCACCCTATACGTGGAAGTTAGTCCAAAACTTAGAGAAGGGTAAAGCCATCTTTACGCAACCTCCCATGCCAATTAAATGCGCAGGTGCACCGCAAAAGGCGATGTATTTGTCTGCCGATCATTGGAATAAACAAGGTGTCCTTGGAAATATTGACATTCAATTTTGTAACGCAGGCGCAGTGTTATTTGGCGTCGCAGACTATGTCCCAGCACTAATGGAGTACGTGAATGCCTACGGCATCAAGTTGAACTTCGCAAGAAACTTAGTGAGTATTGATGGATCATCCAAATTAGCCACCTTTATTCAAACAAACAAAGACGGCGCTAAAGAAAGTATCACTCAGGAATTCGACATGATCCACGTCGTTCCTCCGCAAAAGGCACCAGACTTTATTCGTGTGAGTCCATTGGCAGATGCCGCTGGCTGGGTAGACGTAGATCCAGCGACCTTACGCCACAAATCTTATGAGAATATTTTTGCCTTGGGTGATGTGAGTAACACTACCAATGCAAAAACTGCTGCAGCTGCGCGTAAGCAAGCACCAGTAGTTGCCCATAATGTGTTGGCATCTTTGGGACGTGAACAAGGGCAAGCAAATTACGATGGATACGGCTCTTGTCCATTGACGGTTGAGCGAGGAAAAATCGTATTGGCTGAATTTACCTACGGTGGCAAGCTA
>CAIXDG010000080.1 GCA_903918115.1 uncultured beta proteobacterium
CCAGCAGACTCCCACTCATCTTTAAAGCATTCAAAAATTTCCTTGCTCCAGGGTAATGCTTTGTTATATCTCAGGAAATTCCATGGATTATCTACATAGTGCCATGGGTACTTGTTAAGGTGATTTTGAGTATCTGTTGATTTAAGAAAATCTAGGGTCCAGGCTATTGCTGTGTTTCTACTTAAGACTCGCCAATCCAGATAATTAGAAAATTTCCAAATAATTTCATAGTCTAGCGGGTAATGCCGAGCAACGGAATACCGAAAATAAATCGGGTGCCTTTGAAAGAACTCTTCAATTTGTGTGCTACTAGACTGCTCCAGCCCTTCTGTGAATGTTGGGCAATTTTCACTATTAATGGACGTAGGAGAAGGGTCTATTGGAGCTTTGTTTTTGTTGATCTCGGTCATATCTCATCCTGATGTATTTGTTTTCAACTATAGCATTATAACGGGCAAGGTCGGTTCATAATTGAAAATATACTCCGACTGGTCAAATTTGCGGAAAATACAGAGGGGGTATAATACCCTGATTTAACCGCAAAACCTGACATGCTAAAGATCGATTTTACCGAAAAAGCCATTAATGATGTGTATCAACAATTCATGGAGCATCCTTCTGGACTGCCCAAGAAAAAACTGCATGTCGTATATCTTAAAGCCCTGGGCTTAGCGCATAACGAAATCGAGCGCATTGCCCGCACCAGCGCTGACAGCGTGACGCGTTACCTAAAAGACTATGCCGAGGGCGGCTTGGCTTCAATGGGTGTATCGCACACGCATCGTCCGATCAGTTCATTGCAGCCTTATCTTGAGCAAATAAAGTCGCACTTTCTAAAACAGCCCCCTCATACAGTCTCCGAGGCAGCTCATGAAATCGAGATACTAACTGGAATCAAGATAGGTCCCAGCGCTTGTTGCGACTTTATGCGCAAGCGCCTGGGTATGAAGTTCCGAAAAATGGGCGTTATTCCAGCAAAGGCCGACCCGAAAAAGCAGGCAGAGTTCTTGAACAATGAACTTGAACCCGCACTGGAAGAAGAAAAACAAGGAAAGCGCAAAGTCTTCTTCGTCGATGCTGCACATTTTGTAATGGGGGCTTTTTTGGGAATGCTTTGGTGTTTTGAGCGGCTATTCCTCAAGTCATCCAGCGGACGAAAACGGTACAATGTCCTGGGAGCCTTTAGCATAAGTGGCACCGATTTGGTCACCGTCACCAATGAGGCCTACATTAACTCTGACACGATTGTGGATCTGCTCTTCAAGCTCAAGCAAGAATATCCAGACATTCCCTTAACACTCATTATGGACAACGCGCGTTACCAAAGGTGCATCAAGGTGACCGAACAAGCTGAGGCGCTGGGTATCCACATTCTTTTTCTGCCGCCTTACTCGCCTAACTTGAACTTGATTGAGCGCCTGTGGAAGTTCACTAAAAAGAAGTGTCTTTATAATCGGTATCACGAGACATTTTGCCACTTCAAGGGAGCCATTGACGACTGCCTTGATAAGGTGAAATCTGAGTTTAAGGAGCAAGTAAAATCGCTTTTAAATCCAAAATTCCAGCTATTTGATAAATCTGCAGTCGTGACCGTGTGAGGTATATATAACTTTTCCCATTGAATTAAAGTAACTTATGAGTTACCATTACCAATAATGATCAAGCTTCAAGAATACCTAGACAAAAATGGAAGTAGTCCTTTTGCGGATTGGTTTAATGACCTGGATGCGCAAGCCGCCGCCAAGATTACGACCGCACTTATTCGCATGGAGCTGGGCAACTTTTCAAATGCAAAAGGGGTGGGTTCTGGCGTATTGGAATATCGAATTGATTTTGGCCCTGGTTACCGAATTTATTTCGGCAAAGATGGCGAACGCTTGGTGATCTTGTTGGTTGGCGGCACGAAGAAACGGCAACAGCAAGACATCGATGCCGCCCAAGTCCGATGGGAAGATTACAAACAACGCAAGCGACACAAAGGTGAAAAATGACATTAACCCGCAGTTTTAAAGAAACCGTGCTAGCGCGTATCGAGCGTGACACAGAGTTCAAAGATGCACTTCTGCTTGAAGGCGTTGAATGCTTATTGTCGGGTGATGTCGATACCGGCAAGGCCGTCTTGCGTGATTATATCAATGCAACCATCGGCTTTGAAAATCTTAGCGAGGCCATAAATACGCCACCTAAAAGCCTGATGCGGATGTTCAGCCAGCGCGGTAATCCCCAGGCTAAAAACCTGTTTGCGGTAATCTCGCACCTTCAAACCCAGAGCGGTACTCATCTTGAAGTCAGAGCCGTGAAGTAAGCAAATTACTTTGGCTTTTGCCTATCCCCTAAAACATAAAGCCGCTATACCGTTAAGGTGAGTGTGTTTTATCGATCTATTAGGGGTCCTGTGGAAGAACCCCCAAAAGTGTTCGTTCTGAGCTAAGCCTCTTTCCAGAAGTACCGTTTTAAATGTTTTTCAAGCTCATTTACCATTGCATCCACATCAATATCACCATTATTTTTTCTAAAATTGTACTTGCCAGTGAATGCAATATGCGAAGAGGCAATGGGTGAGATTCTGGCAAATTCATCGATAATTACCTGGCTCGCTTCAGCTGCAAGCATCCGTTCATAAACGGTGTTTAAAATAATGGAGTTATAGGCGATGATGGAATTTGCAACCAGCCTTAGGGAATGTGCGCTGATTTGATTGTTTTCTATCGTTTTACCTTTAAAAACTCCACGATAAATTTTCCTGATGAGCCCTTGTAGTTAGTGGTAAGCCTCCGTTCGATTTCTAGCTGTTCGTATGGCTCTTCGCAGAGCCATGTTATCGATTAAATTTAACACATGCGTACTTTTAAATATCGCATTATATTCAAACAGTGCTTTTTTAAGTCCGGTATAACGCGCATAGGAGTTTAATTTTCTAACGATGTTACTTTGCGTGTTTTCTTGCAGTAGCAAAGAAAGTAATACCCGCAAGATACCTCAATTTTTCTCTGCGTACCTGATCAGACAAGTCCAGTACACCGCCCGTGTGTTTCCATCTTTTTGCAGCAAATTTTGCCAACTTGGTCAGTGTCTTCGTTGGCCCCATGCCTACACAAACTGGAATGCCAGTTGCTCTGACGACTGCCTTTTTAATCCGATGGCCATAAGCAATGGGATCTCTATGGCACAC
>CAIXDG010000081.1 GCA_903918115.1 uncultured beta proteobacterium
GAAGCCCGACTGACGAAGATTGCCAATCTTTTATTGAGTGAGATTGACGAAGGTACCGTCGATTTTGCGCTGAACTACGATGGCTCGTTTGTAGAGCCCAAAATGCTGCCAGCACGCTTGCCTTTTGTGTTGCTTAACGGCGCATCAGGCATTGCAGTGGGTATGGCAACAGAAATACCTTCCCATAATTTGCGTGAAGTGGCAAGCGCTGCAATTGCCTTAATGAAGTCGCCAAAATTAACTACCGCTAATTTATTGACTTATCTGCCGGGCCCTGATTTTCCAGGCGGGGGCCAAATTATTTCGTCGGCGGCTGAAATTGCTCAAATTTATGAAGCTGGGCGAGGTAGCATCAAAGTGCGAGCCCGCTGGAGCGTAGAGGAAATGGCCCGTGGTCAATGGCAAATTGTTGTAAACGAGTTGCCCCCAGCTACCTCGACGCAACGCGTCTTACAAGAAATAGAGGAGCTTACTAATCCGAAGGTGAAGATTGGTAAAAAAGCCTTAAGTACAGATCAAATCAATTCGCGCCAAACCATCTTGAGCATGTTAGACGGTGTGCGTGATGAATCGAGTAAAGATGCCGCAGTGCGGTTGGTATTTGAACCAAAAAGTAAAAATATTGATGTGAATGAATTCGCCAATTTATTACTCTCGCATACCTCCTTAGAGTCGAATGCGCCGATTAATTTGGTGATGATTGGTAATGATGGACGACCCCGCCAAAAAGGCTTACGCGATATTTTGCAAGAGTGGCTAGAGTTTCGGGTGCAAACAGTAACTCGTCGCACGGCTCACCGACTGGGCAAGGTAAAAGATCGGATGCATATTTTAGAAGGACGTCGCATTATCCTTTTGAATATTGATCAAGTTATTAAAATTATTCGCAAAAGTGATGAGCCCAAAGCTGATTTAATAAAGGCCTTTAAGTTAAGTGATCGGCAGGCTGAAGATATTCTTGAAATTCGTTTACGTCAATTAGCGCGCCTTGAGGGCATCAAGATTGAACAAGAATTAAAAGAATTAAAAACTGAACGCGATGATTTACAAGGCTTATTACAAAGTGATGCCACCTTGCGTAAATGCATTATTAAAGAAATTGAAGCCGATACCAAAGAGTTTGGTGATGAACGTCGCACCTTAATTCAAGAAGATAAGCGCGCGGTTGCTGAAACCAAAGTACTCGATGAACCAGTTACTGTAATCGTCTCGCAAAAAGGGTGGGTACGGGTGCGTCAAGGACATGAACATGATGAGCAGCAATTTTCCTTCAAGGCAGGCGATGCTTTGTATGCTACGTATGAATGCAGTACCTTAGATGTGATCCAAGGTTTTGGTAGTGATGGCCGGGTTTATACCGTTCCTGTTAGTGAACTACCTGGCGCTCGTGGCGATGGCTCACCTTTAACTAGCTTTGTTAATTTAGCCCCAGGCTCGCAGATGGTCGCTTATTACGCAGGGCAAGCCGATGATTTGGTGTTAATCGCTACGCGCGCAGGCAATGGATTTTTGGCTAATGTAGCCGATATGACGACGCGAAACAAAGCAGGTAAATCATTTATCGGCGTTGATACTAAGCATACTGGCGGTGACGCGCCGTTATCAGCAGTGAAAGTCGCTGTAGGTATGCGCCAAGTAGCTTGCTTATCGGCGAGTGCGCGCTTATTGGTTTTTCCTTTAGATGAATTAAAGCGTTTACCTGCTGGTGGTAAAGGCGTCATTCTGATGGGCCTTGATGATGCCGAGAATTTAAGCGCAGCAATTGCGGTTGGCGATGCAGGGGCAAACTATTCGGGCATTGGTCGAGGTGGTAAACCCACTGAACGCAGTTTAGATAACAAAACCCTGAAGTCGTTTGCCGGCAATCGCGCGCGCAAAGGTCACTACGTAGATCCGCGCTTAAAAGAAGGGCGCTTAAAGGCGTTGTAGTGGTAAAGCCACGCCGCGTTGAATTGCAATAATTTCCGCCATAATCGCAATGGCTATTTCCGGCGGTGTTAGCGCACCAATGGCGAGCCCAACTGGACCAAATAAGCGGTCTACCTGTGCTTGGGTTAAATCAAACTCACGTAAACGCGCCTTGCGTTTTTGATTATTAGTATGGCTACCTAAAGCACCAACATAAAATGCCGGCGACTTTAAAGCTTCAATGAGGGCTAAATCATCGAGCTTCGGATCATGGGTAAGCGCTACAACTGCAGTATGCGGGTCAACACCCAGAGTTAATAAGGCATCATCAGGCATGTCTTGAATAAATTGGAGATTCTCTTTATCAATACTTCCTTCTAGGCTGGCGGCATATTCTTCGCGCGGATCAATCATGATTACCTCAAAATCACTCGCAATTGCAAAGTCGGCTAAATAGAGTGATAACTGTGCTGCGCCAATCAGAATCATGCGCCAGCGTGGGCCATATGAGGTTTTCATGACATCGGCGGCGAAGGAAAATAGATCATTCCGCGCACCAGCCTCTAAAGTTGATTCGCCGGTTTGGACATTTAATATACGGCGGACTATTTGCTGATTAGAAATTAATTCTAATAATTTCTCTAAGATGGATAATTGCGGACGTGGCTCAACCAATAACCGTAGCGTACCTCCACAAGGCAAACCAAAGCGCACTGCTTCTTCTTGACTGACGCCATAAATAACGAGTTCAGGCGTACTACGCGTCAGTATTTCAGTTTGTACCCGACGCATTAAATCGTCTTCAATGCAGCCCCCAGAGACTGACCCAGCAACTTGCCCATCGGCACGCATCACAAGCCATGAGCCAACTGGGCGCGGTGAAGATCCCCAGGTTTGCACCACCGTCGCAATGGCAATACGATCGCCAGCTTGCAGCCAAGCAACCGCAGTTTTTAAGACACTTAAATCAGTACTATTCAATTTCTGCGATCAATTCAATTTCCACGCATGCGCCCAAAGGAATTTGCGTTACTCCAAAGGCACTACGGGCGTGCTGCCCGGCAGCGCCGAAAACCGCAAAGAGTAATTCTGAGCAGCCATTAATGACTAAGTGCTGGTCGGTATAGGTATCGGTTGAATTGACTAGACCCATTACTTTGACGATGCGTCTGACGCGATCAAGCGAGCCCACTTGCGCTTTTAGGGTAGCCATTAAATCGATAGCAATGGCTCGGGCCGCGGCTTTACCGGTCTCTGTCTCCATATCCTTACCTAACTTACCAACCCAGGGCTTGCCATCGCGCTTAGCAATATGACCCGAAAGAAATACCAATTGCCCTGTTTGTACTGCCATGACATAGGCAGCTGCCGGCGCACCCACAGCCGGCAATAGAATGCCGAGAGCATGTAAGCGAGTATCGATTAAAGAATTAGACATGGGGACCTTTAAATTGAATATTATTTTGATAGTTGGCGCATAGCGCTCTCGAGTCCAGCCAATGTTACTGGATACATTCGACCTTGCACTAGATTTTGTACTACTTCAATAGACTGTCGATATTGCCAAACAGCTTCAGGCTCGGGGTTCAGCCATGCGTAATGCGGAAAATGATGAAGTAATCGCTTTAGCCATGCAGCCCCTGATTCGCGGTTATCAAACTCAACCGAACCCCCAGGGGAAAGTATTTCGTAGGGCGACATCGTGGCATCACCTACAAAAATGAGCTTGTAATCAGATGAGTAAGTGTTGATGATGTCTTGGGTAGCCGATATTTGATCGCGCCTGCGGCGATTGCTTTGCCACAAGCGCTCATAAACACAATTATGAAAATAAAAATGGGCCAAATGCTTAAATTCACTTTTGGCAGCCGAAAATAGTTCAGAAACTCGCGCAACGTGATCGTCCATCGAGCCGCCAACATCCATGAGTAACAACACCTTAACTTGGTTATGGCGCTCAGGACGCATTTTAATATCCAGCATACCTGCATTAGCAGCGGTAGAGTGAATGGTCTTGTCTAAATCAAATTCGAGCGCTGAACCAGTTCTGGCAAAGCGGCGTAAGCGGCGTAAGGCAATCTTGATATTGCGAGAGCTGAGCGCTAAATCGCTGTCATAGTCTTTAAACTCGCGCGCTTCCCATACCTTAATAGCAGTTCGATTGCCAGCGCTGGCACCGCCAATACGCATGCCTTCGGGATGATAGCCGCCATGTCCAAAAGGTGATGACCCGCCGGTACCGATCCATTTTTTCCCACCTTCATGTCGACCCTTTTGCTCTTGCATCAGTTCAGCTAAGCGTTTTTTTAAAGCCTCGGGCCCACCTAATTTTTGCAAGGCGGCTTTTTCTTCAGCAGTTAATACGCGTTGTAATTGTTTTTCGAGCCAAGTGAGCGGAATTTCAGGTTGTAGGGCGATGATATTTTCGATGCCTTGAAAATAAGCTCCAAAGGTCTGATCAAAGCGATCGAAATACTGCTCATCTTTGATTAAAGTGATGCGAGCAAGTTGATAAAAGGCATCGATCGA
Organism: uncultured beta proteobacterium; assembly: GCA_903918115.1. Classification (GTDB taxonomy): domain Bacteria; phylum Pseudomonadota; class Gammaproteobacteria; order Burkholderiales; family Burkholderiaceae; genus Polynucleobacter. Next base: position 4,438 of record CAIXDG010000081.1, read on the forward strand.
AGGTGGTATCACGCCTTGCTTTAGCGCTTCAAGCAAAGTGAGAAATTCCAATATTGAGACTGGTATTTTGGCTTTTTTTAATTGGAAGAAAAAATCAATTAACACGTTAGCGGTGATTCCGATTCATTAACACTAAACGCTCAAATAGTTGTAAGTCTTGTTCATTTTTGAGTAAGGCGCCATGTAATGGGGGAATTAAGACGTTCTCCTCGTTTTGATAAAGCGCTTCCGGCGAGGTCCCTTCCGCTAATAGAAGTTTTAGCCAATCAATGA
>CAIXDG010000082.1 GCA_903918115.1 uncultured beta proteobacterium
ATTCGCGGTCACAGACCGCTCCTACAACAACCATACGCTAACTCAATTCGCGGTTAAGGGGCGCTCTTACTCGGCTTATGATGCAAATGCGGGGCCAATTCATTGAGCGCAGATTCATACACCGCCCGCTTAAACTCAATTACATCCTCAAGCGGCACCCAATATTCGCTCCATCGCCAAGCATCAAATTCTGGATGCTCGCTTGCACGCAGCGAAACATCGCTATCTCGTCCTATCATGCGCAATAAATACCAAATTTGTTTTTGGCCTTTATAGCTGCCTCTATACTCACGCTTAACCCAAGTCGTCGGCACTTCATACCTCAGCCAATCTTTGGTGCGACCCAAAATTTGCACGTGCTCAGGCTTTAAACCAACCTCTTCCATTAATTCACGGTACATGGCCTGCTCTGGGCTTTCGCCGTGGTTAATCCCACCCTGCGGAAATTGCCAAGCATGCTCACGTATGCGCTTACCCCAAAAAACCTGATTATTGGCATTACATAAAATAATGCCAACATTCGGGCGAAACCCATCACGATCTAACATAACTTTTACTGCCTTAACTATGCTTTAATTATTTAGTGCAATTTTTTCATATTTCTAAGATTATTGAAAGCAACCATTTGCGTATAATAGCTAAGCCCATGAAAATACTGTCGATTAAATTTATAAAATTTTTTGCCTTTGCAGCAATAACGCTGGTCAGCCAGTTTTTTTTGGCAGGTGCCGTCAGTGCCGAACCTCAGCCTAGCAATTTTGCCTATATTACCAACCAAGGCGACGACACGGTTTCTGTGATTGATACCGCTAAAAATACCGTCATCAATACCATTGCAGTCGGCAAAGCACCAGTTGGCATTGCTGTTTCTGCCAAACTGCATCGCGTCTATGTCTCTAATGTTGAAAGCCAAAGCATATCCATCATTGATACGCAGAATAATAGCGTGGTTGACACCCTGCAAATTAATGGCTCGCCAGTAGGTTTAGTCGTATCGCCAGACAGCTCTACCCTGTATGTCGCCGATTGGTTTGCCAACAAAGTATTAGCGATTAATACCCAACATACAGATAATATACGTGAAGTAACCGTCGGCGATGCGCCTGCGGGCCTAGCGGTCAGCCCGAATGGCTTATGGCTGTACGTTACCAATCGCGATAGTAATGACATTGCCGTCATCAACAGCAAAACCCTGCAAATTGAAAAACGCATTAAAGTCGGCAAACACCCTTTTGGCCTCGCCATCAGCCATAGCGGCAAACTATTAGTCAGCGTCAATGTAAAAGAAGACAGCGTCAGCATTATCAATAGCAAAACCTACGCCCAGCAGAAAATTAAAGTGGGCTACCACCCCTACTGCGCCGCCATCACGACCGATGAAAAAACCCTATATGTGACCAATACGCAAGATGACAGCGTCACAGTGATAGATTTAGCATCGCGCCAAGTGATTGCCAGCATAGACGTTGGCAACACGCCAGAAGGCATCAGTATAGACCAGCAACAACAACGTGTTTATGTTGCCAATTGGGGTAGCAACAGCATCAGCGTAATTGACAGCACCAGCAAGCGATTAATCACCACCATTAAAACGGGTGAAAAAAGCCGTGCGTTTGGGCAGTTTATATTGCACGAATAAGCGTCTTTATTGGGTGAATGCAACGCCCTGTAGGAGCGGTCTGTGACCGCGAACAGTTTTGCTAAAGCCACACCTTTTCGTTTAAATACCATGGTAGGAGCGCAATTATTGCGCGAAAGCAACGCCCTGTAGGAGCGGTCTGTGACCGCGAAC
>CAIXDG010000083.1 GCA_903918115.1 uncultured beta proteobacterium
CGAGTGACTGGATCAATTGCTGGAGCAATATAGTTTGCATAAGCAATAAATTCTTTATCAGGATAAGCCTCGGTGCGCAAAACTAATTTTTGCCCGCGACTTACTAAACGCATATCTTGCTCATATACGTTTCCTAAAAACCATAACTGCTTAGGATCAGCCAGGGTGGCAACAACATCGCCTGAATTCACAAAGGCCCCAGGATCAACATTGCGCTTTACTACTACACCCTGCAAAGGTGAGCGCATAATTAAATTCGGCTGGCCCTTTTCGGTTTTTGCCAAATTCTGAATATCTTGATCGGAGGCGCCTAAATTGCGCAAGCGATTACTTGCAGCTTGAACCGTAATTTGTGCATCCCCTAGAACATCACTTAAGGATTGCCTGCCACTTAAAACTTGAGTGGTTTTACTCGCCAATAAAAACTCTTGCTGGGCAGACAGAAACTCTGGGCTATAAAGCTCTACGATGGGTGATCCAGTTTGTACTAATGCACCCTCAAAGGCATAAATTCGCTCTACCCGACCAGGTATGCGGGCAGAAAGCACTTTTGATTTCTCAGCATTAAACGCAAAACGTCCAGGGACTTTAATATCCTCTGGTACCTGGGCTTTTTGCACTACCTGAAATTGATAGATTGCGGGGTTTAACTTGAGGTCGGGGAGTTTGATCTCAATTGCGCCACTTTTTTCAACCTTGAGCTGAACTTTTTCTGCCTTCTCAATATCTACCATCCGATTAACGTTGGTAATACGTCCTACCAAAAAGCCTAATGCCAAAATAGCAAAAGCAAAAGCCACTAAACGTACTCGTTGGCGATTATCGGGCGTTAAATCCCAATACATGGCAAAAACTTGGTCTTTGACAACATGTAGACGAGTCATTACAGTCAAGCTAAGTTGCTTGAACAGAACAATCATTTTTTCAAAATATTGAGTCAGTTTTTTTAACATTAGTCGTACCTATTCAATTGGGTCTTTACCTGCCGCAGCAAATAAAGTAGCCTGGGCTTGCATTAAATTACTTTCAGCAAGCGCTAGTTGTATTTCAATCGAGCGTAATTGAATTTGCGCAGTCATTAAATCGTTAAATCCTTGACCATTATTAGCATACTGTATCAGTGAAACCTTATATGCAGCTTCGGCCACAGGCAGCTGACGGTCACGGAGAAATTCATACAATTTTTTAATTTGCTCATAAGAAGCATAAGAACTCCCCACGCCCAAAATAATCTCTTGCTGCATTGACGTATTACTGGCCTCAATGGCAGCTTGGTTTCGTACTGCCTGCTCTACTCCGTACCGCTCCTTCATAAAGAAGTACAAAGGAATGACGATATCGAATTCAATTTGGTAATACGAAGCACTATTATTCGCTGAAAATGGACTGCGGTTCATAAAGTTAGTACCGATTATTTGGAAATCGGGTAAATACGCTTTCTTAGCGTAAGTAACGCCTTTTTTAGCGGCATCGACTTGCAGCAGAGAACTTTTCAACAAAGGATGGCTCGATTCAGCATAGCTTTCTAACTCGACCAAAGTGGGTACCTTGCGCACTGCTGCACCTGGATCACCACGCAATACTAATTTTTCGCGAGGATCACGCCCGATTAAGACATTAATATTTTTATAGGCTACTGCGAGTTGCCGCTCTAATGTGAAGCGATCTGATTCAGCAGCACTTTGCGAAACCTGCGCATTCAAAAATTCCACATAAGCAGCAGAGTAATTGGCATAACGTGCTTTAGCAATATTTTTAATGAGCTCGGTACGCACTACGGTTTCGCTCAATACTTTTAATTGTCGTTGCGATGCCAAAGTGCTGTAATACAAACTAGCGAGTTGAGCGCCATATTGCAAGTAGAGATTTTCATTTCTTGCTTGTAAGGCTTCAGCAGAGGTATCGGCAATGTCGGCAGCCAAACTGCGTTTACCTGGAAATTGAAAAGGCTGTTGGAAAGAAAACGCATTCTGACTTTGTGGGCTAGTTCCCGCAGTACCAAAGGCCAGCGGCGAGCCTGACCCAGGCATACCAGAAATAACTAAGCCCACTGTGGGGTTAGCAGGCGCATTTATTTGCGGTACGGTAGCCTTGGCAGCAAAATAGGCTTCACGGGCGGCAATCAATTGCGGGTTATTGGCTCTTAATTCATTCCAGAGCTGCCGCAAATCCCAACTGCTACGTGCATTGTTCACCGATTGGTTGAGAATTTTCGGTAACGGTGCCTCGGTAGAATTTAGTTCGGGCGGCGGTAAAAAGGATTCAACTTTAGTACTTGGCTCAGCGCGATTAAAAGCGTCAAACTTATTCGTGGGTTGCACAGTTACTGTAGCCGGAACTGATTGGGCAAAACCGCTATGACAATAACCAAGCATGACGAAGCTAAAGTAGGCTGCGCTCAGAGTGTGCCGAGGTAAGCACCACAGCAATTGACTGCAGGGTTTTTTAAATAAGTTCAATTCAATCGAGTTCTATCATGAAAATTCACGTTTACCCTCGAATTATAGGTGACAAAGCCCTATTTTTAGTAAAAAATCGATTTACTATCCCTTTGATTAATAAGCAAAAATTAGCTTAACCCAGGGTTCGACGATCAAGCATGGCCCGCGCCAAGGTGCCCGCATCGACATATTCTAGCTCCCCGCCAACCGGTATTCCACGGGCGATCCGGGTTACTTTAATGCCTTTGAGTTTTAAAACTTCGCCAATATAGTGAGCAGTAGCCTCGCCTTCACTGGTGAAATTGGTGGCCAAAACAACCTCTCGTACTGGCACATCTGTGTCGGGGTGCTCTATGCGCACAAGTAAGCGATCAAAATGAATTTCGGTTGGGCCCATACCATCAAGGGGAGAAATACGTCCCATTAAAACAAAGTAATTCCCCTTAAAACTCAGCGTTTGCTCCACCATCACTTGGTCGGCAGGGGTTTCGACAATGCATAACAAACCAGGGTCACGGCGCAGGTCGCCACAGGTAATGCAAATTTCGGTTTCCGAAAAAGTATTACAGCGCTTGCAATGCCCTACTTTCTCCACCGCCTCACCAAGCGATTGAGCCAACAAAGCTGCACCTGTACGATCGTGTTGTAGCAAATAAAAAGCCATGCGTTGAGCTGACTTAGGCCCAACTCCGGGCAATACTCTTAAGGCATCAATTAAGCGCTGTAAAGCATCTTGCGGTAAATCGTACTTACCGTTCGGCTTAGTTGAATTTCGCGTCATTAAAACGGTAACTTAAATCCAGGCGGCATCGGCATACCGGCTGTTGCACCCGACATCAGCTTTGAGTTTGCTGCCTCAGCCTGCTTAAAAGCATCGGCATAGGCGGTGACAATTAAGTCTTCGAGCATTTCGCGGTCTTCCATCGCGCCAGCTTCAATTTGTACGCGCTTCGTTTCATACTTACCGGTAAGGGTAATTTTTACTAAGCCGCTCGCGGCTTGGCCAGTAATTTCAAGCGTACTCAACTCTTCTTGCGCACGCTTCATATTTTCTTGCATTTGCTGAGCTTGTTTCATCAAGCCTGCCAGTTGACCCTTCATCATGATGCATTCCTCATCTTTTTACTCAATTCCATATTGCAAATATGACTCACAATTTCTCCTACAACGGACGTACTGAACCACTCACCACTTTTGCACCAAATTGCTTTTCTAATTCTTTAATCAAAGGATCGGCAGCAATTTGCTCTTCAGCATTTAAACGACGCTCTTGATTAACTTGCGCATCAATTTTAGCTACCGATTGATCAACCACTCCGCCAACAACCTCAAGCCGTACTGGCTTAGCAAAGTGGGTGGCAAGTACTTCGCGGAGGCGCTCAACACAATCAGCTGTCGCCAACTGGGGCAAGCTACTGACCGCGATGATCTTAATACCTTGAGTGGAGTCAACCCAATCTTGTAAATCGGTTTGAAAGGCCATTTGTTGCACTAAACCACGCAGGGGTAATTGGCGCATTAAATCATGCCAATTGGGACGGCCTGCCTCAGGTGTCCCCTTGCTTGCAGTGGATGAAGATACTGCAGGAGCTGCCGCTGAAACCTTGGGCGCTTCTGAGACCTTAGGCACTTCTTTGAGAATTTCAGGTGCTTCTTTAGTTGCAGGCTTAGTTGCAGACTGAGCTGCAGACTTAGTTTCGGTCTTCATTGCTGGCTTAGGCGCTGGTTTAATTGCCGGTGTACTCGCAGGCGATGTCTTTTGCGATAAATCGCCCGATCCCGCAGGACGAAACGCCAGCATCCGTAATAAGGCCATGGCAAAGCCAGTTTGCTCATCGGGCGCTAAGGAAATATCAGTTCGGCTGGTAATAGCAATCTGATAGAACAATTGAATTTCTTCACGGGTAAATACTGACACCAAGCGCCGAATTTCGCCTGCCTCAGGCCAATCATCTAGCACCGATTCGGGAACAACTTGTGCAGCAGCAATTTTTTGCAGCAGGCTCGATAAATCCTGCAAAGCCAAGGAGAATGACATGCTACGAACGCCCATTTCTTCTGCAATGGCCAATAAGCTCGCACCATCATGCGTTGCCAGGGCATCTAACATGCTAATGAGATAAGCATCATCTAGGGTACCCAACATACCGCGTACTGCGGTTTCATTTACAGCACCAGCAGCGTATGCAATGGCTTGATCAGTAAGTGAAAGCGCATCGCGCATCGAGCCCTGTGCTGCCTTGGCAAGCACTCGCAAGGCAACAGGCTCATAACTGACTTTTTCTGCCGCTAATACCTTTTCCAGATGCTCGATGATCAGCGCTACCGGCATTTGCTTTAAATTAAATTGTAGGCAACGAGAAAGAATCGTGACCGGAATTTTTTGTGGATCAGTCGTCGCCAAAATCAACTTCACATGGGGTGGCGGCTCTTCCAACATTTTTAACATTGAATTAAACGCTTGGGTACTTAACATATGTACCTCGTCAATCATGTAGACCTTAAAGCGCGCGCTACTTGGTGCATAGGCCGCTTTTTCAAGCAAGGCAGCCATATCATCGACACCTCGGTTACTAGCTGCGTCCATTTCAATGTAATCGACAAAGCGACCTTCATCAATTTCAACGCAAGCGGGACATTTGCCGCAGGGCTCTGAAGTCATCTTACCTTTACCATCAGGTCCAGTGCAATTTAACGCTTTAGCCAAAATACGGGCAATCGTCGTTTTGCCTACGCCACGCGTGCCAGTAAATAACCAAGCATGATGCAGACGCCCCTGGTCTAGGGCATGCGTTAGAGCCTTGACGACGTGGTCTTGCCCTACTAATTCAGTGAAGGTTTTAGGTCGCCACGAACGGGCTAATGCTAATGCGGTCATATCTAGATTCTAACAAGGCTAAAATAAAAGTGGGTGAACCAAGTCGCAAAGCGCTAAGTTGCAGAGGCCTTATTGGATATTACGCTCTTTAATGACCTGCAAAATTAAAGGCAGCATATTTTCCGCCCACAGATAACAGCCTTGGGCAGTTAAAAATTCTTTATTTTTTTGATAATTTCCAGTAATTGCGTTATTACCTGCTGTTTCTAAATTTTGGCGAGTCATTAAAATCGTATCGCGGTAAACCCAGTTTTCAGAAGTATCGGGAATATTTTTTGCATAACTTCCATAGTCATAGGCATTGTATTTTTTAGTTAAGTCAGCAGTTTTTTGCAGAAAACTACTATTGGATTTAAGTTTTCTAATCGGTAAAGCAATAATGGTTGGTATATTTCTTTTTTGAGTATATGACAACACTTTTTCAATATAGTCAAGTTGCATCCACTGGGGATGATGATAGCCACCTCCGGGAGAAACATAAATTACTAATTTCACTTCGGGGTTTATATCCTGTTTAAAAATACGATACAGAAATTCTAAATTCGTTTCTTTACTTGCGCCCCCATTCACTACAGTTACAGTAACTCCTTTTTCTACCAATAGATTTTGTAAGTCATCGGTAAACTTTTTAGGGGTAGGAACATACAGACAATCTTCTACTCCAGTTCCAGTTGCATATAGTTGAAAAGCAGATGAGCAAGCAGGCACTACAAGCAAAAAGCTTGATAGAAGCCATTGGTTAAATTTGTCTTTTGTCACTATCGAATATTATGTTCTTTAATAACCTGAAGCACTAATGGCAACATATTTTTTGCCCATAATTCGCAGCCCGGAGCGGACATATGACCCGTTTCACTTTTTACCGCGTCAAAGGTGTAATGGACCCTATCTTTTGGCACATCCCTCAGCCAGGGGCCATAATAATATGCTCCATACTTTTTTGCAGTAATTATTGCCTCATCTCTGCTCTGAGCCATTCCTGATGAAGAGTATATGGTCGGCATTTTCATTTCCTGAAGCTGGGATAAGATTTTTTCAGTGTATTCCATATTAAACCGTTTATTCTGTTCATTTGGACCCGGTTCAAAAAGAACTACTTTAATTTCAGGGTAATTTTTTAAGCCCTGCTCAAGGCGATGAACCATAAAGACTGGCTTGTCGCCATCCACTCCTGCATTAATTACGTTTACCTGAATACCATTTGCCGATAGCATTTCATTTAATTTATTAGTGAATGCGTAGCCTCCTGCACGGCAATTCGTATTACTGGTTCCAAGAGCAAATATCTCGAACCCAAATGAATAGGCTGAAAACAGACTAATAATAAGTAAGCAAATTATTTTTTGCAATTAATCATATTAACGGAAAAAACGAATTCCTCAGGCGGGACAAAGCCAATAGCGCCATCAGTCTTAGAACAAGGCTAAAATGTGGGTGGACGGGCCTCCTCGCATGGTGGCTTGGTAACCTGGTCAGGTCGGGAACGAAGCAGCCAAACCCAAGTACTGCCAGTGCCGGGGGTTGGGCTCGTCCTCTTCGCTTCCGCTGCTATTCAAACATCTTCTAAAGCAAAGCTTGCACTCTAAAAAATATCCGTCAATGTACTGCAGTATTTTGGCTACAGCCCTAGGGCTTATTGCCAATAGCAGCTTTTGCCAAACGGCGATTCATCAGTCCTTTATCTCCAACACCCCAACCGAAAGTATTCAAATAGGCGTCAATATGGATGACGCGCTGGAATTTAGCAGCAAGGGGCTGGCAATTGATTTAGGGCAATATGGCGAATGGATTGCCTCAGCTGCAGTAAGCGGCCTAGGCGTTACTCAAACTAATGTTACTCCAGGCTATCCAAGCACAACTGCCGATGTTGCGAATGCGCAGCTCCTTTTGCAAAAAAATACGGGAGTAGCGCAATTTTTTATGAAAGCCGGTTTATATAGTTTCCCAGGATTGGGTACGCCTTACAAACGAGCGAGTTTTTATACCAGCGACACCTATGGTTATATCCCCCAGGTTTATGCGGCCTATGTGCCCAATAGCAATTGGTCTGCATTAATAGGCAAACTGCAAGCCATGGGGGGTTATGAGTCTGGCTTTACCTATCAAAACTTAAATATTGCCCGTGGTATTTTATGGGCCCAAACGAATGTCATTACCCGCGGCATTCAGGTTAATCACACTCAAGATAAGATCGCTTTGTCTTTAACGCTTAATGATGGCGCGTATTCAGGAAAATATAATTGGCTGGGTGCCTCAGCTAGCTACAAAATGAATCAAAGCCATCAGCTTGATATTAGCTACGTCGGCTCATTTAGCCCTAATAATGCGAATACGTTTAATACCCCTTTGTTACAAAATAATTCGCAAATTGGTAATGTCGTATATAAATTTAGCTCTGAACATTGGCAAGTTGTGCCTTATTTACAATATTCATTGATACCCGCCAACCCTTCGATTGGTATACCTGTTTCATACACCACTCGGGGCGGTGCGATATTGGCGAACTATAAAATGCGCCCCACAGAAATGGGCGAAGCCAAATTAAAGAATATAAGCTTACCAGTGCGCGTAGAGTATTTATCCACTAACGGGGGCAATGTAGCTGGGGCCCCAATATTGCTTTACGGCCCCAATAGCTCAGCATGGACTTTTACCATCACCCCTACCTATCAATTTGAGCAATACTTTATGCGCTTCGAGGCATCCCTCGTAAAAGCAGTAAATGCCACCGCTGGCGCAAGCTTTGGCGCAAATGGTACGAATACCTCTCAAGTAAGGGGTATGGTCGAGCTAGGCATTTTGTATTAACTAGGAAACTTTGGTAGTTTCACTCCATCCTTAGGAATCGGTTGGCGAATCACATTCAATTGCATTGCCAAAAAGGTGTAATAGCCATTGATACCAACCAAATCAATCACACCTTTTTTATTAAAGCGCTTTTCGAGCTTGGCATACGTTTCATCAGAGACGCTTTTATTCTGGTTCAGTTCCGTTAAAAAGTTATAAATCATTTCTTCGTCATCGGTCATGCCAAGCGGCCTTCTACCCTCTAGAATCGCTTGAATTTTTTCTGGCTTAATGCCAGCATCACGGGCAATGGGTGCATGTACGCTCCATTCATAATCTTGTGACCATGCGCGGGCCGTAATCAAAATTGCAAATTCACTGAGGTTGTTACTAAAGGCTGAGTTATAGCGTAAATAATTACCCATGGCGCTAGCTTGGGCCATCACTTGGGGGCTATACATTAATGGCTCAAAAGGACCATACACTGCGCGCTTACGGGTTTTTAAAAATTCCTCCGCTACCTTTGCTTGCTCGGCCGTATATTGCTCGGGGGCTATGGTTGGGAAGCGGGTTTGCGCACCTACTGAGGCGCTTAAGCAGGACCATCCCGCAATTGCAATAAAAAGTAGAGTAGCTTTATTTTTCATCCGAAGTCCCCTATGAAGTTCTGCGGGTGATTTTATTCCTATTGCCTGGAAGCCTAGATAACAAATTTAATCACCCCCCTACTAGCAAATACCCTTAACTCAGCCATCCAACCAGTCTCAAACAAGCCTAAGTAGAACTAGCAATCGCCAGAAGATACAGACTAAGCAAATCGAGATCAAGATAAAGTAATTTAGTTCAAGACGAAAAAGGCGGATTCGCTTGTGGGTGTAGTCAATTAAGAGCATCTTATTTCCCTTCGTTAACAAAAGAATCCAGCGTAACTACTCTAAAAAAATCTGCCTAGGGAGATAATCGTATTTATTTGTAGGAATGTACTTAAATTTGGTATTTCTGCTATTGTTTATCAAGAAAAAGTAAAACGCATTAATTATATAAATGGTCTATCTATTTTATGAAAATACTCTTACTAATTATTAGCGCCTTAAGTGCACCGCTTATTTTTGCCGACTCTTCATACTGCTATTCAATCAATAATGCTGATAAAAAGAATTACTGTCTGGGAATCTCTAAAAATGATGCTTCTTACTGTTATTCAATTGGGGAAGATGATCTTAAAAATCTCTGCCTGGGCCAAGCCAAACGAGATAAAGCCTCTTGTTATTCAATTCGGTCAAGTGATACCAAAAATCTCTGCTTAGGTCTAGTGAAAACGTGAAAACCCAATTTTAAGCAAATGTTGAATATGCCGAATAATGAGCATCAGGCCTATCTCTAAGCAAAGAAATGTCAGCCTCAGCTGGTGCAGTAATTAGGTAAGCTGCTACGCAGGCGGCAACAATACACAACAAGCCAATCACCAATAGCCAATTCCGCGAATTTGCGCGCATACCTATCTTTCTAATATTTGCTCTATTAATAGCCGATTGACTTGGCGGAAGCGGTGAGATTCGAACTCACGGAGGACTTTCATCCTCGCCAGTTTTCAAGACTGGTGCATTCAACCGCTCTGCCACGCTTCCTTTGCTGGTGATTATAAAGAACTCAGCCTAATCCGCTAACTATTGGCTTCGATCAAAGCCTCGAGGTAACGCGCAATCGCCAGAGAGGATGTCAGTCCTGGTGATTCAAACCCATATAGGTTATAGAGCCCAGGCAAACCATGTTGCTGGGGGCCATCAAAGATAAAGTCGCCCGCTGGTGCATTTGGGGGCACAATTTTGGCCCGAATTCCAGAATAATCTGGCTGCAAAGCCCCATCTTTTAGTCCAGGCCAATAACGCCGGATGGCTGCATAAAAGCCATCGCCCCGCTGCTCATCAACCGAGTAGTTAATTTGATTCTCTTCAGTAATATCGAGCCATTCCACATCGGGGCCAAATTTAGCTTGACCAGCCAAATCTAAGGTCAGATGCACACCTAAACCTCCAGGCTCCGGAATGGGATAAATTAAATGCTTAAATGGCGAGCGCCCTGCTAAAGAAAAATAATTCCCTTTAGCAAAATACGCCCGCGGAATTTTGTCTGCTGATAAACCGTCAATTTTGCTCGCAACGTGTGGCGCACTGAGACCTGCGCAATTAATCAATAAACGGGTTTGTAGTTGCATTGCGTCATTGCCACCAACTGCTAACTCAAAACCTTTAGTGATGGCATGGGCGCTAAGCAAAGGCGATTGATAAGCAATCATGCCGCAAGCATCTTCAAATCCACCCAGTAGCGACAGCATGAAACCATGACTATCAACGATACCCGTCGAGCTGGATAACATCGCTGCGGTGCACTTGAGATCCGGCTCTAAATTGAATGCTTCTGCACTTGATAGCAAACGTATGTCGGGAACACCATTATTCTGCGCTTTATATAAAATATTTTGTAGGTCATGAATTTGCTCATCATCAGCTGCCACGATTAATTTACCAAAAGCGTGGGTTGCCACTTGATGACTACGGCAATACTCATAGAGGAGTCGATTACCCTCAACGCAGAGCTTTGCCTTGAGAGAGTCCTGCGGGTAATAAATACCTGCATGAATTACTTCGCTATTACGCGCGCTGCTCACAGTACCAAAAGCGGATTCACGCTCTAGGATGATCGTTTCACGTCCACGCAAGGCCATTTCGCGAGCAATCGCTAAACCCACCACTCCGGCCCCAATAACAACGCAGTCAACTTGCTCCATTTAGTTCATCAATCCAATTTTTATAGAAAAGCCTATATGCAAGTTAAGGTAACGCCTTAAATCGTAACATCCCACCGAAATCAAGCATTTGTATGCCATCTTGATAAAATAAGGCATGTCTAGTCAATTGAAGCAAAATTCAC
>CAIXDG010000084.1 GCA_903918115.1 uncultured beta proteobacterium
CCAACGATAGGAGATGCACCTGGAGGCGGTGGATAACGGCCACTGCGCTGTAAGCAATCAGGTCGATTGACGCCAGCATAGGCAACACGCACCAAGACTTCGCCAGGATTTGGGTTTGGGACTGCACATTGGCTAGGAACAAGTATGTCTGGGCCGCCACCTTTTCCGTGGTCAACAAAATGCATGGTGGATGGAATGGACATGGTGTAACCTTTTATGAATGAAAGCAAAAGTCTTGAAATGGCGCCTCGCTGTAAGTCGAATCACGCAATCAAAATGCGAGGTGATGATACATTCAGCGTAGTCTTTCAAACGGTCACTCACTTGTCAGTAACAACCCTAGTAACGATTGCTTCCCATTGACCATGCTCAGTCATCTTATAAGCCAAGAAACCCTATTGCGACTGGCAGTTTTTATATTGCTGGGCTTTGTATTTTGGGGCTTGTCTCTTCGATTCCCCATGCGAGGATTTGTCCATCAAAATGTAAAACTCTTTGACGGGTTTTTCATTTTTATAGCTTTACTACTCGCGGGGCTAGCAGAAGAGTTTTTAACGCCCGCTGTAGTGGTTGGGGTAGACGCCGTCCATCACATGTGGCAGAACGGACCTTTGCCAGATCTCAGTCTAAGTGCCCCAGTCAAGTTGCTGCTTTATTTGCTTTGTGTTGATTTTTGTAGCTATTGGTTACACCGCTTGATGCACACCAAAACCTTTTGGAGTTGCCACGCTTTCCACCATTCGCCTAAAAAGATCAATTGGCTATCAGGCGCCAGAGGATCGCCCTTGCATATGGCATTCATTGTTTTGCCAGGATTGGTTTTCTCCACGCTCTTTTTTATCCATGACGGGGCTACAATTTTCTACATCATTGTGTTGATTGAAGTTGGAAGTCAGCATCTCACGCATACCAATCTTCGACTTCCTTTTGAAAAACAATTGGAATTGTTCTTGGTCACGCCAAGAATGCATTTCATTCACCATAACCATAACAAGCAATATGGGGACAGCAATTTCGGGTCTTATTTTTCGGTCTGGGACCATCTATTTGGAACGTATACCGACCCATCTACTGTTCCAGACAAAGATCGATTAGGTTTGGACGCCGACTACACCATGGGCTCTTTGATCTTAGGTGTGCGTTTAAAAGAAGTTGCGCAGAAGGCGGATGTATGAAATTCTTTATCAGTGCGCTGTGCCTGTTTGCCACGCAGGTGTGGGCAAGTCCGCAGTTGCAGTGTGAGTTTGAATTGAACGGGCACAGCGAAACGCATGTTTTTAAGCCCGTCTCTGATCCTTATCTAGCTGAAAGTATTGATATCGGTGGACGTTTTCGTTTCAAAGCAGTAGTCCTTGCCTCAGCTAACCAAGTCGATTTGATAAATCTCTATGTCTATTACCAAACCAGACGCCAACCGATGATCTTGCAGCATGCCAAATTCAACAAACCCACTCTGCAACCCTCGTCGCAAGCGAATAGCTTGACTGGTCGTATTGCGGTCTATTCGCCGTTCCTTGGCAAGGAGTTGGTCTATGGCTGCAGTTTGATAGAGGTGGCAGCGTGATATTTTTGCGTCCCTATGGGCTCGCCCAATTCATTGGTGTTTGGGTGTTGTCCCTGTCTTCTCTACTTGCCCTAGCGCAACCGTCGACAAAACCCTCTACCGTCTCACTTTTAGTCGTGGGCGACATGATGCTTGCGGGTGCACCTGGCCAAGCCATGCAACAAGGCCGTGACCCATTTGCTGGGTTTTCCAAGTTGTTCAAAGACAGCGATATTCGCATTGGTAACTTAGAGTGTGTTGTGGCGACCAAAGGCTCTGAAGAGCCCGATAAACCCAATACGTTTAGAGCCCACCCACGCAGTTTGAAATACCTGCGTAAATATTTTGATGCTGTGGGCTTAGCCAACAACCACTCTGGTGATTTTGGTCCTGAGGCTTTTTCTGAAATGCTGGGACTACTAAAGAAGAATGGCATTGGTTATTACGGAGCAGGCTATAACCTCAAAGAAGCGCATACACCCAAGGTGTTTGAGCGAAATGGCATTCGTATTGCATTATTGGGATACGACGAATTCCAGCCACGTAGTTTTGAAGCAGACCATGATCGTGTAGGCGTGGCATGGAGCGAAGACGAACAAGTGGTCCGCGATATCCGAGCCGCAAGAACCGAATGGCGAGCCGACATCGTTATTCCTGTGATGCACTGGGGCTGGGAAGGTCCAATTTCTAACGAACGACAACGCCAATTAGCACGCTTGATGATTGACGCTGGTGCTGACGCTGTTATCGGCGGCCATCCCCATCAAGTGCAAGATACTGAGCGTTATAAAAACAAGCCTATTTTCTATAGCCTTGGCAACTTTGTATTTGATGGATTCAATTTGCCTGAAAACAACCGAGGTTGGGCGCTACGTATGGAGCTGGATAAAACAGGCGTTCGCAACTGGCAAATTCATACTGCAGCCATCAGCGCAAAAGGTATCCCAACCCCTACCAAACAAGTCCTTCACTTTGATAACACCATGATCCAAAGCTTTGCACCCACAGGAAAACTTCGCGCTGGCATTAACG
>CAIXDG010000085.1 GCA_903918115.1 uncultured beta proteobacterium
AATACAAAGTTTTAATTAGTTTTTTAACAAAACTACTGATTAAGAAATACATCATAAATGATGCTAATATTTCATCATTAAAATTATGTAGATTTTAAAACAAAAAAAGTAACCATTAAAAATATGAAGAAAAGCTATCTTGATCATATCCACCAGTTGAGAGCACAGGCTGTACTATTGAATAAATCAAAAATTTGAACTTCGTTGATCATTCCAAATGATGGCATCTTTATAAAAATAAATTATACTTAGCTAAAAATATGCCGATGGGAGTTGTTTACTTTACTTGGCATACCTCGGAATAAAAACCTTCGTATAGATCCCTTAAAAATAAAAACTCTAAATTTAATACCGGATTAATCTATATTTACAATCCCAAATCTAATAATTCAAGAAATCGATCCACATGATCAACCTCAGTTGCAAAACTGGTTACCAAGCGCAGTAATACTTCGTTATGATCTAAAAGATCAGGTATAGCTCGCGGAGGATTCCATTGATTAAAAACCGCACCTTTTCCCTGAATTTGTGCCGCTATTGCTTTATCAACAACCGCAAACACCTCATTAGCTTCTGCATGCCAAGCTAATTTTGCTAGATTAGAATTAACGATTCCGTTTTGCAAGCGGTTAGCCATAGCATTGGCATGACGGGCCATCACTAGCCAAAGATCATCCTGTAAATAAGCATCAAATTGAGCCGCAATAAATCGGCTTTTAGAAAGCAACTGCGCAGCACGTTTTCTGATAAAGGGTAAGTCTTTTGATAATTTCGGATCCATAAATATCAACGCTTCAGCACACCAACAACCGTTTTTTGTTGCGCCAAAAGAAACGATATCGACGCCCCGTTTCCAAGTCATTTCCGCTGGCGTTAACCCCAGTGCAACGAGAGCATTCGCAAACCTGGCTCCATCCATATGTAAGGGTAAACTATATCCTTGTGCAATTTTTGAAATTACCCCAATTTCTTCAGGCCGATAAAGCGTACCAATTTCAGTTGCCTGGGTAATTGATATTGCCATTGGTTGACCCGCATGAACAAAATTAGGCGGAAAACGCTCGATTTCAGCTTTAAGGTTGTCTGGATTAATTTTACCGTTGGCACCATCTACCGGTGCCAATCTTGCACCGTGAGTAAAAAACTCCGGCGCACCGCATTCATCTTCAAGCATATGCGCTTCGCGATGACAAAAAGAAACGCCACCAGGTCTATTAACAGCAGCCAGCGCCAAAGAATTAGCCGCTGTCCCCGTGCTAACAAAATAAACAGCAACTTCTCGTTCGAATACTTCGTTAAATCGTTGCTCAATCTTACGATCAAGTGAACTTGCTCCATAAGGCGCAGAAAATCCTGAAGCAACTTCAAACAATCGTTGCGAAATCAATGGGTGCGCACCCGTCCAATTATCAGATGCAAAGTTCATGGTTAGCATAAGGAATATTCAGTTTAATAAAAGAAAGTACTTATAGTTTACTCAGCTTTTATTGAGATTCAAATGCCATCGAAAAACCACCCACTTTCGTACCTCCTCCAACAACAGCATTGCAATCGCACAGGGTAGCATGAACAACCAAACTGAAAACGCAATTGGCGCCGTACCGAAGATAGTATGACCCCAAGGCGTATAAACGATGGTTAAAATTATAGTAACTTCAGATGCTACGCCCCATAAAAGCAAATGGTTAGTGAAGTTGCCTGCGCCAAAAAGGCTGCGTTCAGGCTTTTTACAGAGAAATACATTGAAGACTTGCATAAGAATAATCGCCCCAAGGCAAGCCGTTGTCGCTTGAAGATACACGGGGTCGTTGCTTGCTAATTGTTCTCCCCAAGACCAATTGCTGCCCTGTAATACAAAAAAATAAGCCGCCATCGCAGCAGCAGCCTCCAGTAACCCCAAAAATAGATAGGCTCTTAAAAGCAAAGGCCAATTGAGTAATCTTTCTTTTCGTGGGCGGGGAGGCTTAAGCATAATCCCCGGGGCCGGAGGATCGGCACCTAATCCAAGAGCAGGCAACATGTCCGTACCTAGATCCACCGCCAGAATTTGAATGATGGTTAAGGGCAAGGGTATTTTGAACAAAGCAAAAACGAGATAAGGTACAAGTTCAGGAATAGCCGAGGTGAGAATGTAGGTAAGAAACTTACGAATATTGTCGTAAACCGCCCTCCCTTCCTCGATGGCAGCGACAATGCTGGCAAAATTATCATCCAGCAAAATCATGTCGGCTGCTGCTTTGGCGACGTCGGTCCCAGTCACGCCCATGGCGATACCGATATCAGCCATTTTTAGTGCTGGAGCATCGTTAACACCGTCGCCGGTGACTGCAACTATATGCTTTTTCTTTTGTAGAGCACTTACGATGCGCATTTTTTGATCCGCACCAACCCGAGCAAAAATAATGTCAGGTGCATCCAACGCTAAGCGTAATTGTATTTCGGACAGCTTTCGCAATTTCTCACCGGTTATAATTAAAGGCGTATCCGATTGTATTTGTCCGATTTGCCGACCGATAGCAAGGGCGGTATGCGGATGATCGCCCGTCACCATGATGACCTTGATGCCTGCATCACGGCATTTGCCAATAGCATCTCTAACTTCAGGTCTAGGAGGATCATCTAATCCAACCATTCCACACAAGGTCAGATTTCGTTCCAATTTTGCCCCATCATCATGATGACCAACGTCCAACTCCCTCCAAGCAAACGCCAACACCCGCAAACCATCGCGAGCCATATTTTCCAGCGTCAGTGTGTAAGCTTCAAGTATTTCCGTAGTCAAGGGCTTTATTTCTGCTCCCATTTGCACCCGATTGCACAACGGTAAAAGCATTTCCAACGCACCTTTACAATAAAGTATTGGCCCGCCGGGTGTCTGGTGTATTGTCGAAAGACGCTTGCGGTCAGTATCGAAAGGCACCTCATTGATTTTTGGATAGGTTATATTTTCTCCCAGACAGGTCTTCGCCATTTGCACCAAAGCCACCTCCATAGGATCACCCAAAATCTGCATTTTGCCTGCAACTTGAGTCTCTTTAAGATTATGACAAAGCATCGCGTCCTCGAAAAATCGCTGGTAAATCCGTGCCAATTCATACTGTCGTCTTACCTCAGTGGGCGTTAGTATTTGACCATTCAAATACAGCGCACTCACTGACATCTTATTCTCGGTAAGAGTTCCCGTCTTGTCGGTGCAAATAACGGTTGCAGAGCCCAAAGTTTCCACTGATGGCAAGTGACGAATCAGCGCATTGCGCTTTGCCATGCGCTGGGTTGCCATTGCAAGCGCCAAGGTGAGCGCGGGCAATAATCCTTCTGGAACGAGGGCTACGATAATACCGATTGCGAAAATGAAATTCCCCCAAAACGACAGTCCCATAGCTTGACCAATGAAAAAAAATACCACACCAATTGAAAAAGCCAAGAGTGCGACGATACGACTAAGTCGGGCGATTTCCTGTTGCAACGGGGAGGTCGCTGCTTTAGCTGTTTGCGTCAGATGAGCAATCTTACCAAATTCAGTATGCATGCCAGTGGCGAAAACTACTGCTCGCCCTTCCCCTGAGACAATAGACGTTCCAGCCAACAGGGTATTTCGGGCATGAAGCACCTCTTCTTCGTAACTCGGCTCTGCATCTCTAGCCTTAGGCATCGACTCACCGGTAACAGTAGCATTGTTGACCCGTAAAGAAAATGCTTCGAGTAAACGACAATCCGCCGGCACATTATCGCCTCCTTGTAACAAAATAACGTCCCCAGGCGCCAAGTCCGACGCGAGAATAAGCCCATTTTTACCATCGCGTAATGCCTTTACATACTGGGGTAACAATTTCTCCAAGGCAGTAATAGCGCGTTCGGCTCGGAACTGTTGCCAGAAAGAAAACAAACCGTTGATGACAATCACTCCGAGAATAGCGTAACCCAGCTTGTCCATACCACTACCCGGCTCTCTGGACTCTGCGAAAAATGCCATCCCAGCAGCAAGCCAAAGAATCAGCGCGAAGAAATGGATAAACTCTTTGATTAAGACCAATCCAAATGGCACACCACGAACTTTATCAATCCTGTTAGGGCCATACTCGCTCAATCGTTGAATCGCTTCAGCCTGGGACAAACCATCGTGACTACTTTTTAGGCTAGTAAGCGCCTCGTCTTTTGTGAGTTGGTGAATTTTCATCGATGATGTCCCCCCTTAGAAGGCGATCAGTGAGTTACCATTCGCAGTAGTACTAAGAGTTTAGCCGTCTATTGCTTGTTTGCCAAATTACTATAATTCGAAGCTTGACAGGTAATTACCT
>CAIXDG010000086.1 GCA_903918115.1 uncultured beta proteobacterium
CTCAATCCAACAAGATTCACTGCCAAAGCGGCGAGCCCAATAAAGATATAAGCAAACAACTTGGTGTATGACATATGTGGCACCAAGTCTTGGGCAGCGACAACAATCAGCCCTGCTATCAGAATTCCAGCAAGGAGCAACTTGGCAAGAGTTTTAATTGAATGACGATTTGAATTGGTCATAAAAGGATGAACAGCTATCAAGTATTGCCGTGAGTTTGAGGCATTCATTTGAGTAGGTCAAGGAATCTTGAATTGTTGGCACAACGCTGTCCCCGACATCCTTCTAGACCCCAAACTTTATTCAAAAGTTGTAAGAATCTAAGTATTCAAAAATCACTTACTTCTTCAGATAAATCTGATCAAAGCTGCCACCATCTGCAAAGTGATCTTTGTCGGCTTTCTCCCAGCCCCCAAAGGCTTGCTCAATGGTAAACAACGGAATTTTTGGCAATTGCTTGGCATACTTGGCTTGAGCTTTTGGTGATATGGGTCGATAGAAGTTTTTGCCAGCAATATCTTGCCCTTCATCGGTGTACAAGTATTGCAAGTAGGCTTCTGCAACAGCACGTGTGCCTTTGCGATCTACGGTTTTGTCCACCACTGTAACGGGCGGTTCTGCCAAGATGCTAATGGATGGATAGACCACATCCACTTTGCTACTGAACTCCTTCTCTAGCAAGTAGGCTTCGTTTTACCAAGATATAAATACATCGCCTTGATTGCGCTGTGCAAATGTGACTGATGATCCGCGAGCGCCAGTATCAAGAACAGGCACATTTTTGTAGAGTTTCTGAACGAACTCTTTAGCTTTTGCTTCGCTTCCATATTTGCGTTTTGCAAATTCCCAAGCAGCCAGATAGTTCCAACGTGCGCCACCCGAAGTCTTTGGGTTAGGCGTTATGACACTGATGCCTGGCTTTACCAGATCGTCCCAATCTTTGATTCCCTTAGGATTACCTTCACGCACCACCAAGACAATGGTGGAAGTGTAGGGAGACGAATTGTGCGGCAAGCGCTTTTGCCAATCTGCGGGAATAAGTTTGGCTTGTTTGTACAAAGCGTCAATGTCACCCGCCAGTGCTAATGTGACAACATCGGCATCAATACCATCAATCACTGATCGTGCTTGTTTCCCAGAACCTCCGTGAGATTGCTTGATAACTACATCTTGACCAGTTTTGGCTTTCCAGTATTTGGCAAAGGCTGCATTGAACTCAACATACAACTCTCGTGTGGGGTCATAAGAGACATTCAGCAAGCTCACGCTCTGCGCTGAAGCCAGCGTGGACAAGCCGACACTGACCAAGACCAATGCGCTTAACAGGCTTTTGATAAAACTACGATTTGATTTCATTGAAGACTTCAGAACTGCATCTAAAAATTAAGATGAGTTGATTCTGGAAGTCTTTACCTAAAACTGGAACTACTGAATAGTTAGTTATTAATGACAAATATGCATATGAAGCCAGTTATTTGATTTGCGTCAAGCTAAGGATTCGTAAAAGTTACAAATCAACCTAAGATCAGCCAAACAGCGAAGGAATTTCAAATGTGGAACAACGACATCATTGGTTTGCTTGTATTTTTCTTTGCTCTATTTTGTGGAATGTGGGCTCAGAAAACTGAAAGAAACTACTGGATTTGGTTTCTTGCTGGATTGTTCTTTGCACCAATCACTGGAATAGTGTTGATGATTAAAAACGGAAATCGCTACCCCAAAGATTAATTTCAAGTAGTTTTAACTTATACAACCACACGCACCACCTGTCGTGTTAAACGACACCTGATCTCCGCTAGAAGCCCACGAGCACGGTAACCCCGCCGAAACCAAACCATAAACAGCAATTCATACGCACTACCCGAACACCCGATAAGCAAAACCAATCCAAGGTCCCAAACTTTATTCAAAAGTTCTAACAATTGAACCCAATCGTTTGCTCAGTAAATGTTCTTTATTCGGCAAGGGGGCTCGATTGCACCTTTGTTCTGCCATCGTCCTTGAATGCCATTCAACTACCTATATCAATTTCAAAAATACTGGCGCCTAATGAAATCTCGCATTTCATTTCGAAATGCGCTCAACTAACTTAAGGGGCTCAAAATGGCTCAAATGATTTCTCAAGTGGTTTTCAAACCTAACCCGGGTGCAGACATGGCAAAGTTAATGGAGTTGGTGGCAGAAAGTGCAGCCCTCTGGCGAAAGCATGGCGCTGAAGTCTCAATTTGGGCTGTATCGGCTGGAGAGATAGGCAACATGGTTTTTTCAGCTCGCTACGATAGCTTTGAAGCCTATGGTAAATGCACTGATGCTTTGTATGCAGACCCTGCATTTCAAGCATGGCAAGTAAAAGGAACTGCTAGCGGTTTGAGCACATGGGTCAGAAGCAATTTGGCACGCCAGTTGCCCATTTAACAAAGGAAAAGCATCATGGCTTTGTATCTAGTTCGTTCAGGCTACACATCTACTGCTTTTCAAGGAATGCTTGCTTCACCAAGTGATAGA
>CAIXDG010000087.1 GCA_903918115.1 uncultured beta proteobacterium
CCCGACGAGCTGCCAGACTGCTCCACCCCGCGTCTGAGCCTTCGATTCTAGCATTTTTAAGCCTATTTTGTCGAGCCTTACGGGCTTTTAAGGGTATATTGTGTCAATAAATCGGGAAAAATAAGGGCTCAAAGGAGTAATATATTGCCTTGCAATATCAATTTGAGGTTAAGTAATGTCGGTTAGCAATCCCGAATATTCAGAATCGACGTTACTACGTCCTATCGAAATTTCTCATGGTGCCCATCACGAACATCGGGGCCCATTACCTGGCTTAGTGGTCGCTGCTATTGGAGTGGTATTTGGCGATATTGGCACTAGCCCACTGTACGCTTTAAAAGAATGTTTTAGTGTTGCCCACGGTATTCCATTTTCAGCAGAAGCCGTTTATGGCGTGATCTCGATGGTGTTTTGGGCATTTACCATCGTCGTATCTTTAAAGTATGTGCTTTTCATTATGCGCGCCAATAATCAGGGCGAGGGCGGCACTTTAGCTTTAATGGCTTTGGCATTACGCTCAGCACCGGTTGGCTCTCGCCGTGCGATGACTTTAATGATGATGGGCGTGTTTGGCACTTGCATGTTTTATGGTGACGCCATTATTACGCCAGCAATTTCGGTTTTATCTGCTGTTGAGGGTCTTGAAGTTCTTTCGCCAAACTTAACTACTTACGTAATACCCGTAACTTTAGCAATTTTGACTGGATTATTTTTAATTCAGAAAAAAGGTTCGGCATTAGTGGGTAAATTGTTTGGTCCCATCATGGTTGCTTGGTTTGTAGTTTTGGGTGTGATGGGTATTTACCAAATTATTAGTAATCCCATTATCTTGCTTGCCTTTAATCCTTTATACGCAGTTGATTTCATGATCAACCATGCGTTGCAGGGCTTTATTGTGCTTGGCGCAGTATTTCTGGTATTGACTGGGGCCGAAGCTTTGTATGCCGATATGGGGCACTTTGGCATTAAGTCGATTCGGGTGGGTTGGTTCTTTTTAGTGATGCCCTGTTTATTATTAAATTACTTTGGTCAGGGTGCCATGCTGCTACTCAATCCTGATGCAGCGAAAAATCCATTCTATTCCATGGTACCCGATGTATTTGTATTCCCCTTAATTATTTTGGCAACGCTAGCGACAGTCATTGCCTCACAAGCAGTTATTTCTGGAGCATTTTCCATTACTAGCCAAGCTATTTTGTTGGGTTTCTTGCCCCGTATGAAGATTCAACATACGTCGGATAAGTCAATCGGACAAATTTATATTCCTTTAGTTAATTGGATTTTATTTATCTTTGTGATTGTGATTGTGTTGGCATTTAAGAAGTCGGAAAACTTAGCCGCTGCTTATGGTATTGCAGTCACCACAACTATGATTATTGATACGGTTTTAGCTGCAATTGTGATGCGGGTGCTGTGGCGTTGGAATGCCTATTTAGTAACCTTGGTAATCTCTGCCTTTTTATTCGTCGACGCCGCTTTCTTTACTGCTAACTTATTAAAAGTACTTGAGGGCGGCTGGTTCCCCTTATTACTTGGTGGCATTTCTTTTATGCTGCTCTTAACCTGGTATCAGGGTCGACAAATGATGCGCGAGCGGGCAACCAATAACGGTATTAAGCTCGATTCTTTCATGAGCTCATTATTAAAGCATCCCCCCCATCGCGTAGAGGGCACCGCAGTTTTTCTCACCGCCCATGTTGATTACTTGCCGGTGTCTTTCTTGCATAACTTAAAGCACAATCATGTCTTGCATGAGCGAGTTTTCTTCCTGAAGGTAAGTATTTGGGATATACCTCGAGTGCGTAATGAAGATCGCATTACGCTTAGTGAAATTGAGCCGAATATTTTTGTGGTGCGTGCGGTGTATGGTTTTAATGAAACGCCCGATATGAGTCAAATCATGCATTTGATTGAGACTAAAGCGAACTTGAAATTTGACTTAATGAGCACCTCATTTTTCTTATCGCGTGACACCATTGTGCCCACTGATATGAAAGGCATGGCTCTTTGGCGTGAAGCCATATTTGCGTGGATGTACCAAAACGCGAGCCGTCAATCTGACTTTTTCAAAATTCCGGCAAATCGCTTAGTTGAATTAGGCGCAAAGGTTGAGATTTGAAAGCCGTATTTGTTGCGCTTACTATGGTATTTGCCATTTTGTGTTGCGCTAATTCGGCATGGGCTAATACTCCTGAGGAAGATGAGTTAGCAGAGCTGAATAAAATTGAAGCGCAATTACTATTACAGCGTCAGTGGATTGATTACCGTTGGAAAAAAGCGTCTGCAGCGTGTTACAAAGATTTTTTCGTGACCTATTGTTTAAAAGGTACGCGCGCTGATTACCGCAAAGAAATTGATCCTGTTCGGGACCAAGAAATTGCTTTACATGAAAGCCAGCGGATTGTGCGCGATAAAATTAAAGATGCCAATGATGCCAAGCGGGCTGCTGAGCGCGCCGATCCCGCAAAGGCAGCAGAACGCGCCGACAATAAAAAAGCATTTGAACAAAAACAAAAAGACGAAGCTGAACGCGCCGCAGATTTAGAAAAACGCCGTAAAGACGCGCCACGGCGCGCGCAAGAAAATAAAGCGGGTACTCAACTCGATTAATTTCCTATGGCAAAAGTAAAAACAATCTACGTGTGCCAAGTTTGTGGTGGCACTTCAGCTAAATGGCAGGGCCAATGCCCAACTTGTCAAGCATGGAATACGCTGGAGGAAAGCATTGCTGAAACACCGAGCGCACCTCGGTTTCAGGGTTTAGCACAATCGATTCCACGGCAAAAATTAGCCACCATTCAAGCGGAAGATTTGCCGCGACTTCCTACTGGTATTGAAGAGTTTGATCGGGTTCTGGGTGGCGGTTTAGTGCCTGGCGGAGTGGTATTACTTGGTGGAGACCCTGGTATTGGTAAATCGACTTTACTACTGCAGGCCTTAGCGCAAATGAGTGCGGCTGGAGTTTCAGTGCTCTATAGCAGTGGCGAAGAATCGGCTGCTCAGATTGCACTGCGCGCTAAACGGATTGATTTAAAAGCCCCTCAGCTTGAAGTATTAGCCGAAATTCAGTTAGAAAAATTGTTAACGATCATGGATACGGTGCGCCCGCAAGTGGTCGTAGTTGATTCGATTCAAACGATTTATTCTGAAGCCTTTAGCTCTGCACCAGGATCAGTTGCGCAGGTGCGCGAGTGCGCAGCCCAGTTAACCCGTTTTGCAAAGTCCACGGGTATTTGCGTTTTATTAGTTGGCCATGTGACTAAAGATGGTCATTTAGCTGGCCCACGTGTGCTTGAGCATATTGTCGATACCGTGTTGTATTTTGAGGGTGACACCCACTCGAGTTTTCGTTTAGTACGCGCGATTAAAAACCGTTTTGGTGCCGTGAATGAACTGGGTGTTTTTGCCATGACAGAAAAAGGCTTACGCGGAGTTTCTAACCCTTCAGCTATTTTTCTTTCGCAGCATGCAGAAATGGTGCCAGGGGCTTGTGTATTAGTGACGCAAGAAGGTAGTCGCCCCTTATTAGTGGAGATTCAAGCCTTAGTTGATACCGCGCATATTCCCAACCCGCGTCGCTTAGCGGTAGGTTTAGAGCAACACCGTTTAGCCATGCTCTTGGCGGTACTGCATCGCCATGCTGGCATTGCTTGCTTTGACCAAGATGTTTTTTTAAACGCGGTTGGTGGGGTCAAGATTACTGAGCCGGCAGCAGACTTAGCCGTGTTACTAGCGATTCAATCCTCGATTCGTAACCGCGCTTTACCGCGAGAACTCATTGTTTTTGGCGAAGTCGGTTTGGCTGGCGAAATACGGCCGTGTCCACGGGGTCAAGAACGTTTGAAGGAGGCTGCTAAATTGGGCTTTAGCATCGCCATTATTCCTAAAGCAAATATGCCCAAAACCAAAATTGCTGGCCTACGAATCATCAGTGTAGAGCGGATTGATGAGGCGATTGCTGCGGCGAATGATTTGGAGTTAGCGTAAGTCTTCAGCTTGAATGAGGATTACTTGCTGATTACCAGCAGAAACCTCCATCCAAATAACGGGTATTTGGGGAAAAGCCAATTGAAAGTGCTCAGCCTCATTACCAATTTCAATTAAGAGCGCGCCGCGTTCATTTAGATAGTCTGGCGCTGCGTCAATAATGCGCCGGATCAAATTCATCCCATCGCTACCTCCCGCTAAAGCAATTGCAGGTTCAGCTTGATACTCTGCTGGTAAGGCTTGCATTGATGCATCGTTAACATACGGTGGGTTACAGATAATTAAATCAAAACGCTCTTCTTCATTGGGGTCGGGTAAGGCGTCAAATAAATCGCCATGCAAAAGCTCTATTTGTTCGCTAAACCCATGGCGTTTTAAATTGCGCGAGGCTAAAGCTAGGGCGGGCATACTAATGTCACAGGCTGTCACGCGAATATCGGGGCAAGCCAGGGCGACTAAAATTGCTAGCGAGCCATTGCCAGTACAAAGGTCGAGTACCTTACCATCAGCCGGCAGCCAAGGCTCGAGGTCGCCTGATGTAATTAGTTCGGCAATAAACGAGCGGGGCACAATGCTTTGCTCATTGCAATCAAATGCCACTCCCATTAACCACGCCTCTTCCAGTAAGTAAGCAAGTGGTTTTCGGCTACGAATGCGTTCAGTAGCAATGGCTAAGGCATGCGCTTGTTGTGCGCTAGTTAATTCAGTATGCATTTGCTCAAGTGCTGCACTGGGACTTAAGCCCAACTCTTTGCTGACAATCCAGAGTGCTTCACTTTGGGCATCGATAGCACCATGGCCAAAATGTAAGTCAGCCATAGCGAGTTGCTCGGCTAGCTCTTGGCAGCATGCTGCCACTGAAATTGGGTTAGCAGCAGAAGGCTGCTGTGGCGCTAAAGGCTCAGGGTCCATGAAGGGGATATTTTGCGGGGATATTCAAGTGCCAGCTTAGGGGAATAAGGATTAAGCCAGTAGATTTTCTAAAACGCGTCGATAGATATTTTTGAGAGGTTCAATATCGTTTATTGAAACACATTCATTAAGCTTATGGCTAGTAGAATTTATTGGACCAAATTCGACCACCTCTTTACAGATTTGCGAGATGAAGCGACCATCGCTAGTACCACCGGTGGTAGAAAGCTCAGTAACTACCTGAGTTTCAGTTTGAATCGCCTCTTGAAGCGCAAGCGCTAAGGCCCCTTTTGGGGTGAGGAACGGGCTTGCGCCTAGCTTCCAATCGATTGCATAGTCTAGCTTGGCCTCATCCAAAATTGCACTGACCTTTGCACGCAGCTCTTCGGGGGTGCTGGCAGAAGAAAAGCGAAAATTAAATTCGACGGTCATTTCCCCGGGAATAATGTTGTTTGCACCGGTGCCCGCGTGAATATTCGAAATTTGAAACGTGGTTGGCTGGAAATAGTCATTACCCTGATCCCATTCAGTGCTGGCTAAGGTAGCAATCGCCCCAGCTGCTAAATGAATTGGGTTGGCACCGAGGTGAGGGTAAGCAATATGGGCTTGAATGCCTTTGACGCTGAGCTTCCCAGATAAAGAACCCCGCCGACCATTTTTAATCATGTCCCCTAAGCGATTCACTGAGGTGGGCTCGCCAATCACACAGTAATCTAAGACTTGACCGCGTTTTTTAAGGCGCTCACACATCACTACCGTACCATCGTGTGCGGGGCCTTCTTCGTCGCTAGTAAGGAGAAAAGCAAGCGTATCTGCATGATTGGGGTTATTGCGCACGTATTCTTCAGTAGCCACAACAAAAGCCGCTAATGAGGTTTTCATATCAGCTGC
>CAIXDG010000088.1 GCA_903918115.1 uncultured beta proteobacterium
GATGCAGAATGGGATGAATATAACGGCCCACATTTAGTTGAGCATGAAGGGGGGTGGAATGTCCATTACGACCCCGCCATTGCGGTACCTTTTGCGGCCGTCAATGCAATTACTGCCGCTGCTGGTGAGATGGCGTTATGGCATAGCTTTGAGCAGATTCAGGTACCAATTCTGATTGTGCGCGGCGCAGAATCAGACTTACTCTCGCAAGCAACCGTCACAGAAATGTGCCGCCGTAATGCACACGCGCGTAGTATTGAAATTCCTTTAGTTGGGCATGCCCCTGCATTTATTAAGCCCGCACAAATTAGTCTGGCCAAAGCATTTTTTAATTAGTTGTATCCGTATCTATCAAACCCCTTGATCATTTAGTGATGCCTACCGCAAAACTGACTCATGATCTCCTGCTTGACCCATGGTATGGAGAAGATGCCG
The DNA here is from genome assembly GCA_903918115.1 of uncultured beta proteobacterium. Taxonomy (GTDB): domain Bacteria; phylum Pseudomonadota; class Gammaproteobacteria; order Burkholderiales; family Burkholderiaceae; genus Polynucleobacter. The sequence goes on from CAIXDG010000088.1 coordinate 436, forward strand.
AGGCGCATGCAAATGGCGTACATACCATTCTGCAAGCTCTTGGCCTGGATGCTAGTAGTCTTACTGCCGCTAGCCACATGCACTATACGCAAAATAAAGAAGCCTTAGTTAAGTTAATTGGCGCCGATGCAGCCCATCTATTGCTCGGCTTTCGGGGCTTACGCCAAGCGCAAGCAAAACTGCTGGGGAAAAATGGGGTAGCGAGTGTTGCCGGACAAGAAGAGCTGTTGCGCAAAATGCTTTTGGCTTTTGGTAATGACTTACGAGTGGTGCTGATTTACTTAGCTTCACGCCTACAAAGTTTACGGTGGATTACCCGCGAGACTATTTCGATGCCTAGCCCCTGGGCCAAAACGATTCTAGAAATTGATGCAAGTTTGGCCAATCGTTTAGGTATTTGGCAAATGAAATGGGAAATGGAAGATCTTGCGTTTCGCTTAGTTTCGCCAACGGACTATCGCAACATTGCCAAGATGCTGGATGCCAAGAGAACGGCACGCGAAAGTTTGATTAAAAAGGTAATTACCCAATTACAGACAGAACTGGCGAATGAAAAAATTATTTGCGAGGTTCAGGGACGCCCAAAACATATTTATAGCATTTGGAAAAAAATGCAAGGGAAGTCTTTGGAGTTTGCTAATTTGTATGACGTACGGGCATTTCGGGTGGTGGTCAACGATATTCAGGAATGCTATGGGGTCTTAGGTTTAGTCCACCAGCTTTGGCAACCTATCCCACGCGAGTTTGATGACTATATTGCCCGCCCAAAATTAAATGGTTACCAATCTTTGCATACAGTGGTTATGAATGAGGCAGGCATCCCATTTGAAATTCAAATTCGTACACAAGATATGCATCAGCAAGCAGAGTTTGGCTTAGCTGCGCATTGGCGTTACAAAGAAGGTTTACAGCAGGGCACACTGAGCGCAGCCAGTGCTTATGAACAGCAAATTGCCTGGGCTCGGCAGTTAATTGCTTGGAAGGATGATGCTTGGGAGCATTTAAAGCATCATGAAATAGATGGACACATTTACGTTTTAACACCGCTTGGCAAAGTCATTGCGCTTGAAAAGGGCTCAACACCAATTGATTTTGCTTATGCTGTACATACTGACCTAGGTCATCGTTGCCGCGGAGCGCATGTGGATGGCGCCATGGTGCCATTAGATACGGAATTGGCTAATGGGCAAACAGTAGACATCATTGCGGTAAAACAGGGTGGACCATCGCGCGATTGGATTAGCCCCGATCGCACTTATTTGCAGTCGCACCGCGCACGCTCGAAAGTGCGGGCTTGGTTTAATGCGCTGGATGACGAATCTTTAGCCGCACCAAATAAACCGCCTACAGAAACAAAAACTGTCAAACCACCGGATTCGATTGTTTTACATCCTGGCGCTCGTCAGGGGGCGAGCCATAGTGATGTCCTGGTAGTTGGCATTGATTCTTTATTAACCCAGCTTGCGCGCTGCTGTCGACCAGTGCCGCCCGATGCAATCGTTGGGTTTGTAACCTTAGGTCGTGGAGTGTCGATTCATCGTCGCTCATGCAAAACCTTTTTGAAGCTTTTAGAGCGCGCGCCCGAACGGGTGATACAAACTGCCTGGAATGCATCGACAGGATCTGCACACCATCCGCTAGATCTTTCAGGTAAAGCAGGCAAACCTAATAAGCCGACTAAATCAGGCAAGCAAGAGCGTCTTTATCCAACCGACCTGACGGTGCTTGCTTTAGATCGACCCGAGCTATTACGCGAGTTGTTTGAAATTATTACCCGCCAAGGTGTGCATGTCATTGATTTACGTAAGTCAGCTAAACGCGGGCAGGTTCAAATCGTCTTTACGATTGAAATAAGCAACACCGCAGCACTGCGTTTAGTGCAAAACAGCCTCGAAGATGTGACCGGAGTGCTAGAGGTGCAGCGGCGGTGATAAACTCCTGACTGATATAGGCTCGTAGCTCAGCTGGTTAGAGCACCACCTTGACATGGTGGGGGTCGTTGGTTCGAGTCCAATCGAGCCTACCAACGAATTGACCCGAATTGACCCGGAATGGCGAATGGGAGTATGAATGCTGGCAGTAAGCTTACCTGATGGTTCGAAGCGCGAGTTTGCTGCGCCGGTAACCGTTGCTGATGTTGCACAAAGTATTGGCAGTGGCCTGGCTAAAGCCGCCTTAGCTGGCATAGTGGATGGTCGTTTAGTCGATTTGAGTTTTACGCTAGATCACCACGTGCAATTGGCGATTGTGACTGATAAAAGTCCCGAGGCGCTAGATATTGTGCGGCACTCGACGGCGCATTTATTGGCTTACGCAGTTAAAACGCTTTTTCCCACGGCGCAGGTAACCATTGGGCCAGTAATTGAAAATGGGTTTTATTATGATTTTTCATTTCATCGCCCATTTACGCCAGAGGACTTAACGGCCTTAGAAAACCGCATGCTGGAATTGGCGAAAAAAAATGAGCCGGTTTTAAGGCAAGTGCTACCGCGCGATGAGGCGATTGCCTTATTTAAGGCGCAAGGCGAACTTTATAAAGCGGAAATTATTGGCAGTATTCCTGCTGATCAAGACGTCTCACTTTATAGCGAAGGCAGTTTTACCGATTTATGTCGCGGCCCGCATGTACCTTCAACCGGTAAATTAAAAGTTTTTAAATTAATGAAGGTCGCAGGAGCGTATTGGCGGGGCGATAGTAAAAATGAAATGCTGCAACGAATTTATGGCACTGCTTGGTTAAGGAAAGAGGATCAAGAGGCCTATTTGCATATGTTGGAAGAGGCTGAAAAGCGCGATCATCGCCGTCTCGCCAAGCAACTCGATTTATTTCATTTCCAAGATGAGGCGCCCGGCCTCGTATTTTGGCATCCAAAGGGTTGGGCGATTTGGCAAGAGGTTGAGCAATACATGCGTCGAGTCTATCAACAAGAAAACTACCAAGAAGTTAAAGCGCCACAAATTTTAGATCGTTCGTTATGGGAAAAATCGGGGCATTGGGAAAACTATAAAGATAATATGTTTACGACCGATTCCGAAAATCGGGTCTACGCTTTAAAGCCAATGAATTGCCCAGGCCATGTGCAAATTTTTAATTCCGGCTTGCATAGTTATCGCGAGTTACCGTTACGTTTAGGTGAATTTGGTCAATGTCATCGCAATGAGCCATCCGGCGCTCTGCATGGCTTGATGCGGGTACGCGGCTTTACGCAAGATGATGGCCATATTTTTTGCACCGAAGACCAAGTGCAAAGTGAAGTGGCCACTTTTGATAAAGCGGTGCGCGCGGTTTATGCTGATTTTGGATTTACTGAGGTGGTCGTGAAATTGGCTTTACGCCCTGAGAAGCGGGTGGGAACTGATGCAATTTGGGATACAGCGGAAAACGCCTTACGGGGTGCTTTAAGCGAATCGCTTGGGGCCACAGGTCAAACTTGGGAGGAGTTACCCGGCGAAGGCGCATTTTATGGCCCCAAAATTGAATACCACCTCAAAGACTCCATTGGCCGGTCCTGGCAGTGTGGCACCATGCAAGTTGACTTTTCAATGCCGGCTCGCCTTGGCGCTGAATATGTGGCTGAAGATAATAGTCGGCAGGTGCCGGTCATGCTGCACCGCGCGATCGTGGGCTCCTTAGAGCGATTTATCGGTATTTTGATCGAAAACCATGCTGGCGCTATGCCCAGTTGGCTGGCCCCCATCCAGGCAGTGGTCCTTAATATTTCTGAAAATTCTGCTGCATATGCGCAACAAATTCAGCAAATCCTGAAAAAACAAGGGTTTAGGGTTGAGGCCGATTTGCGAAATGAGAAAATTACCTATAAAATACGCGAGCATGCATTACAGAAAGTGCCTTATTTGCTCGTTGTTGGCGATAAAGAGCTTGAAAGTAATACAGTGGCCGTTCGTGCCCGTGGCGGAGTCGATTTAGGCGTAATGCCTTTAGATGCCTTCGTTGCCCGACTCCAGCAGGATATTGTCCAGAAAGTCGGTCCCGAGCTAGTGAGCTAGGGCTTTGGGTGATGTTGACGGTTTTTATTGTTTTTTATAAGGAATTAGAAGATCGCTACTGATAAATTGCAGCGCATTAACGGGGAAATAACTGCTCCTGAAGTGCGTTTGATTGGGTCTGACGGGGAAGCCGTTGGTGTAGTTAAGTTGTTAGATGCCTTAAGGATGGCTGAGGAGCAAGAAACCGACTTGGTCGAAATTGCTCCTACTGCGTTGCCTCCCGTAGCTCGTTTAATGGACTTCGGTAAATTTAAGTATCAAGAAGCTAAGCGTCAGCATGAAGCTAAGCTGAAGCAAAAGGTAATTCAGGTTAAAGAAGTGAAGTTTCGGCCTGGTACTGATGATGGTGATTATGGTGTGAAGTTGCGCAATTTAATTCGCTTCTTAGAAGATGGCGATAAAACAAAAATTACGTTGCGGTTTCGTGGTCGGGAAATGGCCCACCAAGAAATCGGAGCAAGAATGCTGGATCGGTTGAAATTGGATCTTGAGCCTTTTGGTCAAGTAGAACAATTTCCTAAAATGGAAGGCCGTCAAATGGTGATGGTCTTATCTCCAGCGAAAAAGAAATAAGCATGCGCCTATAAGTGCATGAGAAGAGCAGCAACAGCTGCCGAGGTAGTAGTAGTTAGTTGTGTGAGTCAAGGTACAGGAAGCGTAGCCGTCGGTTGCCACCTTAGATCACGAGAGAATGAAAGGGAGTAGTCATGCCCAAGATGAAAACCAAGAGTAGCGCTAAAAAGCGCTTCACGGTTCGCGCGAGCGGATCGATTAAACGGGGTCAGGCTTTTAAACGCCACATCCTCACCAAAAAAACCACTAAAAATAAGCGTCAATTACGTGGCTCAACCGAAGTAGCTAAAGCAGATGTGAAGTCAATTCGCGCTATGCTGCCCTACGCATAAACCCAGACTAGATAGGAGAATTTAATGTCAAGAGTCAAACGTGGGGTTACCGCTAGAGCCCGTCATAAAAAAATTACCGATGCTGCTTCAGGCTATCGCGGTCGACGTAATAACGTCTTTCGCGTTGCTAAAGAAGCAGTTATGCGCGCAGGCCAATATGCCTATCGCGATCGCCGTAACAAAAAACGGGTATTCCGTGCTTTATGGATTGCCCGTATTAATGCTGCTGTTCGCGAGCATGATATGAGCTATAGCGTATTTATGAATGGCATGAAAAAAGCCCAGATCGAACTTGATCGTAAAGTGCTTTCCGATATGGCCATCATGGATAAAGAAGCATTCGCTGCTTTGGTTACGCGGATTAAATCCACTGTAGCTGCAGCTTAATTCAATATTCTTTAAGCTAGGCTAAGATGGTTTCGCTCGACCAACTTGTCGAGGATGCCAAACGCGATTTCGCTAAGGCTGTCGATCCGGCAGCCTTAGAGGATGCTAAGGCGCGGTATCTCGGTAAAGCGGGAATACTTACTGAGCGCCTCAAAGCGCTTGGTAAGCTGTCGCCCGATGAGCGCAAGCGTGCTGGCGCTGAAATAAATCTGGCTAAAACCGCAGTTGAAAGCGCACTACAAGCTCGACGCCAAGCTTTATCAGAGGCTGTTCTGCATTTACGATTAGCAGCTGAAGCCATCGATGTCTCACTACCTGGGCGTGGTCAGCAGGTTGGCAGTTTGCATCCTGTCATGCGTACCTGGGAGCGAGTCGAGGCAATTTTTCATTCGATTGGCTTTGATGTAGCACAAGGCCCAGAAATTGAAACCGACTGGTTTAATTTTTCCGCACTCAATAGCCCTGAAAATCATCCAGCGCGCTCGATGCAAGATACGTTTTACGTTGATAGCAACGATGGCCAAGGTAAGCCCTTATTGTTACGTACTCATACCAGCCCGATGCAGGTGCGATATGCAAGCGAGCACGTTAAAAAATATGCTAATGCTGCGGTGATGCCACCAATTAAAGTCATTGCCCCTGGGAGAACCTATCGGGTTGATAGCGATGCAACGCATTCGCCCATGTTTCATCAGGTTGAAGGTTTGTGGATTGGCGAACAAGTCTCTTTTGCCGATCTTAAAGGGGTATATACCAATTTTTTGCGTACATTTTTTGAAACCGATGCTTTGCAGGTTCGCTTCCGGCCCTCGTATTTTCCGTTTACTGAACCCTCAGCAGAAATCGATATGGCTTTTGGCAGCGGTAAATTAGCTGGCCGTTGGTTGGAGATTTCAGGTGCGGGTCAAGTGCATCCTAAGGTGTTGCGTAACATGGGCATTGATGCCGAGCGCTATACCGGCTTCGCTTTTGGTTCTGGGTTAGAGCGTTTAACCATGTTGCGTTATGGAATTGATGATTTGCGGTTATTTTTTGAAAACGATTTGCGCTTTCTAGCGCAATTTCCAGCTTAAGCGCATATGCAATTTTCTGAATCGTGGCTCCGTCAATATGTTAATCCTGCTTTGGATAGCGATGGATTAGCGCATGCAATGACGATGGCAGGCCTTGAAGTGGAGGAGCAGCATGCGGTTGCGCCACCATTTACCAAGGTTGTTGTCGCCGAAATTCTGTCAACTGAGCAACATCCGGATGCCGACCGTTTGCGGGTTTGTAAAGTCAATGCCGGAACTGGGGAGGAGCTAACGATTGTTTGCGGAGCACCCAATGCACGTGCTGGTATCAAGATCCCTTGCGCCCTAGTTGGCGCTAGCTTGCCAGCGGTTGAAGTCGGCGGTAAACCTTTGTTGATTAAAGTGGGCAAATTACGTGGTGTTGAAAGTCAAGGTATGTTGTGCTCGGGCCGAGAATTAGGCTTAGGTGACGATCACGCTGGTATCTATGAGCTTCCTGCAGACGCACCGATTGGCGAAGATATTCGGCGCTATTTGCATTTAGATGAACAACTATTTGTCGTCAAGTTAACGCCCAATAAGGCGGATTGCTTGTCATTGATTGGTATGGCACGTGAAGTTGCAGCCATTACAAATGTACCTTTACAGCGCCCGCCAGTAAAAGCGCCTGCAGTCTCTATTGCGGATCAATTAAAGGTCAATATCATCGACCGTGATTTATGTGGTCGTTTTGCAGGCAGAATTATTCGTGGTGTTAACGCAGCGGCACCAACACCGGCATGGCTTGTGCAGCGCCTAAAGAGTGCAGGCCAGCGTAGTATTTCGGCTTTGGTCGATATATCTAACTATGTGATGTTGGAAATGGGTCAGCCAAGTCATGTTTTCGATTTAGATCGATTAGCGGGTGACTTAAATGTGCGCTGGGCTAAGCCTGGCGAAAGTATTGAATTATTAAATGGTCAAACTCTTATACCTGTGCCTGTTGATGCCGAACTGACTTCACAAATTACTAATGGCGTAGGTGTAGTGGCGGATGAAAATGGCTTAGTGAGTTTAGCTGGAATTATGGGCGGCAATAACTGCGCAGTTAGTGATAAGACCACCAATATTTACGTAGAAGCTGCCTTTTGGTGGCCAGCAGCGATTCAGGGTAGGGCGCGGCGCTTCAACTTTACAACCGATGCTGGACACCGTTTTGAGCGTGGCGTTGATCCTCAGGCTACGGTAGAGTGTTTAGCGTACTTATCCGCCCTAATCATTGAAGTTTGTGGTGGTCAAGCTGGGCCGATTGACGATCAAATCCTTGCTTTGCCGGAACGTAAGCCAGTAAGCATGCGTTTAAAGCGCGCGATGCAAATTATTGGCATTCCATTAACTATTGAAGTTGTAAGCGACGTCTTCACGCGCTTGGGTTTCGAGTTTAGTACTACAGCTAATGGTGACGAGACGATTTTTCAAGTGACACCACCCAGCTATCGTTTTGATTTAGAGATTGAGGAAGACCTGATTGAAGAAGTAGCCCGTCTATATGGGTTTGAACATATTCCCGATTTACCCCCGCGCGGATTGTTGGCGATGCGAGCAACACCTGAACAGTTGCAGAGCATTCACACATTACGACATCGTTTAGCTCAACAGGGTTATCAAGAAGTCATTAATTTTGGCTTTACTGAGGCCGAGTTTGAGCAGCAACTCGCTAGTGCGTCTACTAACTCGAGTCGGCCTATTCAGGTGCTTAACCCAATTGCAGCCCAATATGCGGTCATGCGCAGTACCTTGCTGGGCGGCTTACTTACCAACTTGCGCGCCAACCTTAATCGGGGCGCTAGTCGCATGCGCTTATTTGAAGTAGGGCGTACTTTTGCTTATGTTAATGGCGCTGATGAGCAGTATGTGCGCGATAGTGAAGATACTGTTGCTGGGGCAGTAGCAGGAATTTGGCAACCCCTGCGCGTTGCTGGTCTTGCCTATGGTTTTACTTGGCCAGAGCAGTGGGGCGTGAATAACAAAGTAGTCGATTTTTTTGATGTCAAAGGCGATCTAGAAACCATCCTAATGCCTTTGCAAATTCAAACTAGCACGATGACGCATGCTGCATTACATCCTGGTCGTTGCGCGGCAATTCAATTGCTAATGCCTAATGGCCTATTAACCATCGGCTGGCTCGGCGAGATCCATCCCGCTATTCAGCAAAAATTGGCTTTACCGTTGGCGCCGATTGTTTTTGAGTTCGATTGGCAGGCGATCAGCTTGATCGATTTACCAAATCCTGGTGAAATTAGTAAATTACCCGCCGTGCAGCGTGATTTAGCAGTCGTGGTTAAGCAAGATTTGCCGGCGCAATTAGCCTTGGATGCAATGCTCGCAGCACAACAGGCGTTTGTGCAAAAAATTACCCTCTTTGATGAGTTTAGGCCCCAGGCGGATGCTAGCAGTAGTATTTCGAACGGTGGCTTAGCTGCAGATGAAAAAAGTTTAGCGTTTCGTGTCACGCTTCTAAATGCACTTGAAACCTTGCAAGATGAACAGGTTGATACTGCTATGGCTGCGTTGCTAGCCCAGCTAGAGAAAAAATGTGGCGCGCGCTTGCGGTAGGTATATATTAGTAATAATTAATTGAAAATTGAATAATAATTTAAGGTTAAAAAGGTAATTTTAATGAATCAGACATCTCATGCCCACCTTACTGTAACTAAAAACGAACTTTCTGAAGCCTTGTTTGATCAAGTAGGCCTTAATAAGCGTGAAGCTAAAGATATGATCGATGCATTTTTTGATCGGATTGCCGAATCACTTGAAACCGGTACTGAAGTAAAAATTTCTGGTTTTGGTAATTTCCAATTACGTAATAAATCTGCGCGCCCTGGTCGCAATCCTAAAACTGGGCAGATGATTCCAATTGATGCACGACGAGTGGTAACTTTCCATGCAAGTCAAAAACTCAAAGATGCAGTAGAAATTCAAACCGATTTAGCTCAGGCTTAAATTTAAACAGGTTTTGTTCATCATCCTGAATTTATCTTGACCGATTTATTGCCACCCATACCAACTAAACGCTATTTCACGATTGGTGAGGTAGCCAGTTTATGCGGTGTTAAATCTCATGTATTACGCTATTGGGAGCA
>CAIXDG010000089.1 GCA_903918115.1 uncultured beta proteobacterium
ATCCTGGGGCGCGTATTTTGCCGACCCACAAAATGCAAAACACCCCGATTTAGGGATTGCGGTCGCAAAAAAATTGGTTAGAAGAGCAGTTGACCGCAACGCTTTAAAGCGAATGATCCGTAATCTCGTGCGCGAAGCTCAAGCAACTAATCTACATCGCGATGCAGTAATTAAGCTGCGTCAAGCCGTCGGTAAAACCACGCGTGGACGATTGCGCAAGCCGGAGCTTAGTATTCTGCGCAACAAAATGACGGAACTTATTTAATGCGCATTTTTAATTTCATTTTCATTTGGTGTATCCGCTGCTACCAAATTGCATTGGCGCCCTATGTAGGAAGCCAATGCAAGTTTGAGCCCAGCTGTTCCAATTACGCCTGCGAGTGCTTGCGCAACCACAGCTTTTTTAAGGGCGTGCGTTTAAGCGGCTGGCGAATTTTGCGTTGCAATCCATGGACATCCGGCGGCTATGATCCGGCAACGAAACCTAAACAACCCCTCAATTCCTAGGCAATTTATTTTTTATGGATATTAAAAAAACAATACTTTGGGCCATCTTTGCAATTTCTGCACTCATGCTATACAACAATTGGTTAGTGCATGAGGGGCGACCAAGTTTGCTCGGGGCACCAACGCCAGCTGGCGGCAGCGCCACGACAAAACACATTGACGCGAATAACAAAAGCGATTTACCACCAAAAGTAGGCACAGCTGTTGCGCCCCCTAACAGTGGGCCAGCAACTCCAGCGAAGGACACCAACTCATCTGGCCTTAGTGTGCTGGAGCAAATGAACGGTGAAAAATTTGTACTTGAAAATGATGTCTTGCGTTTAGAGGTCAGCGCTAGCGGCGCCAACGTAGTGAATGCAAAACTATTGCAGGAATTTAATGCTGACAATACCCCGGTAGAACTTTTGCAGCTGAACCCAGCCCATCAATATATTGCCCGCTCAGGACTTATCGCCGAGGGCAACCTCGGCCTACCCAATCACAACTCAGTATTTAAACTGCAATCATCTGGCAAAGACGGTGCCGGTAGGCCCTTCTTGGTGCTGGGCGCGGAACGCAACGGGGTGAAGCTAGAGAAACTCTTTTTGTTAAGCGCGGGCTCTTATGTGGTTGAGGTTGGACATAGCGTTACCCAAGCGAATGCCAGTGCGGGCCCGATTATTTTATATACCGAATTAGTGCGCGATGGTAGCGAAAAACAGGAGAGCCAGTTCTATAGTACGTTTACGGGGCCTGCGGTTTATACCCAAAAAGATAAATTCCAAAAATTAAGCTTTGCCGATATTGATAAAGGCAAACAAGAAATACCGAAAGATGTTCCAGCCGCATCTCCGGCATGGATTGCCATGGTGCAACATTACTTTGCGAGCGCGTGGATACCCGCCGACAAAACAGTGCGCGATATTTATGCTGGAAAAATAGACAAAAATCTGTTCAGGGTTGGTATGCAAATCCCACTAGGCACAATTGCAGCCGGTGCAACAGTGACTGAAAAAACACGCTTATTTGTGGGGCCGCAAGAAGAAAGCATGCTCGAGGGCATAGCGCCAGGGCTAGAGCTCTTAAAAGATTACGGTTACCTCACTATTTTGGCTAAGCCGATTTTTTGGCTTCTAGAAAAAATTCATGGTGTAGTTAGCAACTGGGGTTGGTCCATCGTTTTGCTTACGGTATTAATTAAGCTCGTTTTCTTCCCGCTCTCAGCGGCTAGTTATAAGTCGATGGCCAGAATGAAAGAAGTACAACCGCGTTTAACTACTATGCGCGAGCAATATAAAGGCGACCCACAAAAATTAAATGCCGCGATGATGGAAATGTACAAGAAGGAAAAAATAAATCCCCTTGGCGGTTGCTTACCAGTGGTAGTGCAAATTCCCGTGTTTATTGCTTTGTATTGGGTGTTGCTGTCTTCGGTTGAAATGCGCAATGCCCCATGGATCGGTTGGATTCACGACTTGTCCATGCCCGACCCTTATTTCATTTTGCCGATCATTATGGCCATATCGATGTTTGTTCAAACCAAACTAAACCCGAAGCCACCAGATCCAATTCAGGCCAAAGTAATGATGTACATGCCACTCATTTTTTCGGTGATGTTCTTTTTCTTCCCGTCAGGACTCGTGCTTTACTGGGTAGTCAATAACCTATTATCGATTGCCCAACAGTGGCAAATTAATAAAATGTTTGGAAAAAAACCAGCGGCCTAGGTCCGCAGCTAATGCTCGCCAGAAAAACCCCGATTATTGCGATTGCTACGGCGACTGGCGGCGCAGGGGTTGGTATTGTGCGCATTAGTGGCGCCCCAATTCCGCCAGAGCTTGTCTTCGCGCTTGTGGGTAAAGCGCTGACAGCACGCCAAGCATCTTTAGTTCACATCAACAATGCGGCCGACCAAACCTTAGACCAAGCCTTAGCGCTGTTCTTTCCGGCGCCAGCGTCGTTTACCGGCGAGGATGTTTTGGAGCTGCAATGTCACGGTGGCCCACAACTACTGCAGTTACTAATCAAACGCTGTTTAGAGCTTGGGAAAAATTGCGGCCTAACGATTGCTGAGCCAGGTGAGTTTACGCAGCGCGCCTACCTCAATGGCAAAATTGATTTAGCGCAAGCAGAGGCCGTAGCAGATTTAATTGGCGCGCAAAGCGAGGCTGCTGTTCTGGCAGCAACACGCTCATTACAGGGCGCCTTTTCCCAAACTATCAATGCCCTGGTTGAGGAAATTACGGCCTTACGAATCTTGGTCGAGTCCACCCTCGACTTCCCAGAAGAAGAAATTGATTTTTTAGAAAGTGCGCAGGCACATCAGCGCTTACAAAGTATTAGTTTGCGCTTGGCAGAGCTACAGCAAGCAGCAACGCAGGGCGTCATCTTGCGGGATGGCATACAGTTGGTCTTGGTGGGCGCACCCAATGTTGGAAAAAGTGCCTTACTTAATCGGCTTGCGGGCGATGAGCTAGCAATTGTTACGCCGGTAGCTGGCACAACGCGCGATCGCATTAAGGCAACAATTAGCTTGGCAGGCTTGCCGGTGCACTTAATTGATACGGCTGGCTTGCGCGCTACGCAAGACATCGTCGAGCAGGCCGGCATTGAACGCACCTGGGAGGCAATTCAACAGGCCGATGCAATTCTTTACGTGCGCGATGGCAGCGAACAAAGTGGTGCGGCAGTGCAGGCCGATACGGAGTTGCAAAACCGCATTGCTGCCGCTGCACCAGCGGGCAGTCCAATATTGGTGGTGATCAATAAAGCAGATCTGCGCCCAGATGCAGAGAATCAAGCCAGTAATTTAGCGGGCGCTTTGCGCATTTCTGCTAAAACAGGATACGGTATTGAGGCCCTCAGTACGCGCATCTTAGAGTCTGTGGGTTGGTCTGGTAGCAATGAGGGATTGCTTATTGCACGG
>CAIXDG010000090.1 GCA_903918115.1 uncultured beta proteobacterium
CTCCGGCTTCTGCCTCTGTTAAGTCTTGTGATTTTTTACCAATCACAATTCCTAGCTCACCTTCATAAACTACTTTTCCGCTATACGATTTGGGTAGGCAAATGGTTTTGCCGCTAGCTAGAAAAGAGTTGTTACCTTTGAGAAAATAGAGTGGCTCAGCTGGTACAGCATGGGCTAATTTTTCCACCAAAGCATAAAAATTATCAACGAGTGCCACCATTTTTGTGGGTAGGCAAGGAATATCAAGCTCTACCTCTGCAAGAGTAAAGACTTCGCCTGTAGCCTGAGGATGATCAAAAAGATTACCTTCATAGGCCCTAATTTGAGATTGATTTAATTGGCCAAAGTAGGCCTTTCCGTGATGATTAAAACGAAGCCATTGAGCCATGATTAAGATTAAATAAATAAATTGAAAAGAGATAAATGGTCGGAATGAGAGGATTCGAACCTCCGACCCCCTCGTCCCGAACGAGGTGCGCTACCAGGCTGCGCTACATTCCGTGTTGCTGAGGATATTTTAGCTCGGCGGCTTAGGTTTGCCGATTTAATGAATAGGCACACAAGGCTCGCAAAGCCGTAGTCGCTTCATTTTCAGGAAAATTACGAATCGTTGCTAAGGCTAAATTGGCTTCACGCTCAGCGGCTTGATGGGTATATTCCAGCGCGCCGGATTCTTGTACTGCTTTTAAAATTTGACTAAAAACATCATCCGGTAGATCGGTGTTCTGCGTGATTGCTTCACGCACGAGTAAGCGCTCATCTTGGCTACCGTTCTCTAATAAAAAAATCAGCGGTAAGGTGGGCTTGCCTTCGCGTAAATCATCACCGGCATTTTTACCCATTTGCGCCGCATTGGCGGTGTAATCAAGCATGTCATCCATGAGCTGAAAAGCGGTACCAATATGACGCCCAAAAGCAGCCGCTAGTTCACGATCAATTTCTGAAGAACGGGCTAATAAGGCGCCTAACTCAGCTGATGCCTCAAATAGTTTTGCGGTTTTATAGCGAATGACTTGCAAATAGCTGGATTCACTAACTTCAGGGTCATTCATATTCAATAGCTGTAATACCTCGCCCTCGGCAATCGTATTGGTAGCATCCGAGAGGATTTCCATGATGCGTAAATCATTCGGTGTGACCATCATTTGGAACGCGCGCGAATATAAAAAATCCCCAACTAGCACGCTGGCAGCATTACCAAACGCAGCATTTGCAGTTTCGCGGCCCCGGCGCAGGGTTGATTCATCGACAACATCATCATGCAACAGGGTAGCGGTATGAATAAATTCAACAACTGCGGCAATCTCAAGGGTATGTGGGGTATCTTGTCCATGCGCTAAGGCTTTTGCAGTAAGCAAGAGTAGGGTAGGCCGAATGCGCTTGCCTCCAGCTTGAATAATATAGCTAGAAATTTGGTCAATTAAGGCCACTTCGGAAGCGAGACGACGCTTAATTACCTCATCCAAAGCCTTTAAATCAGGGGCTATGGGGGCCAATATAGGGGCTAAGTCGATGTTTTTGACACTGTTTGTCATGCAGGATATAATAATCGGCTTGGCTAATCCACGGTGGATTAGTCGTAAAAGTAGTTTAAAAGCAGTCTTAAATTGAGGTTTCTACCATGTACGCGGTCATAAAAACCGGTGGCAAACAGTATAAAGTTGCTGCTGGTGAAAAATTGAAAATAGAACAGATACCAGCGGATATCGGCAGCGAAATTACCCTCGACCAAGTTCTCGCCGTAGGCGAGGGCGCCTCACTCAAATTGGGTGATCCATTGGTTAATGGTGCCGCTGTGATGGCCACTGTCATCTCCCAGGGACGTCACGACAAAGTGACAATCTTCAAGATGCGTCGGCGCAAGCATTATCAAAAGCACCAAGGTCATCGCCAGAATTTCACTGAAATTCTGATTAACTCGATCAAAGCCTAATTAGGCAGAAGCTGTTCAGCAGGAGAAAGCACAATGGCACAAAAAAAAGGCGGCGGTTCAACACGTAACGGTCGCGATTCAGAATCGAAACGCTTAGGTGTAAAAGTATTTGGTGGCGAGCATATTAATGCGGGTAGCATCATCATTCGCCAGCGAGGCACCAAAGTACATCCTGGTATCAATGTTGGTATTGGTAAAGATCACACCTTATTTGCATTGATTAACGGCCAAGTGCAATTCAGTGTGAAGGGTGCATTGAATAAAGCACAAGTATCGGTTCTGCCACCTAAGGCCTAAATTTTTATTAGGCGCCTGGCTGAGACCGGTCTCATGGCAATTCGCTGGTTGGCTTGAATTGAACTGAACCTATAACCCTCAGAAGCAGGCCTCGCAGAAAGCGAGGCCTTTTTTATTTATGAAATTTATTGATGAAGCCCGAATTGAAGTAATTGCTGGTAACGGTGGAGCTGGCAGTGCTTCAATGCGTCGTGAAAAATTCATTGAGTTTGGCGGTCCCGATGGCGGTGATGGTGGCCGTGGTGGGAGCGTCTACGCGATTGCTGATCGCAACATCAATACGCTCATCGATTACCGCTATGCTAAAACCCATTTAGCTAAAAATGGTGAGCCAGGACGTGGTGCAGATTGCTATGGCCGCGCTGGTGAAGACATTGAACTACGCATGCCCGTAGGCACCATCATTAGCGATTTTGAAACGGGCGAACCCATTGCAGATTTAACAACCCATGGTGAGCGCCTCTGTTTAGCCGAGGGTGGTGTAGGCGGCTGGGGAAATATCCATTTTAAAAGCAGCACTAATCGCGCCCCTCGCCAAAAAACCAACGGTAAAGAAGGTGATCGCAAAAAATTAAAACTGGAATTAAAGGTCTTGGCTGATGTCGGTTTGTTGGGCATGCCTAATGCTGGTAAATCAACCCTGATTACCGCTGTATCAAATGCGCGGCCCAAAATTGCCGACTATCCATTTACAACTTTACATCCCAATTTAGGGGTAGTACGAGTTGGGCAAGAGCGTAGTTTTGTGATTGCCGATATTCCCGGGTTAATTGAGGGTGCGGCAGAAGGTGCTGGTTTAGGGCACCGGTTTTTACGCCATCTTCAACGTACCGGGGTTTTATTACACTTAATCGATATTGCGCCTTTCGATGAAGCAGTTGATAACGTTGCCGATGCTAAAGCTATTGTGAACGAATTGCGTAAATACGACGAAGCTTTATATGAAAAGCCACGCTGGTTAGTTTTAAATAAAGTTGACATGCTTCCTGAAGCAGAACGAAAAAAAATCATCGCTGATTTTATTAAACGCTTTAAGTGGTCAGGCCCCGTCTTTGAAATTTCGGCGTTAACGGGTGAAGGTTGTGATCGCTTATGTTATGCCTTGCAAGATTATCTCGATTCCATCCGACGCGAACGTGATAAGTTAGAAGAACAAGCAGTTGATCCCCGTTATCAAGGCAACATTGATCTAGATAAGCCTTAAAAGTCAAGCCTCTGGAGTATTCAGGTAGATTAGAATTGAGATGAGAACTTTGCCATGACAGCGCAACCAATGAAACGCATCGTAGTAAAAGTAGGCTCTAGCCTAGTTACCAATAACGGTGATGGTTTAGATCGTGCCGCAATTGAACAGTGGGCCGAGCAGGTTGCCACACTTTTAAAGGCTGGCCATCAACTATTAATGGTAAGTTCCGGGGCAATTGCGGAGGGCATGCAGCGCTTGGCTTGGCGGGAGCGCCCAACTGCAATTCACCAACTTCAAGCCGCTGCTGCTGTTGGTCAAATGGGTTTAGTACAAATGTACGAAAGTAGCTTTGCCCGTTTTAATTTGCAAAGTGCACAAGTTTTATTAACCAATGCCGACCTTGACCATCCCGAGCGCCGAGCTAATGCGAAAGCAACTTTAGATACTTTATTGGGCTTAGGTGTAGTACCTGTCATTAATGAAAATGACACGGTAGTAACCGATGAAATTAAATTTGGCGATAACGATCATCTTGCCGCGTTGGTAGTTAATCTCATTCATGCTGATTTATTAATTATCCTTACTGACCAGGGCGGCTTATTTACAGCTGATCCTCGCCAAGATCAGGCAGCAACATTAGTCACAGAAGCAAGCGCTGGAGATCCTCTGTTAGAAAAGATGGCTGGCGGAGTTGGCAGTGCCATTAGTAAAGGCGGTATGCTGACCAAAATTTTAGCAGCCAAAACTGCTGCCCAAACTGGCGCATCTACCGTGATTGCATCTGGACATGATCCACAAGTGCTCAATCAGATCGTAGCGGGTTTACCGATTGGCACCCTAATCAAGGCCGCAGGTTAAAAACGATGGGCATCCGCATTAGGCTTGCCAGTAAATTTATTCGGCTGTAACGAATCGAGGATTAAGCTTTTATTTTTCACTTGCGATTTATTATTGCAAAATGCGCCTTGCGCTAGCGCCCCATGGTATCGATTCGCTTCATTATTTTTAATATCGGTCCAAGTTTTGCGTTGATTCGCCTGCCAAATTGAGTTGGTATTGAGCGTAGCGTACAAAGCAAACTGAAACGTTTCGCATCGAATCCCTTCAAAATTAACCTGTTGACTACCGCTTGGGCTGGTAATGACAAGCACGTAGCGGGTTACGCCATCAGGATCGAGGCGAATTGAATCAGGATCAATGGCAAATTTAAAAACAGAGTGTTGCGAAACATGAAAAGGAATTAGATTCGCTGTAGCGGGCGGCTTAGTAGGCAGGGGCACAACCGTATCTTCTTTAAAAACCTTTGGTGCAAAGGGATCTTCATAGGCATCCGGTGTAGTGCCGGCACACGCCGTAAGGATGAAGGTAATTAGTAAGGCAAGCGGCCAACCGAGCCCTGGCAGCTGCCGGTCTAGCGGTGGCGCTAGGGGCAATTTATTGGGCTGAATCAAGATCGGCCGCTTTCTTGTGGGGTGATGGAGATTCAAGGGGCGCCCCCCAATTTGCATCCTGCATGCGCATGCCACTAGTAATGAAGCGCGCTAGCTCTGACAGCGCTAGTTGATAGACTTCGCGTTTGAAATCAATCACGGTTGTTAATTCAATCCAGTAGGGATGCCAACGCCAAGCATCAAATTCAGGATGGTCCGAAGCCCGCAAATGAATATCGCTATCTAAGCCTGTTAAGCGCAGCAAGAACCAAATTTGTTTTTGTCCGCGGTAGGCTGTGCGATGCGGTCGGGACGCATTTTGGCGGCGCAAAAATGCCTCGGGCACTTCGTAACGAAGCCAATCCCTAGTACGCCCAACAATTTGGACGTGTTCTGGTAGCAAGCCAACCTCTTCGTGCAATTCGCGGAACATGGCCTGCTCAGGACTTTCGCCATATTGAATCCCGCCCTGCGGGAACTGCCACGAATGCTGCCCAACGCGTTTTCCCCAGAAAACCTCGTTATGGCCGTTAAGGAGGACAATGCCGACATTGGGTCTAGACCCTTCACGGTCGAGCATGATGGTGCCCCGAATCCTTTAAAATCAATGATTTGATTATATCCATACATGAAAGCATCTCAGTCATTTCTCGTCACACTTAAAGAAGCGCCCGCCGACGCTGAAGTTGTTTCTCATCAACTGATGGTGCGGGCCGGCTTAATACGCAAGCTAAGCGCTGGCATTTATTCTTATTTGCCGTTCGGTTTAAGGGTGATTCGCAAAGTCGAAAATATCATTCGTGAAGAAATGAACCGGGCGGGTGCAATTGAATTGCTAATGCCTGTGGTACAGCCTGCGGAATTGTGGCAAGAAACTGGTCGCTGGGAAAAAATGGGCCCAGAGCTCTTGCGCATTCAAGATCGCCATCAACGCGATTTTATTATTCAACCCACCTCTGAAGAGGTGATTACGGATTTGGCCCGCGCAGAAATTAAAAGTTATAAGCAGTTGCCAATTAACTTTTATCAAATTCAAACGAAATTTCGCGATGAACGTCGCCCACGCTTTGGCATTATGCGTGGCCGCGAGTTCACTATGAAAGATGCTTACTCGTTTGATCGCGATACCGCTGGATTAAAGCAGTCTTATCAGATCATGTTTGATGCCTACACCCGTATCTTCATGCGTATGGGTTTGCAGTTTCGCGCAGTAACGGCCGATAATGGCGCGATTGGCGGTTCTGGCAGTCAAGAGTTTCATGTGATTGCTGATACCGGAGAAGACGCGATTGTTTACTGTCCCGACTCAGATTACGCCGCAAATTTAGAAGCAGCCGAGTCACTAGCGTTAAATCCTCAGGGCGGAATACCCAGTGCAGCCTTAGAGAAAGTAGCCACTCCAGAACAAACTCAGTGCGATAAGGTGGCACAATTTTTAGGCTTGCCACTACAACAAACAGTGAAATCTTTATTGCTAGCTGCAGATCAGGCAGAAGGCCCACCTAATTTATTTATGCTGCTACTGCGTGGCGATCATGAGCTCAATGAAGTGAAAGCGAGTAAGGTGCCAGGCTTAGAGGCTTTCCGTTTTGCCACCGAGGCCGAAGTGCTTGCTACCTGTGGCTCACTCCCTGGCTACATTGGTCCCCTTGGCCTAAAGTTGCCAGTAACCATCGTGGTTGATCGCACCGTTGCCAATATGACCGATTTTGTCTGTGGCGCAAACGATGCTGGGTACCATTTTAAAGGCGTCAATTGGGTGCGCGATCTACCTCTGCCTAATGTCTTTGATTTACGAAATGCGCGTGTCGGTGATCCTTCGCCCGATGGCAAGGGCACGGTAGATATTTGCCGCGGAAT
This sequence comes from uncultured beta proteobacterium, assembly GCA_903918115.1. Taxonomy (GTDB): domain Bacteria; phylum Pseudomonadota; class Gammaproteobacteria; order Burkholderiales; family Burkholderiaceae; genus Polynucleobacter. The sequence continues at coordinate 6,707 of CAIXDG010000090.1, forward strand.
TGAAGTGGGTCATGTATTTATGTTGGGAACGCGCTACTCTGAAGCAATGAAGTGCACCTATCTTGATGCGCAAGGTAAAGCCCAGCCTTTGGTGATGGGGTGTTACGGTATTGGTGTTACGCGTTTATTGGGCGCCGCAATCGAGCAAGGCCATGATGAACGCGGGATTATTTGGCCGGTATCAATGGCGCCATTTGAAGTTGTGATTTGCCCAATGAATTACGATCGATCTGAATTAGTGCGTGCAGCAGCCGATAATTTGTATGCTGAATTACTTGCGGCAGGTATCGATGTCGTTTTGGATGATCGTGGTGAGCGACCCGGCGCGATGTTTGCCGACTGGGAATTAATTGGCGTGCCATTTCGCATCGTCGTTGGAGAGCGCGGTCTGAAAGACGCGCAGGTTGAATTTCAGGGGCGGCTTGATACTGAAGCGCAACTAGTGCCGTTGGCAAAAATTAAGGAACATATTATTACGACGCTAAGCGCGGCAAAAAATAAGATTGCCCAAGGCATTGCGTAGTTTATTTTTTAAATAAACCGCCTAAGCCTTTAGCTGCTCCGCGTGCAGCCATTGAGCCCATCATGCGAGCCATTTTGCCGCCTTTAAATTGTTTCATCATGGTTTGCATTTGTTCAAATTGGGCTAAGAGGCGATTGACTTCTTGAACTTGCACCCCAGCACCAGTAGCGATCCGCCTTTTTCTGCTGGCTTTGAGTAACTCTGGCTTCGTGCGTTCTTTGAGAGTCATGCTATCGATAATGCCTTGCATGCGTTTTATTTGTGCGTCGGCTTGCCCCACATTCGCCTTGTTAGCTGCTTGCGTGACATGACTTGGCAGCTTATCCATCATCTTGGCCATGCCACCCATCTGTTGCATTTGACTAATTTGGGCGCGGAAGTCGCTTAAATCAAAACCACCTTTTTGAATTTTGCTGGCGAGCTTTTCTGCCTTAGCAATATCAACATGCTCTTGTGCTTGCTCAACTAAGGCCAGAATATCGCCCATGCCAAGAATGCGATTTGCCATGCGCGCTGCATCAAATGGCTCGAGACCATCCATTTTTTCAGCAACGCCAATAAATTTGAGCGGCACCCCAGTAACTCCTCGTACTGAGAGTGCAGCTCCACCGCGAGCATCACCATCCAGCTTAGTCAAAATGACACCTGTGAGTGGTAACGCCTCGTGAAAGGCCTTGGCCGTATTTACGGCATCTTGACCCAGCATGGCATCAACGACAAAAAGGGTTTCAATCGGTTTAAGTTGGGCATGTAAAGTACTAATTTCAGCCATCAACTCGGCATCAATACCTAAGCGCCCAGCAGTATCAACAATTAGCACATCAAAGTAATGCCGTTTAGCCCAATCAAGTGCAGCTAAGGCAATGGCTTCAGGACGTTGCTCGATATTACTAGGGAAAAATTCGACACCAACTTGAGTACTAATCGTTTGTAGTTGCTCAATTGCCGCAGGACGATAAATGTCGCAAGAAACAGTGAGTACCTTTTTTTTCTTTTTTTCATGCAACCATTTAGCCAATTTACCGACCGAAGTAGTTTTACCTGCACCCTGCAGACCCGCCATCAAAATCACTGCTGGGGGTTGGGTGGCTAAATTCAGTTCGCCACTGTCATGTAAATTACCCTGCATTGCTTTGGTCAGTTCACGTTGCACAACGCCGACCAGTGCTTGTCCAGGACTTAGACTGCTTATCACTGTTTCACCTAAGGCCTGCTGTTTAATTTGCTCAAGTAGGGTTTTGACAACCGGCAGGGCTACATCAGCCTCTAGCAGGGCTAAGCGGATTTCCCGTAGCATTTCAGCAGTATTACTTTCCGTCAGGCGCGCCTGCCCCCGCATGGTTTTAACAACACGGGAAAGACGATCGGTGAGGTTGTTGAGCATTTATCGATTAGACTTTAGTTATGTCGATTTTAGATTACCCCAGCAGCGCATGGCTGCCATCCTTACTTTATCTTGGTTTGCTGGCGGTTTTAAGCTGGCGGCCGCGCGCTCGTCCAGAAACACTGGCTTTTACCTTATTAGTGCAAATCTTAATTCTGTTAAGTCTCATGATTCAAGGGATTTATTTGCATGATTCTGTCTTTACACCTGAGGGTTTTATTTTTGGTTTTGCGCAAGACCTTTCCTTAATGGCTTGGGTTGGGCTCTTATTTTATTGGTTGCAAAGTTGGTATATGCCCATCGCAAGTCTGCGCTTAATGGTGTTGGTCTTTGCCATGCTGTGTGCATTTTTGCCTATTTTGTTTCCTGGAACCTTGATTTCACCAAGAGCGGTGGCCGATCCCTGGTTTAAAGCACATTTTATCGTGGCCACGATAGCTGTTGGCCTGCTGACTTTAGCGGCCATGATGGCAGTGCTGATGGAGGTGCAAGATCGGGCGTTACGACGCACCCTTGCTTATGCACCGGATAGTCGCTTGGCGCACTGGTTAGAAGGCTTGCCGCCTTTATTAACCATGGAAAAATTACTCTTCAACTTGATTTATTTTGGTTTTGCATTATTAAGCTTGACGATTTTCTCGGGTATCTTTTTTTCTGAAACCTTATTTGGTAAGCCGGTAGTATTCGATCACAAAACGATTTTTGCCTTTGCCTCGTGGCTGCTATTCGGCGGTTTAATTGTGGCGCGTTTACGGGTTGGCCTCAGAGGTCGATCGGCATTGCGTTGGGTATTATGGGGTTTTGCGGCACTCCTCTTGGCCTATGTAGGCAGCCGCTTTGTCCTCGAAGTTATTTTGCATCGGCTTTAGCACTGTGTTGAAATGGGTTCTTCTCGGCGCTTTAGCGGCACTGTTTTATTTTTGGCTGAAGAGACCGAAAATACCGTTCTCCCCTTTTGCAACTCAACCCCGTATTTCTGAGCCGCTGCAAATCGTACCCTGCGCCTATTGTGGGGTGCATTTGCCTGCACAAGATTGCCTTCTGCATGATGAGCGCTTCTATTGTTGTCAAGCGCACGCCAATGCGCTTGACCCAGCGGGCTGGTATGGGCAGGCAAACTGGCGACCTTCACCGAATTTTGATAGTCGACCCGACGGCATGCAACCCGAGTTAGTCTTACTTCACCATATCAGTTTGCCCCCAGGGCAATTTGGTCAAAATCACATTAGTGATTTTTTTCAAAATAAACTTGATCAAGCGGCTCATCCTTATTTTGCTGAGATTGCGGGACAGAAAGTATCAAGCCATTTTCTGATTGAGCGCAATGGCCTGATCACCCAATTTGTTTCAGCACAAAAACGCGCTTGGCACGCGGGCGTATCCAATTTTTTGGGGCGTGAGCAATGTAATGATTTTGCAATTGGCATCGAGTTAGAGGGCGATGGCGAAACCAGCTTTACTGACGCACAATATGTTGCTTTAGCACAACTGCTTAAAGTGCTTGCTGGGGTTTATGCAAATTTACGCTTTGCAGGCCATAGCGACGTTGCACCAACACGCAAAGCAGATCCTGGGATTCATTTTGATTGGCAGCGACTGCAAAGGGAAAATCATTTGCAGCCAGATCAGCTTCCATTTGGTCTAGAGTTTCGAGCCTAATTACAGCATATGTTTAGATGTATGTGAGCACTTGCTTACATCAAAAATAACAGCAGCTAGAGCCAGCAAAGTATGCGCGACCTAAGGAAAACCCTGATAAAAAATTGTCAGAAAAAGCTTATCAAAGATACAATAATTCCCTATACTTAGTGGCAATAAGTGCTCAAAACACTAGATCTAGTATTTTGAGTAACTGACGCAGACGGCTTTAGCAATCCCATTTTTATTGAATTTAACCCTTTTTTACCCTATTAGAGTCTAGGAGTTCTATGTCTTACGCAAACCCACAAGCGGCCGGTTTGGCTTCAAATACCCAAACCACTGGCCTTAATCCTGGGGCTCCAATCAGCCAAACACCCTCAGCAGGCTTTATGGCAGGCGGGGTTGGCGCGGGTCAAACGACCCAATTATCTGATTACAAAATTATTCGGCGCAATGGTTCAGTAGTGGCTTTTGAGCCATCCAAAATCGCTATCGCGGTTACCAAAGCATTTTTAGCGGTTAACGGTGGTCAGGGGGCAGCTTCCGCAAGGGTTCGCGAGCAAGTTGAGCAATTAACCAGTGTTGTTGTGCGCGCATTATTGCGCAGCCGCCCGAATGGTGGAACTTTTCATATAGAAGATATTCAAGATCAGGTCGAGCTGGCATTGATGCGCAGTGGCGAGCACAATGTTGCTCGCTCATATGTCCTATATCGTGAAAAGCGCAATCAAGAGCGTGTCTCGCAACAGGTTTTATCGATCGAGGCGAAAGGCCAAGAAGAGCAAGCGAAACCGCTATTACAAGTCATGGACGAGGGGGTTTCACGACCTTTGGATATGGGTGCTTTGCGCACGATTATTGAAGCCGCCTGTGAGGGCCTCGGTAATCACATTGATGCTAGCCCAATCATTACTGAAACAATTAAAAACTTATACGATGGTGTGCCGTTAACGCAAGTTTATGATTCGGCAATTTTGGCTTCCCGTACTTTAATTGAAAAAGATCCAGCCTATAGCCCAGTAACTGCGCGTATCTTAATGCACGTCATTCGTAAAGAAATTTTAGGGCGCGAAGTATTGCAAGGGGATATGCAAGCAGAGTACCCAAATTATTTCCCTAAGTACATTCGCCAGGGTATTGATGCAGAGTTACTTGATCCCCGTTTAATGGAGTATGACTTAACCCGCTTATCGGCAGCGCTAAATGCAGATCGCGATTTGCAATTTAACTATCTAGGTTTGCAAACGTTGTATGACCGCTATTTTTTACATATTGAAGATCATCGGATTGAAATGCCGCAAGCATTTTTTATGCGTGTCGCAATGGGTTTAGCCCTCAATGAATTAGATCGCGAACGCCGGGCGATCGAATTTTACGAAATTCTTTCCACCTTTGATTTCATGTCGAGTACGCCGACATTGTTTAATTCGGCAACGACGCGTCCCCAATTATCCAGCTGCTACCTCACTACGGTAGATGATGACTTGGATGGTATTTATGAAGCACTTAAAGAAAATGCCTTGCTCTCCAAGTTTGCTGGTGGCTTAGGTAACGATTGGACTAATGTGCGCGCTCTTGGCAGTCATATTAAAGGCACCAATGGTAAGTCACAAGGCGTAGTGCCATTTTTGAAGGTAGTGAACGATACTGCAGTCGCAGTTAATCAAGGTGGCAAGCGCAAAGGCGCGGTCTGCGCTTATTTAGAAACTTGGCATTTAGATATTGAAGAGTTTTTAGAGTTACGCAAAAATACGGGTGATGATCGCCGTCGTACGCACGACATGAATACGTCGAATTGGATTCCTGATTTATTTATGAAACGGGTGATGGAGAATGGCGATTGGACTTTATTCTCACCGTCCAATACTCCCGATTTACATGATAAATTTGGCAAAGCATTTGAAGTTGCGTATGTTGCCTATGAACAAAAAGCCGAACGTGGCGAGCTCAAGCCAAGCCGTAAAATTCCTGCGCAACAACTTTGGCGCAAGATGTTGGGCATGCTGTTTGAAACTGGACACCCCTGGATTACGTTTAAAGATCCTTGTAATATTCGTAGCCCCCAGCAGCATATTGGCGTGGTGCATTCATCGAATTTGTGTACTGAGATTACCCTCAACACGAATGAGACTGAAATTGCGGTCTGTAACTTAGGCTCAGTAAACTTAACCGCTCACATGACTAGCGATGCGAACGGCAAAATGGTTTTAGACCATGCCAAGCTACAAAAAACGATTCGTACCGCAATGCGCATGTTGGATAACGTTATCGATATTAACTACTATGCAGTCGCTAAAGCGCGTAATTCAAATTTAAAGCATCGTCCAGTCGGCTTGGGCATTATGGGTTTTCAAGACTGTTTGCATATGCAGCGCATTCCCTATGCTAGCGAGCAGGCCGTAGAATTTGCTGATAGCTCGATGGAGGCGGTCTGTTACTACGCCTACCAAGCATCAAGTGAGTTAGCTGAAGAGCGGGGCACCTACAGCACCTATACCGGTTCTTTATGGGATCGTGGCATTCTGCCGCAAGACTCAGTGCAGTTGCTGGCTGAAGAGCGGGGTGGATATGTTGAAGTGAACATGTCGTCTACGCTGAACTGGGATGGACTGCGGAGCAAAATTAAGCAGCATGGCATGCGCAACTCGAACTGTGTGGCAATTGCCCCAACCGCAACCATTTCTAACATTATTGGAGTTTCGGCTTGCATTGAGCCCACTTTCCAAAATTTGTTTGTGAAGTCGAATTTATCGGGCGAATTTACTGTTGTAAATGAGTACTTAGTGCGCGACTTAAAAGATCGTGGTTTGTGGGATGAGGTCATGATTGCCGATTTGAAATATTTTGATGGCACGCTCTCAAAAATTGATCGCGTTCCCCAAGATTTACGCGATTTATATGCCACCGCTTTTGAAGTCGAGCCCAGCTGGTTAGTTGAAGCTGCATCACGTCGTCAAAAATGGATTGATCAAGCGCAATCGCTCAATATCTATATGGGTGGTGCTTCGGGCAAGAAACTCGATGACACCTATAAGTTAGCTTGGTTACGCGGCCTGAAAACCACCTATTACTTGCGTACCATGGCCGCAACACACGTGGAAAAATCGACAGTGGCTAGTGGCCAACTCAATTCTGTTTCGAGTGGCGGTGGCGTGGCCGGTACGGATGCGGCAGCGAGTGCTGCTGGCATTGTTACGGATGGCCCGGCTTGCACAATGCGTCCGGGTGACGCAGGATTTGATGAATGTGAAGCTTGTCAGTAAGCGCTGCTTATAACAAGCAAGAATGGATTAAGGAGAAGAATATGTTGAATTGGGAAGAGGATGTTGCGCCAGCACTAGCTAAAGCGGGTTTGGCCCCTCAGCCAGCAGTAGTTGAAGTAAAGCGGGTCGAGCCCCAACCCCTTCGCGCTGATGAGGATGCCATTGCGACGCCACAGCCTGCTAGCGCGCATAGCCCAGCAAAGGATGATGCGGTTGCACGGCGGGTGAATGTGGCTGATAAACGGGTGATTAATGGCACAACCGATGTCAATCAGCTTGTGCCATTTAAATATAAATGGGCTTGGGAAAAATATTTAGCTGGCTGCGCCAATCATTGGATGCCGCAAGAGATCAATATGAACCGCGATATTGCGCTTTGGAAAGATCCCAATGGTCTAACCGACGATGAGCGCAGAATTATTATGCGTAATTTAGGTTTTTTTACTACCGCAGATTCTTTAGCTGCTAACAATATAGTGTTGGGCACCTATCGCCAAATTACTGCGCCCGAATGCCGCCAATATCTTTTGCGTCAAGCGTTTGAAGAGGCTATTCATACTCATGCCTACCAATATATTGTGGAATCACTGGGCTTAGATCAGGGCGAAATTTTTAATGCTTACAACGAAATTGCCTCTATTCGTGACAAAGATGAGTTCTTAATTCCCTATATTCACGTCCTAACTGATCCTGCATTTAAGACTGGAACATTAGAAAACGACCAAAAATTGCTCCGTTCCTTAATCGTTTTTGCTTGCGTAATGGAAGGATTATTCTTTTATGTTGGTTTTACGCAAATACTTGCAATGGGTCGTCAAAACAAAATGACGGGTGCTGCTGAGCAGTATCA
>CAIXDG010000091.1 GCA_903918115.1 uncultured beta proteobacterium
ATTGTCATATTGAGCCGGATTGGATTTTGATCTACCGAATCGAGGACGAAGTTCTTTATCTGGAAAAGACTGGGACACACTCTGATTTCTTTTGATCCAGCCGCGATCCACTCCGACTGTCAATGGTCATTTGAAAATGTACCAATTATGGTCATGTGAAAGTGTACCAGTTTAATGGTCAGAAGAATTCGAGGCCCTGGGACTGATATACTTCACACGGGCAAGATTTGCTGTTTTTCGAAAAGTTGAAACCGCAGGTTTAGCAATGTCTGTAGATCTGCTTTATGGTGCGTATGGGTATGTTCCAGACAGTCAACGATAGCCGCTCTAAATAGATCGAAGTTCGAATAATACACCGAATACAAGCACTTCTTTTTGACAAAACGCCAAAGCCTCTCAATTAGATTGAGGTTGGGCGAATAGGCCGGCAAGAAACAAAGCTCAATTTGCAATCTGGCAGCAGTTGCTGTGACAAGCGTACATTTCTGATAGCGGGCATTATCAAGAAACAGAGTAATGGGAATCCCTATCTGACCGGCCGCCAATTTTTTCAGAAGCTCGCAGACTTCTACTGAAGTAATGTACGTGTCATTGGTAACACTTATCAGTTCATGGGTGACAGCGTTTAATGCACCCAACACATTGAAACGCTGCCTTCCGGCAGGGGCACGAATAAATAGCCGAGCTACAGACCACAAAAATCCTAGAAATGGGGCCAGTACAAAATGGGCTGCATCGACAAAAAACACTTCACGTTTTCCTGCTGTGGCCTCATCCAGGCGGGGCTGGATGGTCATCTGGAGATATTCGGCTTGGAGATCTGGGTCGGCTTTAGCGGGTATCATTCCGACCCTTCTGCATCGCAACAAGAGTTTTTTTTAAAAAGGTAGTCACCTGGGTGGGACTGCGTTTGATGCCAGTTAATTCTTCAATTGCACTCTGCGCTTGTTTGATGGACGCTGGTGGATGTTCCCGAAAATAGGCTTCCAGGGATGTGAAATGAGCACAGAGCTCACTCTGCGGATGGTTGAAATGCACAGTTTTTAAGTTCTCGACACCGCCATTCAAGTATAGCTGAAAATAATCCCGTAAGGTATTTTCGCAAACCCCAACGAGGTTGGCAATTTGAGCATGGGGGAGGTCATGGCTTTTGAGCCATAACGCTTCCATCCGGCGTTGAACCAACGGCATGGGGTGGGCATACCGCTCTTCATTTAAAATGGCTTTGACTTCGGGAGTGAATTCCAAGCGCATCGTCATGGGTAGTCCTCCTTTCATCTTTGGTTAGGTTGTGCTTTTATATTTATGCTTACCCCTTTGAATAGTATAGCAAAAAGCTCAAGTTGTGGCCGTTTTTAGTATACCAATGTTTACAACGCTACAAGACCATTACATATCTCTTTTTTTCACCATGTCATTTATTTATTCTTGCTTTACTTTGACGATCTATTTATCATAAACAAAGTATAATTATTAATTCTACTTTGTTAAAGTTCATAAATGAATTAAGAAGTCAGTAGTTAAGAGTTAGGAGAAATGTTGATTTCAGGCATTTTAAGCAGGTATATCACAAGAATAATCGCAACGGGAGGGCAACACAG
>CAIXDG010000092.1 GCA_903918115.1 uncultured beta proteobacterium
AATGGTCAGTGGTGTTTTTAGCTCGTGCGACGCATCGCTAGAAAAACGATTGGCTTGCTGGTAGCTCAAGCGCGACCTGTCTATGAGCTCGTTGAAGTAATCAAGGAAACTAGTAAGTTCTCTGTATGTATTCTTAGTTTGAAGATGGGCATCGCTATGGGTATCTTTGATGTCGATTTTTGAAAACAGTTGCTGCATATTCCTAAGAGGCCGCAAGGCAGCATAAGAAATGGCTAATGTCAGAAAAATAATATACAAAATCAAAATAGGGTAAATCTGCAAGCCCATGCGATCACGCACGTCAAGGATATCGAACATGCGTTGCCTTAAAACGCTTTTCTTTAAGGCTACCCAGTAAAGCGGTGTTTTAGCTTCTTGTGTTTTAAACAACCGCCATTCATCTCCGTTTATGTCGACATCCAAGTAACTGAGGTTTGTATTTTCAATTTGGTATTCAAGTTGTTTCCAGTCGCTTGCATTTTTTTGTTCGGCTGCTAACAAATCGCCCGCAAAGTTTTTACTAGTAGCATCTTGAGGGGTGAAAACCAAAAACTCATCTGTGTTTAAGCCTTCAATGGCATATAAGAGGTGGTTGCGTAGTTTCTCTGTAGCGGGCAAATTGCCAGCAGAGTTGCTGATGCGCGTAATTTGTCGCCCAAACAATTCGCTTTGGTAAGTGATGAGAGGTGCGCTGGCAGAGTAGCGGATAGTCAGACGCGATGCCAGTACAAATAAAACAACGCCTATAAAAACATAGGTAAATATTCGTAACTTCAAAGAGTATTTCATTTGATGACGTTTAGTCTGTAGCCCACGCCACGGATAGATTCAATAGGAAATGGTTGAAGATTTTTAGGATCGGCGTCAGATAGTTTTTTTCTAATACGCTGTATGCAGACATCCACAATATTGGTGCCGGTATCAAACTCGATGCCCCAAGAACGTTTGAGAATTTGTTGGCGGGAAAAAATTTGCCCAGGCGAGAGCATCAAGCATTCCAACAGCATGAACTCTCTTTGTGTCAAGGTCACCGTGCGTTCTTGGTAGGTGGCCACACGCGTAAAACGGTCTAGAGAAATGCCGCTTTGGTGCATGGTTTTTTCAATACTACCAACTTTGCGTTGCACCAAGGTATGGATACGGATGATCAACTCTTCTACAAAAAACGGCTTGGGTTGTTCATCTTCTATGAGCAACACGTCCATGTGTTGATTTTGACCGATGAGGGTCGCCTATCCACTCGATTACTAAGTTGTAATAATCTTGGGTCTAGATATTTCCGTTAACAATAGTTGAATAACAAGAGAAATCATGTCTGACAGCAACAAATTCAAATTGGCCGGTGTGATGGGTATGCCTATCTACCAATCACGCTCGCCTATCTTGCATAACTATTGGTTAGCCAAATACGGCATCAAAGGAGCCTATGGCCACTTTCCTGTAGAACTCAAAAACTTAGAAGGCGCGATTCGTGGTCTATCTTCTTTGGGTTTGGCTGGATGCAATATCACCTTGCCCCATAAAGTACACGCGATGAAGATGATGGACCATATCGACCCTCTGGCTCAACGCATGGGTGCTATCAATTGCATCGTGGTTCAAGAAGATGGGGCTCTGCATGGTTTTAACCACGATGGCTTTGGCTATATCCAGTCGGTGAAAGATGCCAAGCCTGACTGGCGCGCTGATGCTGGCCCCATCTTGGTCTTGGGAGCTGGCGGCGCTGCCAGAGCCATCGTGCTGAGTTTGGTGGACGCTGGCGCGAAAGAGATTCGCTTAGTCAATCGAACCATATCCAAAGCACAAGAGCTGATATCAGGAGTGGAATCTATTGTCAAAGTCTTTGATTGGAGTGAACGCAATGAGTGCATGCGAGACTCGGCTATGTTGATTAACACGACCAGCCAAGGCATGTATGGGCAACCTCCACTAGAAGTGCAGTTGGACGCACTTCCATTAACCGCCTTGGTATCGGATGCTGTTTACATTCCGCTTGAAACACCTTTGCTGGAAAAAGCGCGT
>CAIXDG010000093.1 GCA_903918115.1 uncultured beta proteobacterium
GTGGATTGCTTCTGCGCCATATCCAGCCAATAAAGCAAAGTGATGCGTCTCGCGCGCACTGCCAGTTTCAACCACTAAGCCAACGCTGGTGCGTAAGCCTTTTTCAACTAAATGTTGATGGATTGCTGAAGTTGCTAAGAGTGCTGGGATTGCAACATGATGTTGGTCTACCTGACGATCACTAACAATGAGAATGGTATAGCCTGAACGCACGGCATCAGCTGCCTCAGCACAAAGCGATGCCAGGCGCGCTTCAATACCAGCTTTACCCCAAGCTGCCGGATAGCAAATATCCAATTCGTAAGAACGAAACTTACCATTGGTGTAGTGCTCGATGTGGCGAATTTTGGTGATGTCAGCAAAATCCAGAATTGGCTGACTAACTTCTAAGCGCATGGGTGGATTAATATTATTGGTATCCAATAAGTTGGGCTTAGGTCCAATAAACGATACCAAAGACATCACTAAATTTTCGCGAATTGGGTCAATGGGTGGATTCGTTACTTGCGCAAATAATTGCTTAAAGTAGTTATAAAGCGATTTATTTTTATTCGACAAAACCGCCAATGGACTATCGTTACCCATCGAACCAATAGCCTCTTCACCCGCACTGGCCATTGGTGCCATTAAGTATTTCAGGTCTTCTTGCGTATACCCAAAAGCCTGCTGGCGATCGAGTAATTTCGCTATCGGGCGTATGACTTGTTTTTCATCGCGGTGATCGCTGGCGCTGACAGTAACTTCGTCTAATTTAATACGGACCGCATCGATCCAACTCTTATACGGTTTTGCTTTAGTAACTGCATCTTTTAGTTCAATGTCATCAATAATGCGGCCTTGCTCCATATCAATCATGAACATTTTGCCCGGCTGTAAGCGCCATTTATGCACGATCTTGCTTTCGGGAATTGCCAATACGCCGGCTTCGGATGCCATGATGACCAAGTCATCATCAGTCACGTAATATCGTGCAGGGCGTAAACCATTGCGATCAAGGGTTGCGCCAATTTGACGTCCATCGGTAAACGCCATCGCAGCTGGACCATCCCAGGGCTCCATCATGGAGGCATGGTACTCATAGAAAGCCCGCCGATTTTCGTCCATCATATTGTGCTGTTCCCAGGCCTCGGGAATCATCATCATCATGGCTTGTGCCATTGGATAGCCAGCCATGACCAGCAACTCAAGGCAGTTATCAAAACAGGCTGTATCGGATTGACCTGGATAAATTAGGGGCCATAATTTTTGTAAATCATCGCCCAAGACTGGTGAGCTAATTGCGCCAGTGCGCGCATTAACCCAATTCACGTTTCCTTTGACCGTATTAATTTCACCGTTGTGTGCAATCATGCGGTAAGGGTGAGCTAACTCCCAGGCAGGAAAGGTATTGGTTGAAAAACGTTGATGAACTAATGCTAAAGCTGAAATAGTGCGTTCATCAGTTAAGTCTTGGTAATAGGCGCCAACCTGGTTTGCTAAAAGCAAGCCCTTGTAAACAATGGTGCGTGCCGACATCGATGTAACAAAATATTCTTTACCATGTTTTAAATGTAAATCTTGAATTGCATGGCTAGCCGTTTTACGAATGACGTAAAGTTTCCGTTCAAGGGCATCGGTCGTCATAATATCGCGCCCGCGCCCAATAAAAATTTGCCGAATGACGGGCTCGGTTTTTCTTACAGTTGGCGACATAGGTAATTGAACATCGACCGGTACATCGCGCCAACCTAATACAGTTTGTCCTTCGACCCGGACAGTGCGCTCTAGCTCCTGCTCACATGCCAAGCGAGACGCGTGTTCTTTAGGTAAAAAAATCATGCCTACGCCATACTCACCAAATGGTGGTAGGGTGACGCCCTGCAAAGCCATTTCATCACGATAGAGTTGATCGGGAATTTGAATCAAAATACCTGCGCCATCGCCCATCAGGGGATCAGCGCCAACCGCACCACGATGGTCGAGATTCTCAAGAATTTTTAATCCCTGGGTAACGATTTCGTGGGATTTTTTTCCTTTAATGTGCGCCACAAATCCCACCCCACAGGCGTCATGTTCATTTTGTGGGTCATAAAGACCTTGTTTAATTGGGCGTAATTCAGTTGTCATCATCGTCGGTCTCGCGGTGGCGCTTATAAAAATTTGGGGTACTGCTAGTTGGGAGGATCTAATATAGGGGAATACCCCGCTAGATGCAATAAAAATTAAATGACTCTGTCCCAATTAAAGATGAGGCACGAAGCTTGTTTTTAGCTTATTGGGGACAGACTCGTTAAATTCCCTGTTTTGGGCGGCCACGGGGACGTATTTCGATCGCTCCCAAGGCATTCTTAAAGAGTTGCGTGGCTGTTGACCGTGATATCCAAGGCTTTGATTTTAAAAGGTATTCTGTAATTTCAAGATCTTCCCGATGGGGCGCTCCCTCGTGGACAAAGTGTTGCCAGGCTAATTGACGTTCAAATGGCGTATTTCCCAAGGCCCAAAAGCTCGGATGGTCTACTAACCACGGCTCAACTTTTTCTCCAGTATGGCTCAGATAACTGGTCCAACTAGAAGCAGCTGGACTCGATTCGAAGCCAGCTCGGACCGGGTTTAATTCTAAATACCGTTGGCAACGTAAAAAATGGTCAGCATCAATCAGCGATGAGCGATAACGACCCTCCCAGATGGTCCCCGAGTGATTTTGCTGTTGATTGCAATATTGCGCATACCTGCGCCCCAAGGACTGCATTGTTTTTGCCAGGGAATTTTCATGCTTGGGGGTTAAAAGACAGTGAATATGATTTGGCATCAAAGCAAAAGCATGGACTGCAGTACCAAATTCTTTGGCTGCATCGCGCAACCAATCTAAGTAAATACGGCGATCCGCGGGATTAAAAAAAAGCGCTTGACGATTATTGCCACGCGCCATGACATGCATGGCTTGACCAGGAATCACGATGCGCGCTTGACGGGCCATGACTCAGGTCGTCAACTAATTTAGTTGGCGCATGCCGCCCTGCGGAGCAAATTCAGGAATAAACCAATCGCCATCAAATTGCGTTACACCCTCCGGTACCACACGCGCCTCTTCTGGTGACCCCCTTAGTGCCGTAGTCATATATGAAATCCAAATTGGCAAGGCTAGTCCACCGCCCGTCTCCCGATCGCCTAAGCTTGAGGGTTTATCAAACCCTATCCACGCTATCGCCACAATCTTCGGGTTATAACCTGCAAACCAGGCATCATGTGAATCGTTGGTCGTGCCAGTTTTACCAGCAATATCAGTGCGCCCTAATTTTGCCCGTGCACTTGCAGCAGTGCCTGATTTAGTCACTTCTTGCAACATACTATCAATCACAAATGCCGTTCTCGCATCTAACACTCGGGTGCCACTTTCATGTACTCGAACGGGTTGCGCCTCAAACAATACGACCCCTTTGTTGTCGATCATTTTTTCAATTAAAAAAGGATCGACTCGATAACCCCCGTTAGCAAAAACACTATACGCTGCTGCCATTTGTAAAGGTGTAACAGAACCTGCGCCCAAGGCTAAAGTTAAATAAGGCGGATGTTTTTCTGGTTCAAAACCAAAACGCTGAATATATTCTTGCGCATAAGAGGGCCCGATTGCGCGCAATAAACGCACCGAAACAACGTTTTTAGATTTAGCCAAGGCAGTACGTAAGCGCATCAAGCCTTCATATTTTCCATCATAATTTTTAGGTTCCCAAGCTTGACTACCCGTTTCCAAAATACCAATAGAAATCGGCGCATCATTAACGACTGTGCTTGGTGAAAATCCTTTTTCAAGCGCTGCGGCATAAATAAATGGCTTAAACGATGAGCCTGGCTGGCGCATTGCCTGCGTAAC
>CAIXDG010000094.1 GCA_903918115.1 uncultured beta proteobacterium
AATGTGCCCGACTTCATTTCTTGTTCAAGCGCAATTAAGGGGTCTGTCAACGAAGACAGTACCCGAGTTTTAACTTGGTATTTGCCAGCAAATTCAACTGAACTAATTTGCAATACCTTTGAACCTAAGCTTGCCATTTCCAGCATTTCTTCAAAGGTAATTTTATCGAGTCGGCGTGCATCTTCGCAAACCCGGGGGTCGGTGGTATAGACCCCATCAACATCCGTATAAATTAAACATTCTTCTGCCTTCAGTGCAGCAGCCACTGCAACTGCTGATGTATCAGAACCACCACGACCTAAAGTTGTAATGTTGCCATGCGGATCAACGCCTTGAAAACCGGTTATCACAACTGCTTTACCCAAATTTAAATCGGCGCGAATTTTTTCATCTTCAATACCCATAATGCGAGCTTTTGTAAAAGCAGAATCGGTATGTATTGTTACTTGCCAACCTGCATAACTGACTGCATCAATCCCTTCACGGTGCAAAGCCAGGGCTAATAAACCCGAACTAACCTGCTCTCCGGTCGAGGCAATTTGATCTAATTCACGCGGATTAGGATTAGGGTGAATATCTTTAGCTAAACCCAATAAGCGATTGGTTTCACCCGACATAGCCGAAGGCACCACTACCACTTGGTGGCCAGCTCGCATCCATTTAGCGACGCGCTTGGCTACATTCTGAATGCGCTCAACCGAGCCCATCGATGTACCGCCGTACTTGTGAACAATAATTGCCATAAAAGAAGGTAGAAAGCTTGCTTAAAAGCTTTATTTTACAAGGTTTGCAGCGCTCAAGCCAAAGTATTCAAGCTTGCCACTCTGGCCAAACCCGTTTACCTGAGGCAACCAAATGCGGATGACTCACTCCAATACCGGCAACTGCCACGAGCTCATTATCAATATAGAGCAAAGGAGCCTGGCGTTGCCATGGCGGAATCGCCTGCTCTTGAAATAAATTTTTGAGCGTTTTAGTCGCCCCTCGAGCCGTTTTTTGAAAACGTTCCCCACCTTTGCGCAAGCGATATTCAATCACGCCACCCAGTTGCGCTTGTGCCACCCATTCTGCTGCCAGACCTAAACGCTTACTTCGCAAAGGCAAAGGTAAAAAAATCCACTTCCCTGCTGAAGCTTTGGGAACATCCTGTTGATTTGCTAACGCTGCATAAGTTAATTGCCCACGCCATAGACGAATTACCCCACCATCATGCATAAACTCCAAGCGAGCATCACTACGCACCCGTTGCAAGTCTAAGCACCACGACTGCAAACGCTCTACTGATGGCATTGCTAAACCCAATTGCTGTAACCAATAACGCACGACATTGTTCGCCGCTGCAGCATCCTTTTTATATAAATCCAATAATGGTTTTACTTTTAATACTTTTTCCAACGGAGCAGTTTTTGAGGATTGGAAAATTTTAGCGCTATCTAGTTCTGCTAAGCGCTCTAGCAAGTGGTTCGACTCACTTAATAATTTTGCACTTCGGGCTAAGTTTGCAATTGCGCCTGGCTGAATTAGCTCTAGCTTTGGCAGTAGTGAATGGCGCACCGCATTGCGGCGATAAATAAAACGGCGATTTGAGGGGTCTTCTACCCACTTGAGCCGATATTGATGGGCATAAGCCTCTAATTCTGCGCGGGATAAATCGAGCAAAGGTCGCCATAAGGTAACGGGTTTTGTCTCTGCTTGCGTCATGGTCCGCGTCATAGGCATACCTGCTAACCCACGAACACCTGCGCCACGAAGCAATTGCAAGAGCACAGTTTCGGCTTGATCGTTTTGATGATGTGCGAGCAATAAATCACTAACGCCATGTGCTTCACATAAATCAGCTAGGGCTTCATATCGGGCCAGACGGGCTTCGGCCTCATTGGTATTTGCTGGCAATTGTAATAAACGAAAATCGAAATGAACTTTTTTGCGCTTCGCTGCTAGGGCGCAAAAATCAAGCCAAGCATCCGCTGATTTTTGTAAGCCATGGTGAATATGAAAAACCCAAATCGGTTTTTTTTGAGTCTTCGAGTTAGCATTCGGGGCAGAAAGATTGCGCATCACTGCGTCAAAAAGCACCATTGAATCGAGACCACCACTCAAAGCAATGCCAATCGCCGTATCTTTGCCGTTTGATAGCTGAGTCTTGATAACCCGACTACTGTTGCGGCTAGGTAGCTTTGAGTTCAGCTTCCTTGAATTTGCCATAGCTCATTAAACGCTCATGCCGACGCTCGAGAAGTTCTTTTTTACCCATTGATTCAAAAATCTTTAAAGATTCACTTAAAGCCTTACGCATAGCCATCATCATATTTTCATAATCACGGTGCGCGCCACCTACAGGCTCATTCACAATGCGATCAATTAAGCCTAAAGTCTTCAGACGCTGCGCTGTAAGGGCTAATTGCTCAGCAGCTTCAGGCGCCTTTTCAGCTGTTTTCCACAAAATAGAGGCACATCCTTCTGGCGAAATAACTGAATAAGTAGAGTATTGCAACATCAACACTACATCCCCAATTGCAATCGCTAAGGCCCCACCAGAACCACCCTCACCAATAATGGTTGAAATGATTGGCACGGTTAACTCAGCTTGGGTATATAAATTTCTGCCAATCGCTTCCGATTGGTTATGTTCTTCAGCATCAATGCCGGGAAAGGCGCCTGGTGTATCTACAAAAGTAAAAACAGGCAACTTAAATTTTTCTGCCAAGCGCATTAAGCGCATGGCTTTGCGATACCCTTCGGGCTTGCTCATCCCAAAATTACGTAAAGCCCGCTCTTTCGTATCGCGGCCTTTTTGGTGGCCAATAATCAGGCAAGCTGTGTCATTAAAACGACCCAGTCCACCAATAATCGATTGGTCGTCTGCAAAGGTACGGTCGCCATGCAATTCCCGAAAATCGGTAAATAAGGCGTTGATATAGTCTAAGGTGTAAGGTCTTTGTGGATGCCGGGCCACTTGGGAAACTTGCCAGGGGCTTAAATTCGCATAAATATCTTTAGTGAGTTGCTGGCTTTTTTCAGTCAGGGTTTTAATTTCAGCCGAAATATCCACTGCCGACTCATCTTGCACAAAACGCAATTCTTCGATTTTGGCTTCTAACTCGCCAATCGATTGCTCAAAGTCTAAAAAAATGGTTTTCATCTCAGAATTCTAATATTCCACCGGAATTGGGTCGATACTGCGCCACATATACCAAGTTGCTACTGTACGCCATGGCGCCCAATTTTCGCCTACCTCACGCATTTCATGGCGACTAACAGGCTCGCCACTGAAATAATTCAAGGAAATCGCCCGAATTAAGCCAATATCATCTAAGGGCAAAACATTAGGCCGAATGAGGTTAAACATCAAAAACATTTCTGCAGTCCACCGCCCGATGCCACGAATATCGGTTAACTCCCGAATCACACTTTCATCATCCATTGTTTGCCATTGCTTCGCGTGTAAACGCCCTTCGTGAAAATGACTGGCTAAATCACGGATGTACTCCACTTTTCGACCGGATAATCCGGCGCTGCGCAAATGTTCGCTTGATACCGCCAAAACTTGAGCGGGGTTCACTTTTTTCTCTAAATTGATTACCAACCTATTCCAAACTGCTTGTGCAGCTGCTACGGAAATTTGCTGACCCACGATTGCTCGTGCAAGGGTATTAAAGGCATCACCTCGAGTGACCAAAAAACCGGTGCCATAGCGCGGAATCAGTTTGCGCAAAATACGATCCTGTTTCATTAATTCGCTACAAGCTTGCTCCCAATAGTCTGGCGCAGTAATATCGGCAACTTTTTTTCCAGCTGGTAATTTAGCAAGATTTTTTTTAATTACTGTCTTAGCTGGAGCTGCTTTAGCAGCGCTAGCTTGAATTACGCGCGGCGCCATATGGTTACGCCTCCGGCCTGATCTTCCAAAACAATGCCCTGCTCTAAAAGGTGCTGTCGAATTGTATCGGCTTGAGTAAAGTCACGCGCTGCTTTGGCAGCGATTCTTGCGGCAATTTGCGCTTCAATTAATTCAGCACTCAGCCCAACTGAATCGGTACTTTGATGAGCCAAGGTTGTACTTTGCAGAAATACGGTTGGATCGCGTTGTAAAAAATTGAGAACACTCGCTAAATGATATAAAAGTTGGGCCAATAGTAAGCGCTCATCGCCTTTTGCACGATTAATCTCACTTGCTAAATCAAACAAAACAGCGATGGCTTCGGGCGTATTAAAGTCATCGTTCATGGCAGCGGTAAACCGGACGACCCAGGCATTAGCTGGGTTACCAAGCCCGCTCATTTGTTTAGCCACAAAGCCAGGCGTTTGGGCCAGCGCAGTATATAAACGGCTTAATCCGGCCCGCGCCTCTGCCAATAGAGAGTCGCTGAAATTAATTGGACTGCGGTAATGCGCCTTGAGCATAAAAAAACGGATTACCTCTGGATCGAATTGCGCGAGCACATCACGAATCAGAAAAAAATTACCTAGCGATTTCGACATTTTTTCTTTGTTAATACGAATGTGGCCGTTATGCATCCAATAATTTACAAAGGGTGGATCAAGCGGCTCACGGTTTTGACCGTAGATGGCTCCTTCACTTTGGGCAATTTCATTTTCATGGTGCGGGAACTGCAAATCGGTGCCACCCCCATGAATATCAAAATGCTTTCCTAGAAGGTCGCAAGACATAGCCGAACATTCAATATGCCACCCTGGGCGTCCCTCTCCCCAGGGTGAGTTCCAGCGAGAATCACTAGGCTCTTCAGGTTTTGCACTTTTCCATAAAACAAAATCAAGGGGATCACGCTTCCCACTACCAATCGCCACGCGTTCACCTGCATTTAAGTCATCAATAGATTTACCTGAGAGTTGCCCATAGTTAGGAAATGAACGAACTGAAAAATTAATATCACCATCATCACCTTGATAAGCCAATTGATGGTCAACTAAGCTAGTAATCATGCCCTGCATTTGCGCGATAAAATCGGTTGCTCTTGGCTCGTGGTTAGGCCGCAATAAACCCAAGTGGTCCGAATCCTCATGCATCGCAGTAATAAAACGATTAGTTAAGGCTAAAATAGACTCTTTATTCTCTAGCGCACGTTGAATAATTTTGTCATCAATATCAGTGATATTTCGCACATAATTTACTTCGTAACCCA
>CAIXDG010000095.1 GCA_903918115.1 uncultured beta proteobacterium
CCTTTTTTCAAGGTGCAGGGCTGAAAATGTTAGTATTCGTATCTTCGTAGTTAGCCCGAGTGGTGAAATCGGTAGACACAGCAGACTTAAAATCTGCCGGCCATAAAACGGTCGTGCCGGTTCGATTCCGGCCTCGGGCACCACATTGTTGTAATTTTCCATCCCTATGGCACTAAAGCGATATTTTCTTGCTGGCTTTCTGATCAGCGGTAGTCTTTTCTGTCATCTAGCGCTGGCAAAACCGCTTCCCAGTGATCACTTAACAATTAACTCGCCTAATCAAGTTTGGGCGGGCGATTTAGATGGGATGGTGAATCGCCGCATTATTCGGGTGTTAGTGCCCTACAACAAAACCTTGTACTTCCTTGATAAAGGGGGTCAGCAAAGGGGATTGATGTACGACATGATGACTGAATTTGAAAAAGAACTGAATGCAAAATACGCGAAGAAAAATTTACGCCTGCATTTTATTTTTATCCCAACTACCCGTAATCAACTAATACCAAGCTTAATTGCGGGCCGAGGCGATATTGTTGCTGCTAATCTTACCGTTACGCCTGAGCGTGAAGCACAAGTCGATTTTTCATCGCCGATTGTCAAAGGCGTAAAAGAAGTGATAGTCAGTTCAGCAAAAGCCCCAGCATTAAATAAGCTTGACGATTTATCAGGAAAAATGGTTTTCGTTAACCCAACTTCAAGCTACTACCAGAGTCTTAAACAAGTTAATACCGATTTTTCTAAAGAAAAATTAGCCCCCATTAATATTAAAGAAGCGCCAGGAATTTTTGAGACTGACGATATCTTAGAAATGGTCCAGGCCGGTTTAGTGCAAATTACCGTAAGCGATCTCTATTTAGCTAAATTTTGGAAAAATATTTTTCCAAATATTCAAATCCATGAGGATTTGGTGGTTCGTAGTGGGGGCGATATTGCTTTTGCATTTCGCAAAAAGTCACCGCAATTAAAGCTTGCACTAGATGCCTTTACTGCTACTCATAAAATTGGCACTAGTTTTGGTAATCAAAAATTACAGACATACTTAAAGTCAGTAAAGTGGGTGAAGGCGGCGACAAATCCCCAAGAAATTGAGAAATTTAATGCGATGGCAGGCATTTTTCAGCAGTATGGCGATCAATATAAGATTGATTGGCTATTGATGACAGCCCAGGGATACCAAGAATCTAAGCTTGATCAAAATGTGAAGAGTCGAGTGGGGGCCGTTGGCGTAATGCAGTTGATGCCGGCAACGGGAAAAGAATTAAAGGTTGGTGACATTCATAATCTCAATAACAACATTAATGGCGGTGTTAAGTATGTACGTTACTTAATAGAAAAGTACTATGCCAATGAGCCAATGACTGAGCTTGATAAGGTGCTTTTTGCATTTGCAGCTTATAACGCTGGTCCTAGCAAGATTCAGCAGATGCGTTTGGAGGCCGCTAAACGCGGACTAGACCCGAATATCTGGTTTGATAATGTCGAAAGAATTGTGGCCGAACGAATTGGTAGTGAAACAGTGCAGTATGTGAGTAATATTTATAAATACTCGGTGGCCTATAAGCTGGTAAGAGAAATGCCCGCCAAGCAATAAATTCTAGAATTGATAGCCAATACCAATTAACAGATTCGAAGAGCTTGCGCTTACGGTAGCGCTCAGGGTTGCTGGGATCCGAAGGCCAGCAGGATTAACCAAAGTGCCATTAATTGAGCGATTGAGGCTGCCATAATTGGCATAGTTAAATTCGCCAAATCCATACCAACCATTTTTGATCATTTGCTTGTAGCCCAGTCCCAGCGAATACCCAGCCATATAAAAATCGGTATCAATGCCATTGGCGCTAGCAGCCGAGTAACCCACTTTGCCATAAAGTAATTTACTCGGATCAATGGCAATTGCTGGCATCACAAAAAGGTTAAGTGAATTATTGATATGCACCGAAGCAGATTGCGAGTAACTCCCTTGAACTCCCTTGTAACTTGCCGTCGCTGTCGCATTTGGCGTGGCAATGGGGTTGAAATCAAGCCCTAGTCCCAGTAGGAATTGCGGCGCTATTTGAAAGTTATAGCCTGCCGAAATCGCGCCAGTAAAGCCGGTTGCATTGGTCGCAGAAATACTTGGTGTAAGAGTTTGGCCGCCAGCAGAGAGGGACGAGTTAGAAAAGGAGGGCGAGGCGCTTTGATAGCCGACGCCAATTTGCCCATAGGCACCAATAAATTGAGAGCTTTGCCCATAGGCTGTAAAACTAGCAGTAAATAAGGCAGTAAGGACCAGCAGCTTTTGTCTTGCCATGGCAACGCTCCAGTTTAGTGGCTAAAAATAGATCTCTTCACTATCAAACTGTGAGTGTAAAACAGTCTACTTAATCAGGCTCAGTCACAAATCCTAATTTGGTCAGGCCTGCACGTCGTGAGGCAGCTAGCACTTGGGCTACCGTTTCATAGCGTACAGATTTATCTGCGCGTAAATTAATTTCTGGCTGAGGCTCTTTCTTTGCAGCATTTTCAGCGTAGCCTGTAAAGGTTTTTAGGTCGATGGGTGCGCTATTCCAAAAAATTTGTCCGGTCGCATTAATGGTGAGCTGAACTGACTCAGGCTTAACTTCATTACGTACGCTATTGGCTTTCGGTAACTCCACTTTTACAGCCTGTTGGATCACGGGTAGGGTAATAATAAAAATGATCAACAAAACAAGCATGATGTCGACCATTGGCGTCATATTAATTTCTGCCATGATGCTGGAATCATCATCCTCGTTGGAGAGTTGATTAAATGACATGATTAGGCTTCGATTTCAGGGTTAACAACACGCGCGCCGGTAACAAAGTAAGCCAGTAAATCATTACCAAAGCGATTGAGGTCAGCCATGACTAATTTATTGGCCCGATTAATGGCGTTAAAGCCCAAGACCGCAGGAATTGCCACCGCTAAACCAAGCGCAGTCATGATGAGTGATTCGCCAATGGGGCCCGCTACCTGATCGAGCTGTGCACTGCCAGAGCTACTAATAGCAATGAGTGCATGATAGATACCCCAAACCGTACCAAAGAGACCAATAAAAGGAGCAACTGCTCCAGTTGAACCAAGGAAAGTGAGACCCTTTTGCAATTGTCCGGCGCAGCGATCAACACTAGTCTTGATTGAGCGGGCCATCCATTCAGAGTAATTCAAGGTTTGTAGTAATTCACGGCGGCTCGACATTTGGTTTTGATGGTGGGTCGAGGCATTTGCGCCACCTTTAGCAATAAAGTAATACGGGTTGATGGCGGGGTCAGTAAAGCTATTAAGCCCATCGTCGAATGAAGTAGCGCGCCAAAATTGTTCGGTTTGTAGTTTGACTTGGCCTAATTTACGCAAACTCCAGTAACGCGACAATAAAATAACCCAAGTGATGATTGAGAGGGTGATTAATAGAATCGCTACAAAGCGCGTAATTGCATCGCCTTCAAGCCACAGATTTGCCATACCAAATGCAGTATTCATAGTATTGATTACTTTAAGTTAAATTTAATTAATAAGTTAGTTGAAATTTTTACCGGAGCGCCATTCACTAAAAAAGGTTTGAAGCGATAACGCCGACCAATTTCGATTGCAGCCCGGTCTAAGCGTTGAAAAGTACTCGATTGCAATAAAGCTACTTCGTAGACTTCCCCGCTTTCGTTAATAATGAGTCGAACAACCACTGCACCTTGCTCACCTGCTCGTTTAGAAAACGAGGGGTAATACGGATCGGCGTCGGGTTGGTATAAAACAACTAGTTTACCAATATCGGTCTGAATCGGCGTACCACTTGCCCCTCCGCTGGACGATGGAGCTACAGCGGCATTTGATATAGGTGAGTCGGCAGCCTTATTTGGGGGGGTGGGCGGAGGCGGTTCGGCTTGTTTTGGCGATGGCGCTTCTGCAGTTTTAGGCTCAACGGGTTTTTTCGCTTGCTCTTCCTTTTTGGGTTTAGGTTGTGGAGCGGGTGGTTTGGGGGTGTCGGCTTTAGTTGGCTCGGGGCTGACTAAATTAGCCATCACCCGAGTGTCATCGGGAGGGGCTTTTTTTTCGTAAGGGAATTCAAGGTAGGGCACAACAAAAAATAATACGTGCACTAACACCACTATCCCAATGATGATCCACTCAGCACGACTAATGAGTAAAAAGCGGCGCTTTGGCGCGGGATTAGTAGCAGTGCTCATAGAGTCTATTTATTGCACCAGCAGCTGTTGCGCACTGACTTGGCGCTGGTGTAATGGCGACTGGAGTAGTTGTTCGCTCATATGGAGAAGTTTATTGCAATCACCCGAAGTGATCAGGGTTAGCGTACCTATGTTCGCATCCTCCGCATGACTTGAACTTTTTCGGCTGGGCATTTGCAATAGTAATTGGCGCGCTAGTTGTTTGATAACTGCGTCGCCGGTATCAATTAAATTAATTTTATTACCAATTATTTTGCGAATTAATGGACTTAAAAAAGGATAATGGGTGCAGCCCAATACTAAAGTATCAGCACCTGCTAAACGAATGGGCGTAAGGTGCTGCTCGAGCAGGGTTAAGGTAGCAACACTATCAATTTGACCGGCTTCAATGAGGGGCACCAAGCCAGCGCCTGCTTGTTTTATAAATTGACATTCCCCGGGTAAGGTTGCAAGTAGGGCGTTAAATTTATCGCTATTTAAGGTTGCTTGCGTTGCCAACACCCCGACTATGCCATTTTCGGTTTGCATCGCTGCAGGCTTAATGCCTGGCTCGACACCAATAATCGGAATTTGTGGCAAAGCCAGCCGAATTTGTGCAATTGCTTCAGCAGTCGCGGTATTACAGGCAACGACAATCGCTTCACAGCCTTGCGCGACCAAATAGCGACACAGCTCAAGGCTACGTAGCGTGATCCAGTCGGCTGATTTTTCGCCATAAGGTGCATTGGCTGAGTCGGCTAAATAAATAAAATTATCTTGGGGTAATTGCCTAAGCGCTTCATCCAAGATCGATAGCCCACCCACACCCGAATCGAATACGCCAATCAGCGCCACTGAAAATAATCTCGGTGCTCAGGGTTTAATGCGACTCGGCTGCATCATGCAGTTCGGTAATCGGAATTAAGCCGATACGCGTCTGCCAATGAAGTGGACCTGCCTTATGCATTGACACCCCAGTAGAGTCAACGGCAACCGTCACGGGCATGTCTTCCACATCGAACTCATAAATTGCCTCCATGCCTAGGTCGGCAAAGCCAACCACTTTTGCATGTTTAATTGCCTTAGAGACTAAATAGGCTGCGCCGCCTACCGCCATTAAGTAAGCCGATTTGTGTTTTTTAATCGCCTCAATCGCCACTGGCCCACGTTCTGCTTTACCAATCATTGCAATTAAGCCAGTTTGACTCAGCATCATTTCGGTAAATTTATCCATCCGCGTTGAGGTTGTAGGACCCGCCGGACCAACTGCCTCTTCACGTACGGGATCAACAGGGCCAACGTAATAAATGACGCGGTTTTTAAAGCTCACCGGCAAAGGTTCGCCTTTTGCCAGCATATCTTGAATGCGTTTATGGGCCGCATCGCGACCCGTCAAAATTTTGCCATTGAGTAATAAAGTTTGACCCGGTTTCCAACTCGCTACTTCTGCAGCGGTAAGGGTATCTAGATTGATGCGATTGGATTTTTCAATATCCGGTACCCACAAAACATCTGGCCAATCTGAGAGGGCCGGAGCTTCTAAAATCGCTGGACCACTGCCATCTAAATGAAAATGAATATGCCGAGTTGCTGCGCAATTGGGAATCATTGCTACTGGTAAAGAAGCAGCATGGGTGGGGTACTCTAAAATTTTCACATCAAGCACGGTGGTTAGACCGCCCAAACCTTGCGCACCAATACCTAAATTATTTACCTGCTTATAAATTTCAAGCCGTAATTCTTCAGTACGATTTTTGGGTCCACGGGCAATTAATTCTTGAATGTCAACCGGACCCATTAATGATTCTTTTGCTAAGACCATGGCTTTTTCGGGAGTACCGCCAATGCCAATGCCCAAGATACCGGGGGGACACCAACCAGCACCCATGGAGGGCACCGTTTTTATTACCCAATCGACGATGGAGTCTGAAGGATTTAACATTACAAACTTTGCTTTGTTTTCGGAACCACCACCTTTTGCCGCGCAGGTGACTTCAACACCATCGCCCGGGACGATTTCATAATGGATAACAGCAGGCGTGTTATCGCCGGTATTTTTACGTTTACCTGCTGGGTCGCTGAGGACTGAAGCACGCAATGGATTGTCGGCATTCAAATAGGCCTGGCGTACGCCCTCATTAATCATGTCGCTAACGCTCATGGTGGCATCAGCCCATTGCACATTCATGCCCACCTTAATAAAGACCACAGCAATACCCGTATCTTGACAAATGGGGCGTTTTCCCAAAGCACACATCTTGCTATTGGTGAGAATTTGGGCAATGGCATCCTTAGCCGCCTCACCCTTTTCGAGCTCATAAGCCCTTCCCATTGCCTGAATGAAGTCTTTGGGATGCAGGTAGGAAATGAACTGAAACGCATCGGCAACGCTTTTAATGAGGTCGGCTTGCTTGATATTAGTCATAGTTTAGGGTCTAAATTGGGGTGGAATTATTACTAATTCTCTATTTTAAGGGTTTGCCATAGGGCAAAACTAAATTGATTTGAATTATCTTCGAGGGTCTATATAAGCCAGAATTTAAGGTATTTTGCTTTATTTATACAATAGCTATTAATAGTACAAAAACTAGTACTAATTCATCTGAGTTTTTTTAGGGGTAATGTAACTATGGCCGCACCAATGGAAGCAATGAGTAATGAAAGCCGCGTTTTTCATCCACCAGTCGATTTTGCCAAAAATGCGGCAATTTCCGGAATGGCTGCCTATCAGAAATTATGTGCCGAGGCTGATGCAGATTACGAGGGATTTTGGGCTCGTTTGGCAAAAGAAAATTTATATTGGAAAAAACCGTTTACCAAAATCCTTGATGAATCAAAAGCGCCATTTTATAAATGGTTTGAGGATGGCTTAACCAACGCTTCTTATAATTGCCTCGATCGCAACATTGAAAAAGGCGATGGTAAAAAAACAGCGATTATTTTTGAAGCCGATGATAGTACTGTTAC
>CAIXDG010000096.1 GCA_903918115.1 uncultured beta proteobacterium
GCAGAAAAACTCACATTACCCTGAACACTATTCTTCAAGGTGAGTGCGGCGAGATAGGATTGCGTTGTTGCTGGACAGTAAAACCCGGATAAGGAAGCAGATGAACAATCAACCAAAACAGAACTTAAGCTGCCCGAGGGAAAATAGAGACCATTTGAGCCGCTATCAATAAAGCTGTTGATAAAAGTCGTGTTATTGAAAATAGTGGTGAAATAACCACTGCTACTAGTGGGAATGACATAAGACCCAGTGGATGCATTATTCGCTTGAGTATCTATACCAAAAGTGAGTGAGCCAGTGACTAATTTAGATCCGGTTGCGCCAACGGCGGGAAGTTTAAGAATTACGCCATTATTATCAACCGGGAAAGCGGCAACGGGATTTTGCACCTGTAAATTAGGGGTAAGACTTAGACTAATACGGCAATTACTGAAAGTCGTTGGGACACAGTTAAAGTAACTTTGGCTATCGTTAACAAATAAGCCAATCCCTAAAATCCCATTCGTCTTAAGCGTAGTAGAGATTTGCGTGTCTAGTGAACCGCCGCATGCACTTGGAATCGTACTATAGCTTGGATCTGCCAGAATTTGAATCGGAATTGAACTGGCAACTTCTGAGCTCATTTTGACGTCGGCTAATTTCACCGGACCCCAGGCAGTACCACTAATAAATGAAGCACACTCGAAAATGGATGCATTATTGACAACTACTGGACTGAGTTGTAATGAGGTGATAGTAGAGGCTAAAACGCGTAAGCCTGTTGAGCCAGTATCGAGCAAAATGTTATCAACAGTCTTGCAAATATTGGTGCCTGGCTGACAAATGGTCACACTAACGTAGGGCGTATTAATATTTTTTGCTGTACCAGCGCCAACATTTACGCTAATTGAATTAGCGGCCAAGTTAATACTGGGAAGAGAACTCTGATCACTACCCGAAGAGGAAGAGCTACTCGTGCTTCCGCCGCTACAGGCTACTAAAATGGCTGCTAAAAAAGAGAATGCGATACCGCGCAAGACTACGCTTAGGAATTCTCTCACGACTGGTACTCTAAAAATTCTCGTATGCATAAATTATTGAATATTTGCTGGCGTGATTCCAGCAGGAAATTGCTTTGGCAAGTAAGCGCGCCCAACATATCCGCCCATCACCCCACCAGATTCAATGACGAGCTTGTCATCTTGAAAAAAAAGCGCCCGCGGATTATTTTGTAGGGCAGTGAGGTAGTTTGCATAATAGGCGCCCAAGACCACCTGAAAGTTGGGTAAGGTAGCTCCTTTCCAAGTCACTGCAAAGACATTCCCATTGGTTGCTAAATATTCTTTAATGACTAAATCGGAATCAATGCTTTGTGAGTAAATAGAGTATCCAGTTTGGGCTGCAGAAGTTAGCTTCGAGCCAAAGGTTTTTTGTCCTTGCTGGATGCTGGAAAGATTGCCGCCTAATTCTGCTTGCGATACTAGCGGAGCTGTCAAAAGAAAAATACTGAAAATAGTTAATAAAGTAGTTTTTATAATTTTCATGGAATTACTTCAAAATGAGATAAAAAAAATCTTAGCCTAAGGAGGGAGCCCTAGGCTAAGATTTTATGCTGAATTTACAACTTATTTCAAATATGGCAACAGATTGGTTAGTTTGGGGTCATCTACGCCATTACTGGGTTCAATAGTAAATTTATATCCTCCCCACCATGGCCCAGCAGCCCACCAAGTCCAGCCAGCCCAAACATCAGCGTTTGCTTGCATATAGGCCAACATATTGGCAATGCCTTGATTACAGATGGCATTATTACCGCCAGCAAATTCCCCTAAAAAGCCTTTCTTGCCGTTCGTACGCAACCAATTAGTGAAAGTGACCAAACGCTCGGCACCAATAGTTGGGCTCACACAAATATCTGAATTGCCTGAGCTATTTGAGTCAAGATATTGATGTGCCTCAAACATGATGTTGTTGGCTGAGTCTTTAATCGACAACATCGCTACAGCATTTGCAGTGCCATACCAGTTTTGATCCCAGCTGTGGGCACCAGTCCAGCCATTACCAGGAACCAGAATTACATTATTGGCTCCCACATTACGAATCGCCACAATAGCGGCATTAGCGGCTGCTACCCAAGTCTCCGTTGACATTTCGCTAGGCTCATTCATCAGTCCAAATAAGACTGCTGGATTGTTCTTATAGACAGTAGCTAAGCGACCCCAAAAGTCAGCAAAGTTAGCATTAGTAACTGAGCTTGCGCCAATAATATTATTTTTGTAGCGCGCATAATTGTGGGGATCCAAAACAACCGTATGGCCCGCTGCAATGGCTTGGTTAACAAAAGTCTGTAACCTATTTAGCTCGGTTGGGTCAAGGGCTGCATTTAAAGTGGGTTGTAAACGCTCCCACCGGAATGGCAGACGAATGACATTCATCCCTTTGCTTTTAAAGTAGGTCGCTTCGGCGTTGGTCGGATAGGTGTAATCTACCCCAAAAGTGCCAGGTAAATTGCTTTCACCAAAATCAGCGCCAGCTAAATTAACACCGCGGTATTTAATCGCGCCTGTAGAACCGGTTGAGTTGGTGGTGCAGGAAACCGTAACAGTGGTGATATTGGCCGTTACTTTCCCCGCGCCGTTAGAAACGGTACAGGTTTGACCACTGGGTTGAGTGCCGACAGTGACCGCATAGTTAGCGTTATTGGCTACTAGCGTACTAAACTTAAAAGCACCATTCGAGCTGAGGCTCAGTGAATTAGCACCATTATTATTTAGAGACACTGTTAAACCAGCATTCAAGCCGCTGAGTGTGCCGCCAACGCTATACGAGCCACCAACTACAGGTGTACTAGTAACCGTGAAGAGGGCTGCTTCGTTCACTGTATTGTTGTCAGTAACGTTAATTGCTGGGGCACTAAAGCTGACATTAGCCGGTAAAGCGCTACTAGCAACAGTTAGGGTGTAAGCGCCTGTAGCAAGCCGCGTGAAATTACTATTCGTAATGACAGTGCCAGCATTATTATTATCAATCGTAGCAACTGTTGATGAATAGCTATTGGGGCCGCTAAGTACAACCGGAATATTGCAGGTTGTACCGCTCACACAAACTGTTTTTAATGCTGTGGCATCAATACTAAAGGCAATCGAGCCGCCGGTTGGTGTCACCGGAGTACTGCCCCCATTGACGCTATAACTGATTGCGCCTGGCGTAGTGCCATTGGGGTTGTAGCCATAAAATACAGTGGCCGAAGTGTTGGGTTGAATCGACCCAGTTGTGTTTAAGGTTAAAGTGACCGTATCCTTACTGCCGGCCACACTATTGGTAATAAATGTCCCTGTAGATTGGGCCCAATAGATGGGTGGCGGAAAATATAAGCCATTGATCGAGTCCATCTGAAACTTAGAGCCTACTAAAGCAGTTCCACTACTAGCAATTTTAATTTGCAGACCACTAGCGCTTTGGCTAGATGTGCAGGTATTGGTGACGTTAAAAGAGCCGCTGGTCCACCATTGACCTAGATTGGTACTTGGCGCAGTAATGCTGAAACAACTATTACTTGCTGCAGCAGAAACCGCTGAAACTGAGGTTGGCGTTGCGGAAGTGCCTGATGACGCTGAACCCATGTCGCCTCCGCCACAAGCAACCAGGAATATCGAGGCTGCCAAAGACATCAAAAGACCGATTGTTTTTTTCATGATTTTATCCTTAGAAAATTGATGCTAGCCTCGAATTTACCTACAATTTTGTGCGTTTCAACGTTTTTCTGGTTCACTTTCCATTTTTTTTAATGACCTGAGACCCCAATATATATATGGCTCTCAGCCTATCTTTGCACTAATCTGCAGCATGTTCATCTTCAGATATGCGCAATTTTGGTTATGATGGTTCAATATGAAAGAAATGCAGGAATTTGAGTACAAAAAATCACTTCAGTTACGCGCTGAAAAAACCTTTGTCGATATTACTCAGGCCACTGATGACTTGATGCAAAAA
>CAIXDG010000097.1 GCA_903918115.1 uncultured beta proteobacterium
AGGGTTAATTTAGAGCCCTCAATATGGGGGTCGTGATAGAGGTGATCTATACGGTCGGTATTAAAGAGCGAGGCACGGCGCTTAATGCCATGGACTTCATAGCCCTTACGCAGTAAGAATTCGGCTAAATAAGCGCCGTCTTGGCCAGTAATTCCAGTAATGAGGGCTACTTTTGATTTTGACATGGGGTTTTCTTAAAAATAAGGGTCAGTTTCAGCTTAGTTTCGGGCTCGTTTTCTTGGTTCCGTTATTACGGAGCTTAAGACACTATTGTAAATTGTTTTAAAACAGGCCTTAAGCCGGCACGTAACAAATACAATGGGGCTTCTAGGCACAAGAGAGCAAGGATAGCGGGTGTGAGCACAGCGGATGAGGGCGGCAGTAAAGTTGAGCAGGTTCCAGCAGAGCGTGGAAAGGCTTTATTACGTCGCCTAGACCGGTGGTTAGGAATCCCGATGCTGTATCTAATCGCCCTTTTTCGCCCTAAAAAAGACCTCTTTGGCACTCAATTACGATCCTCGTTATCAACTGACCCATCGACTAGACTGAGCGAAGCATTGACCATCCCGCAGATTGGCATTTGTGTATTTGCCGCGATTGGGGATGCCTTGCTAGCCTCAGCGATATTGGCTGATATTAAGCAATATCAAAGGCAAATTCAAGCTAAAACTGGCAAGCCAGCTATTGTCACTATTTTTTCAACTCCTGCCAATGCAGATGTTTTTAAGTTAATCAACAATTTCGATCGCATCGTATTTATTCCCATTACATCACCTTTAAGCGCCTTGCAAACCATGCGTAAATCGATTGCTCAATTTCCATTAGATGTTTTAATTGATACTTCGCAATGGTCTAAAATTGGCGCCATACTTTGCGCGCTTAGCGGCGCAAAAGTAACGATTGGCTTCAATACCCCTGGCCAATATCGACATTTTGCTTATGATGTATTGGTACCCCATAGCCACGCAGTTCATGAAATAGAAAACTTTCGGGCCTTGCTCCGGCCTTTAAATATCCCTACTGGCGCGCTGCCGGAGCTTGATCTGGTAAATATTAATTGCGCTCCTCAGCAGCACCCCCCCAAGCCTTATATTGTCTTTCACCCATGGGCGAGTGGCACGCAGTTTGCCATGCGCGAATGGCCCATTAACTCATGGCTTGAACTCGGCCAGCGCATCCTTAGTGCTGGCTATGCTGTTGTGATTACCGGAGGCGCCAATGACCAACAGCGCGCGGCCGAGTTAGCCCAAAAACTCCAGTCAAACTTCGCAAACTCCCCAATAACCCCCTCCGTAATTTCGGTGGCTGGAGCAGCTACTTTGCTTGAAACCGCTCGACTCATCTATCAAGCTGAAGCGGTAGTGTCAATCAATACTGGGACCATGCACTTAGCTGCCATCTTAGGCAGGCCTCTGGTAGCTCTTCATGGGCCGACCAATCCAGCGCGCTGGGGGCCGCTTGCAAGTGGTGCCTTAATTCCGGCTATCTTGGGCCCGGGCATAAATGAGGGAGGAGCGTATCTGCATTTAGGCTCTGAATATCCAAAGAATCCGCTTTACCTAATGGATCAAATTAGCCCAGACGCTGTAATTAGGGCTTTGAAAAGCAATTTTGGTTTACAAATTGCATAGGCTTAGCGCAAGTACTGCAAAATACCATCATGTCAGCCTCTTTTTTAATTAATTCCTATTTAATTCGGCTCTTTGATTTTGTCATGATTAATGTCGTCGGTTTGGTGACATTTTTTATTTTGCAATATTTTAAAGACCCAGATTTAGATTTGCAGCGTTACTCCGCTTTAATGGTGCTCGCTAGCCTCGCTTATTTAGTATTGACTAATAGTGCTTATCGCTCTTGGCGGGGAGGCAATTTATGGGCTCTGTTTGGTCAAGTTGCCGCAGGCGTTTTAAAAACTTGGATTTTGATTTTGATCTGGCTGGTGTTTAGCAAATCAACTGAAATGTATTCGCGTCTATGGCTATCTTCTTGGGCTATTAGTAGTTTGATTATTTTGTGCGGTAGTCGCTTAGCCAGCTATATTTTGCTACGTCAATATCGTGCCAAAGGCGTTAATTTGCGCCATATTGCCATTATTGGCTCTGGCTCAACCGCGCAAGAATTAGTTACGCGAATTGAAGCCTCAAGATGGTCTGGTTATCGTATTCAAATACATTTAACTGAATTAAGTCCAAAAAATCTGCAGTCTCTAGCTCTTGAGCCGCTAAATGAAATCTGGCTCGCTTTACCCATGGGCGATGGTAGTCAAATGCGCACCGCAATGGAGCATCTCAAATTAAGTACGGCCACGATTCGCTTTGTGCCCGATTGGTTTTCGTTTCGCTTAATTAATCATGGCGTTAGTGAAGTATTGGGCATGCAAATGATTGATTTATATGGCACCCCGATGGCTGGTATGAATTTATTTCTCAAGACCGTTGAAGACTACGTACTAGCAACCCTAATTTTAATTTTGATTAGTCCCGTAATTTTGATTTTGGCTATCGGCGTCAAGCTTAGTTCGCCGGGTCCAATTTTTTATCGCCAAGAACGCATTGGCTGGAATGGCGAAGTTTTTGAGATTCTGAAGTTTCGTAGCATGCCAACGAATCTGGAAGAAGAGCAAGTACAGTGGGGTGGCTCAGCAAATAAATCGGTTACGGGATTTTCAAAATGGATGCGCGCTACTAGCCTGGATGAATTGCCGCAGTTTTTTAATGTCTTACAAGGACAAATGTCGATTGTGGGACCACGCCCTGAACGCCCCATTTTTGTTGAACAATTTAAACAAGAAATTCCAGACTACATGAAGAAACATTTAGTGAAAGCGGGCATCACTGGCTGGGCCCAAATTCATGGCTGGCGCGGGGATACCGATTTACATGCCCGTATAGAACACGATTTATATTACATTGAAAATTGGTCGCTCTGGCTCGACTTCAAGATTATTTTCTTAACAATCTTTCGCGGCTTTGTAAATAAGAACGCATATTAAAATTAAGGCGCCAATGAATTCGAACATGAGTGCCACCATGAACGTCGCAGAACTAGAGCACTTACCCAAACGTTGGTTAATTTTGGCGCATGGTTTTAATATGGACGGTCGAGCCGCAAGCCAAACGATTACCGACAAGATGCCCTATTTATTGGCTGCTGGTCTGGAGTTAACTGTCTTTAGCGCGGTTACCGGTTCTGCTGATCAGCGCTTTACCCATCGCCAATTTTTCCCTTGGGGACCTGCAGGTTTGCGGTTTGATTTTCGTCATTGGCTTGCTATGGGGTGTGGACGAGGCTTTATTTATAAAGTCTTGACTATTTCATTATCGGTATTACTGGCTCCTTTTATTGCTGTTGAGCGTCTAATCGCTGGTTACTCAAGCCAATGGTCATGGGCATTGCCGGCAGCCTGGCATGGTGTTCAGTTAGCGCGAGCCGGCAAAATTGATCTGGTGTATTCCACTGGGGGGGCTTGGTCAGCCCATTTAGCAGCAATCTGGATTAAGCGTTATGCAGGCAAAAACGCGCAGCTAAAGTGGCTGGCAGAAATTCATGACCCATTAGTCATGCGCAGTAATGAGCATGATGATGGACTCAATGATCCAAGTGAGCGGGAAGCCCATTTTCGCTTTCAGCTTGAAAAGCAAATTTGTTTACATGCAGATCGAGTTTGGTGGTTTACTGCAGGCGCTTTAAGTTATGCCCAAAAACGTAACCCCAATTTATTGGTTCCCGACTCGCGCGGGAAATTAAAGGGCTTAGTTGTCCTGCCAGGAGCAAACCCACCAACGACTAACGATTCGGCGGTAGCTTGGGTTGCTAGCCCTCATTTGCATTTGGCTCATTTTGGTTCTCTATCCCATACACGCTCATTGCAGGGACTACTCAATACCTTGCCAGCGTTTTTTTTTCAGCATCCAGAGGCAAGGAAACATTTACGTATCGATATTTACGGCTCTGACTTAGACGCGCTTTCAGCTCGTGCCATCCAAGAACATCAGTTGCGTGATGTTGTGATCACACATGGGCGCTTAGAGTTTAATTCTGATAATCAACAATCGGGTCGCGAACAGGTCAATAAACTTATGCGAGAAGCTGATGTATTGCTTTTACTACATGGTAATAGCGAGTGGTGTGCTGAATATATTCCTTCGAAAGCCTATGAATATTTTTGGGCGCAGCGACCGATTTTGGCTTTAACCCACCGCAACGCAGCCTTTAATCAGCTCCTAGGTGAATATCATGCTTATATTGCTGAGCAAAGTAATCCAAGGGAGATAATTACTGTGCTTGAGCAAATTTACGTCGCTTGGCAGCAACAGCAATTGCCTGTAATTAGTACAAAACCGTTGGGCGTTGATCAAGCCGTAGAAACAATATTGCACGCCGTTAGCGAACTCAACTAAGATGGATCGGCTGATGGAAAAATCATGGCACTTAAAAGTGCTATAGAGAAAAATAATATTTCGATGGAATGTTTGCTACTGACTTCAGCAAACGTAAATGTAAGCAATAAGCCCGCTGAAACCCAAATCGCAATCAGTGCAGCTGGCGAGGTAGATGTGTGAATTTGTCTTAGGGCAATACTAATGATACTGATTAAGGCCCCTAGTGTCAGCATTAAGCCAGGAATACCAAAAGCAAGCCCATAATCAATCCAGGCACTATGCGCAGATTTAATTGTGGCATTAGGATAAGATTTTTTGATGACCCGCTCTAATGAGTGTTCCAGTAAGCCATATCCCAAAGGGTTTTTGGCAATGGAGTCAATTCCCGCTGTGGCCCAGGCAGCACGTTCGTAATTATTTGGATAGACCATTTCGCCGCTAGCAGTTTTAGGGTAGCCTAGCTGCGGGGTATTTTGCCACTGTGGATAACGATCAATTTGCGTGGCAATGTGTAAATCTTCAAAAAAATGATTCCAACCACGATTAATTTGTAAATGACCTTGAATAAAATAGAGTAAAACAACTAGCGGTACCGCTAATACTATTAATGATTTCCAATAACTTGTATTGAAATTACTGCTTGGTCTATTTTTTATGCTACTTAATTT
Organism: uncultured beta proteobacterium; assembly: GCA_903918115.1. Classification (GTDB taxonomy): domain Bacteria; phylum Pseudomonadota; class Gammaproteobacteria; order Burkholderiales; family Burkholderiaceae; genus Polynucleobacter. Next base: position 5,051 of record CAIXDG010000097.1, read on the forward strand.
AGTGAGCAAAATAGTCACAATCCAGGCAGTCAAAAGAATCGTAGCTATTCCGATACCATTGCGCGTATCAATAATGGTCGTGTAAGAAAATAAAATCAATAGAATTCCGGAGAGCCAAAATGCAGATAAGCCTAAGCGGATTCCCATTTTTTCTACATTCATTTTGCGGTACTGAAATGCAGCCGAGCCGCAAACCGCGCTAATAAAAATGATGCCCATGATCACTGTATTTATCTTATTGCCAAAGGGACTGACAAAATAATAGCGGGGCATAAATACTTGCCCAGTTTGCGTATAGGCGATTAAATAGTCAGCCATTAAAAATAAGAAACTGGCATAGATGCCCAGCCATAAGAAGTTAGCTTGATGTGGGCGCTGGCGTACCACTAAACCAGTTGCCCCACCAACGAGAAAGGCTAGAAAGCTCCTCTTCCAAGTACTGCCGAGCTCATGTAGTTGCAAAATAGGATCTTGACTTAAGAACAGGAAATGCACTAAAACCCAAATAAACATGCCAATACTAAGGCTTATTGGTAAAAGGCTGAGTAGGTTTTTAGTGTAAGAAAACCGTTTAAGGACGATTAAGGCCAAGATAGTGCCCGCAATGAGTAAACCATTACGTAGGGCGATCGTATTGCTGATGGGCCAAATCAACAATAAAATACTGCTTATGGCGACTAGGGAAAAGTCCAAAATAGGGCTTGAGCTGTTTGCTGTGGACGACCTCATAAAAACGAATGATAAAGGGTAATCGGGGATAATAAGCAAATTACTGAATTGCTTAATGAAGGTATTGGTAAGACATGATTCTTTTAACAGGCGCAACGGGTTATATCGGCTCGCATACTTGGCTTGAACTTCTGTTGGCGGGGCATCGCGTCATCGGTATTGATAATTTTATAAATTCAAATCCTCAAGTGCTACGTCGGCTTGAAGGGCTTGCTAAACAGATACCCGAGTTTATGGAGGGGGATGTTTGCGACCCTATTTTCATGACAGCACTTTTTAGTCGATATCCGATTACCGGCGTCATTCATTTTGCAGCACTAAAGGCAGTGGGTGAATCGGTAGTAAAGCCTTTAGCCTACTACCAAAATAATTTATTGGGTTTATTAACTGTTTTGCAGACGATGCAAAAATTCCCCTGTCGCAATTTTGTCTTTAGCTCTTCGGCTACAGTTTATGGCGACCCAGATTATGTTCCAATTAATGAACAAGCAGCACTGCGCCCGACTAATCCATATGGTCAAACAAAAATCATGAGCGAGCAAATTTTGCGCGACCTAGAAATTGCTGACCCAAGCTGGCATATTGCTTACTTGCGTTATTTCAATCCCATCGGTGCGCATGAGTCGGGCCTAATTGGTGAAGATCCGTTAGGTATCCCAAATAACTTATCGCCCATCGTAGCGCAAGTAGCAATTGGTAAATTACCCGTCCTCAATATTTATGGTAACGATTGGCCTACTCCTGATGGTACTGGAGTACGTGATTACATCCATGTGGTTGATTTGGCTCAAGGACATGTGAAAGCAATTGACTATTTATTACGTGGCCAACCATCATTAACAGTCAACTTGGGCACAGGGCAAGGCTATAGTGTGATGGATGTAATACGAGCATATGAACAAGCAGTAGGGCGGCCCATTCCTTACCAAGTGGTGGCTAGGCGAGTAGGCGACATTGCCAGTTGTTATGCAGATGCCCGTTTGGCCGAGCAACAGCTAGGTTGGAGAGCCAGTCGCAGTATTGCCCAAATGTGTGCGGATGGCTGGTGCTGGCAATCGCAAAATCCCCAAGGTTACAAAAGCTGAGATGGTGGGTGCGAAATGACTTCCAGCATAGCGCTCTACTGTAAATCATACAGACGTGATTTTTTGCGGGTGAAGCGATTATTAATATCCTTGCAAAAACACAATCGCGAAGCACTATCAGTCTATATTTCTACGCCAGCAGCTGACCACGATTTATTGGTCGACGTACTAGATTATGAGGGCTTGAAGCAGAGTTATGAATGGGTCGCGGATGAGGACATTATTGCTGCTAACCTGCGTGCACCAAAAGACGTTCAGGTAGGAATGGCTGGCGGCTTAAGCCAAGCTATCGTGAAAGCTGAGTTTTGGCGTTTAGGTTTGGCCCAAAATTATCTTTGTATTGATTCAGATAGCGTTTTTATACGCGATTTTGGCGTAAGCGACTTTTTAGCGAGAGATGGTAATCCCTATACTGTCTTACATCAAAATAAAGAGTTATTTCAACTAGCAACTAATCTTGGCCATACCAAGGTTGAGCGCGATTTACGAGCAGAAGCAGTGCGCGTACAACAATTATTTGGGCGGCTTGGCCCCCAATATTATTGCGCACCAGCCCCATTTATTTGGTCAGCTAAGGTATGGCAGTCGCTCGATGATCAGTATTTGCTACCTAAGGGATTGACCTTATGGGATGCTGTTACCCCCGAATATCCTGAGACCTTATTGTATGGTGAGGCCTTGCTAAATTTTCAGGCTATTCCCATTCGCATGATTGAACCCCTCTTTAGAATCTACCACTACGACTGGCAATACTATACGGCGAGACGTTTAGGTGAAACTGAAGCCAAGTTAAAGCAAAATTTTCTCGGCATAATTTATCAGTCTAATTGGGAATCTGAGCTAGATTATGGCAGCAGTAATAAATCGTTTGCATCGAGTGTACTTAAATCAATCAAGCGATATATACGTTACGTGCAAAGTTATTTTTAAAATCAAAAAATTATGAATTCCCCTGATCAATTGAATGTAATTGTGCCGCTGGCTGAAGTAGGCCTTGAAAGACCGGAGCCACTAGTTAGCGTTTCAATGCCGGCTTTTAATGCAGAAAAGTATATCTCGGAGGCAATAGAAAGTGTGTTGTCGCAAACCTATACTAACTTTGAATTGATAATTGTAGATGATGGCTCTACGGATAAAACCCGCGATATTATTAATCGATATAGCGATCCTAGGATCATAAAAATATTTTCTGATCAAAATCATGGCTTAATCAGTACTCGTAATAAAATAGCCTCTCTTGCCAAAGGTAAATACCTTGCACTACTAGATGCAGATGATCGCGCCCTCCCAGGCCGATTAGGGATTCAAGTTGAATTTCTTGAAACTCATGATGTAGATATTTGCGGTGCGGATCACTGGACATTAAACCAGAACAATGGCGATTTACGTAACTCAAAACAACGACATTCAAATGCTGATATTCGTGCAATGTTGACCGTATGCAGCCCACTTTGTAACCCGGCTGTAATGGGTAAGACAGAAATATTTAAATCGCACCCTTACAAATTAACCTCTTTGCATGCTGAAGATTATTTTTTTTGGGCAGAGTTAGCTTTAGCTGGTTATCGATTTGCGAATATTCCAAAAAAATTAATTATTTATCGTCTGCATGCAAGTCAAACAAGTATTAATTTTAGAGAAGAGGCTAAGAATGTATTTAAAAAATCTCAAGCACATTACTTAAGTGGATTGGGTATCCCAGTTACATTTTTACCTCGCGCCCTATCTTTAGCTGAGCGACTTAATTTTGGAGTTGAATGCCTAAGGCTTTTAAATCAAAAAATTCCAGGAATATCGGTTGGTGCTAATTATGAGATTTATGCTCGGTTTCAACATCGAAAAAACGGTATCTTAACGCCATTAACGCGACTTGAACGCTGGTTGATAGCGCTATCTGCGAGTTGGATTGGCAGAAAAGCATCAGAAAATTAATTTCAGTTCATTTAATTTATTTATTAACTAAGACTATCCATTCTGGCGGCAATAAATCAGATAGCCCATTTTTCTGCTTAGTAAGCCAACGACTAGGTGCAATGACTATACCCGTTGATGCAAATTTCAACCATGCACCCCACCAACTAAAAGAGCTATTGGCAATTATATGGTGGCGGCAATGCATCATCAATCGTAATTCTTGCGATGGAGAATTAGCGTTTAAATCAGTTTCAATAAATGTAGATCTTAAATCTTTTGGTAAAGCATTTTTAGTCCAAGCGATGTCATCTGAAAAAATAAAAAAGTGAGCGTTGGGTAATTCCTTCAAAATTAACTGAATGGCCGCAAGATAATAGTTTATATTTAGTACGCCATGAATTTGCATTGCCGATGGAGAGGTTAGATAATCACCGCGTCTAATGTGTAGCATGATTGACTCTGTTGATTGTATTTTTTTTAAATAAACGCCATAGTGTTCACTAATATGGGCAGTAGGTTGACACTCAGATTGAAGCGCTAAGCGAATTGACGAAAAATACTTAAACGATTGCCAATAGCCGAATATGAATAGATCTTGATTTTTATTTAATTTCACTTTAAATAACTTGGCGTCAAAAGTAAAACCCATTTTTTCATGGTATACCTTTGGTTTAGATGGGGAAAAAGATTGTATGAAAGATTGTATTAACCCTATTTTTATGGGCGCAGCAATATTAGTGCTGATATAAGATGGTGCGGGCAATTTTAAAAATGGTAATTCTAGTTGTCTGGGTGTACTACCAAAGGGTGGGCATTCAAACCAGGCCCTATCAAGCAAGAGATCGGTTTGTAAATGCGCTGCAAGCGCTCTTCCAGTGGCGTATTGAAATAATTGATTGCCTAAGCCGCCTTGAAGTTGGGTAATGATAGTCATAACTCTATAATTAGAACATTAACTCAAAGAAAAATCAGAGAGCAACTCTTCATGCTAAATGGAAGTATTGTGGGGTGGGAGGTGGGCGGGGATGATTTATTTAACCCCCAGAGTCCTCGTAACCGTGATGATTGTCTTGCGCCTTTTCGTGACCTTAGGTTACAAGCACAGGCATGCGGTATTGAATTGCATACTCTCGATGTAAATCAAAGTTTAGGCGTAGTAGCTGATTTTAACCTTTATATAGAGTCGGTGCCTATGATCACACGAGACCAAGGTAAGAATTATTTAATTCGTTTTGAGACTGAATTAACCGTTCAGCTTAATGCAGATGCAGCTTATTTACAGCAGTTTGATGGTATTTTTACTTGGGATAAAAATTTACTTGAGGCTGAACTACATTCTTATGCGGGCTTGGGAATTTCCAAATCAAAACTACATGCGATCGCAATCCCCAACCCAATCCCAGTTGAATTCAAGGCAAACCATATTGTGAATTTGGGTTTTAGCGCTCGACCACACTTTTGCACTTTAATTGCCAGCAATCGCCATGCTAATTGTGCCGATAACCGTGAGCTATATTCAGAGCGCGTTAAAGCAATTCGTTGGTTTGAAGCCAATGCGCCACGAGATTTTGTTCTTTACGGCAATGGTTGGAAGGTGCCCCAAAAACGTTTTGGCGTGATTGGAAAAATGCGTTATCGCTTAGCAAAAGTTCTGCCATTTTTATTCAGAAGGCCGGCTTTTCCAAGTTATGATGGCCCGGTAAAAAGTAAATTTACCGCCCTAAGTCAAGCTCGCTTTAGTATTTGTTTTGAAAATGCGCGTGATATCCGCGGTTACCTTACCGAAAAAATCTTCGACTGCCTATTTGCTGGATGCGTACCTATTTATTGGGGCGATCCTGAGGTAGAGAAAGTCATTCCCAAAAATTGCTTTATTGATTTTCGTCAATTTCAGTCGTATCAGGCCCTTTATAATTATCTGAAAAATTTATCTGCACAAGATTATCAGGCCTACCAATTAGCAGGGCAACAATTTTTAGCATCACCCCAGTTTCAAGTTTTTAGCTCAGCTACATTTGCTAAACAGATTATTGATTCCATTAAGCATGATTTTGCATTAACTTAATTATTGCGATGGCAAATCGAAAGCCGATAGATCAGTCCGAAATATTAATAGCTGGCCCAGCGCGCAATATTGCTGCCCATATTAATCAAGAGCTCGATGGCTTATATCAGGCAATGCGCGACTTTAAGTGTATTCATGGCTTAGTAGTCGAAAGCGATTCTGATGACGGTACTACCCAACAATTAGCGGCATTAAAGTTACGCTTGCCGAATTTTAATTACATTAGCTTTGGTAGATTAATCAATCAGATTCCAATGCGTACGGCCCGTTTGGCATATGCGCGTAATCGCATCGTGACAGAGGTGCAAAATAATCCCCGCTATGCCAGGGTAGATTTTATTGCGATGGCCGATTTAGATGGCATTAACCGGCATATTTCCGCGCAATTGATTGCACAGTGCTGGGAAGTAGCCGAAGATTGGGATGTGATTACGGCTAATCAGGCGAATACTTATTATGATGTCTGGACATTGCGCCACCCAGATTGGAGTCCGGTCGATTGTATGGTGCAGATGCATAAACTAGAGCCTATCCTAGGCGAATCAGCGGCCCAAAATTTAGCAGTACAGGCAAAGCAGGTTCACTTAAGCGCTGATCAAGGCATGATCGAAGTCGACTCTGCATTTGGTGGTCTGGGCATTTATCACCGCGCGGCCTTTTTGGCAGGTCGTTATAGCGGCGTTAATGCGGCAGAACAAGAAGAGTCTGATCATATTGCCTTTCATGCCGATTTACGCAAACAAGGCTATCGAATTTATATCAATAGCGCCTTGATTAACAGCGCTAGTCACCTTGATCCGCCACCACCTCCCATTGCTAAAAAACACACTTTTTGGGCAATTGCCGCCATACGATGGCTGGGCGGGTTACTATTTGGACATAAACGGTTTAATAAGTATCTTGATCTGCTTAAAATAAACTGAAACAAGAAGTAGGGCGCGTAATTATGATTGTAGTCACTGGCGGAGCAGGTTTTATTGGCAGTAATTTTGTGTTGGATTGGCTTGCCAACCCAAAGGCTGAAGGCATTATTAATTTAGACAAACTGACTTATGCAGGTAATTTAAGTACCTTAGCCCCGCTCGCTAAAGACCCACGACATATTTTTATTAAAGGCGATATTGGCGATAGCACCTTAGTGACCAATCTTCTCCAAGAGAATCGCCCTCGTGCCATTATTAATTTTGCTGCCGAGAGCCATGTTGATCGGTCAATTCATGGGCCCGCTGATTTTATCCAAACTAATATTTTGGGCAGCTTTAATTTATTGGAATGTACTCGTATGCATTGGAATTCATTACCTACTGAAGAGCAGCAGCAATTTCGTTTTTTACATGTGTCTACTGATGAGGTATACGGCTCATTAGGAGCAAGCGACGCTGCTTTTAAGGAAACTACGGCCTATGAACCCAATAGCCCCTACTCAGCCTCAAAGGCTGCTTCTGATCATTTAGTGCGCGCCTGGTTTCATACTTATGGCTTACCTGTGCTCACCACGAATTGTTCAAATAATTATGGGCCTTATCATTTTCCCGAGAAACTCATTCCGCTAGTGATATTGAATGCCTTAAATGGACAGCCGTTACCAATTTATGGGGATGGTATGCAAGTGCGCGATTGGCTTTATGTGGGCGATCATTGTGCAGCCATTCGACGGGTACTTGAAAAAGGTACTTTGGGGGAAACCTATAACGTGGGTGGCTGGAATGAAAAAGCCAATTTAGAAGTCGTCAAAACCATTTGTGCGATTTTAGATGAGCTTAGACCTCGACCAAACGGTGGATCCTATGCCGAGCAAATTCGTTTTGTTACCGATCGTCCTGGGCATGATCGGCGCTATGCAATCGATGCGAGCAAGCTAGAGCGAGAACTAGGCTGGAAACCTGCTGAAACCTTTGCTACGGGTATACGTAAAACCATAGAGTGGTATTTAGCTAATCCGGAATGGGTTGCGGGAGTGCAAAGCGGCTCTTACCGCGACTGGATTAATCAGCATTATGTCGCTTAGTAATTCATTTGCTAATTTATCTAGTCAGATACTGATTTTTGGAAAAAATGGTCAGCTAGGGCGAGCGTTTCAAAATGCCCTTCGCAATCATGCACATCAACATATTCAGTTTATTGGTCGTGGTGTTGACAGCAATGGGGAACCTAATACGTGTGATTTAGAAAACCCCTTAGCACTTGAGCAACTATTAAAAAAACAGCATCCCAATCTCATTATTAACGCAGCAGCCTATACCGCAGTCGATCAGGCTGAAACCGACAAAGAACGCGCTTTTACGATTAATGCAACTGCAGTGCAAATCATGGCAGAGTATGCCGCTAAAACGAATGCAACTTTATTGCATTACTCAACGGATTATGTTTTTGATGGTAAAAAAGAAGCCGCTTATTTAGAGACTGATCAGGCAGCACCACTCGGGATTTATGGGGTAAGCAAAGCTGCAGGAGAGGCTGCAATCATTGCAATAGCTCCCCACTATGCAATTTTTAGAACAAGTTGGGTCTATGGCGATGGCGCTAATTTTATTCGGACGATTTTACGTTTGGCTAAAGAACGTGAGGAACTGGCGATTGTGAGCGATCAATTTGGGGCGCCTACTAGCGCGGCATGGTTAGCACAAATAAGCTTGGACTTTATCGCTCAGCCATTTAAATCAGGTATTTATCACGCTGTGCCTGATGGCGACACCACCTGGTATGAATTGGCTTGTTTGGTGGTGCAAACCGCGCTTGACGCTGGCGCTAGTTTAAAATTGCAGGTAGCGAATATCCGCCCTATTCCCAGTAAAGACTACCCAACTCCTGCCCCGCGACCAAACAACTCTAAAATGGCTAATACGAAGCTAAAAGAGGTCTTTGCCGATCGATTAGCCGCGAGCGCTAAAGATAGCGTTCCAGACTTCCCGCATTGGCAACTAGCCGTGATTGATTATGTTCAGCAGTTAGTAAAGCAGGTTAAATAAGAGATGATTAAGTCAAATGAATAAGCGCAAGGGGATTATTTTAGCGGGGGGCTCGGGTACGCGTTTATACCCTGTGACGCAGGCGGTATCTAAACAACTGATGCCCATCTATGACAAGCCGATGGTCTATTACCCTTTAAGCACCCTGATGTTAGCCGGCATTCGGGAGGTTTTATTAATTTCTACGCCGCACGATACACCCCGTTTTCAAGAATTATTAGGCGATGGTTCGCAATGGGGATTACAAATTCAGTATGTAGTGCAACCTTCGCCCGAGGGCTTAGCGCAAGCATTTATTTTAGGTAAATCATTTATTGGCAAAGACCCTAGCGCATTGGTTTTGGGCGACAATATTTTTTATGGTCATGAATTGGTCAATCAATTGCAACGTGCCGATAGTCAAACGACTGGGGCTACAGTCTTTGCCTATCATGTGCAAGATCCAGAACGGTATGGGGTAGTTGAATTTGATGCGCAGTTTAAGGCCATTTCAATTGCGGAAAAACCGCTCAAGCCACGTAGTAATTATGCGGTTACAGGCCTGTATTTTTATGACTCGCAAGTCTGTGAGATTGCGGCAGGAATTAAACCCAGCGCACGCGGTGAATTAGAAATTACCGATGTGAATCGACATTATTTACAGGCGAGTCAACTCAGTGTTGAAATCATGGGCCGCGGTTTTGCCTGGTTAGATACGGGAACCCACGATTCCTTATTAGATGCCGCCGGGTTTATTGCCACCTTACAAAAACGCCAAGGGTTAATGGTGGCCTGTCCCGAAGAGATTGCTTATCGGCAGGGTTGGATTACAGCGGCAATGGTTGAAAAAATCGCCAATCAAATGATGAAAAGTGGCTACGGTCAATATCTGCAACGTATTTTGCAAGAAAAGATTTAGGATGAGTAGCGCATGAGTAATTTATTGGCCACTCCTACCCGCATTCCTGATGTGTTGATTTTAGAACCTAAAGTTTTTGGTGATGAGCGTGGGTGGTTTTATGAATCGTTCAATGCAGCCCAGTTTCTTGCGGCAACGGGCATTCAGGCCGAGTTTGTCCAAGACAATCAATCCTTTTCTAAAAAAGGCACTTTGCGCGGCTTACATTATCAAATAGAAAAACCCCAAGGTAAATTAGTGCGCGTGACTACGGGGGCGGTATTTGATGTGGCAGTCGATCTTCGTCAATCTTCCAAATATTATGGCCAATGGGTTGGGGCAGAGTTAAGCGCACAGAATCATCGCCAAATGTGGATACCAGCGGGATTTGCCCATGGGTTTTTTGTGCTCTCGGATTCTGCTGAATTTCTGTATAAGACGACTGATTACTATTACCCTCTAGGCGAGCGTTGTTTAGTTTGGAATGATCCAACCGTAGGCGTTGTTTGGCCTATTACAGAGGGATTGGAGCCCACTATGAATGCTAAAGACCTAAGCGGCTTAGCCTGGAATCAAGTACCAAAATTCTAGTCTTTTAAAAAAAGCAAGATAATTGGCGGTATGAGTTCCGCACACATCCGTATTTTGATTGTGAAGTTATCTTCTTTAGGAGATGTCTTACATAACCTGCCCCTCGTTTGGGATTTACGTGAACACCTTCCTGAGGCACAAATTGATTGGGTAGTGGAAGAGGCCTATCTTGATTTACTAGAGCCCTTACGCTCGCGGAATGGCTTGCGAGGTATAGATCGGATTATTCCTTTTGCTTTGCGGCGCTGGCGTAAAAATCTTTTGAGCTTTAAAACCTGGCAAGAATTTTTTACTTTTCGCCACAGCTTGCAAGCGCAAACCTATGATGTCGTAATTGAAACCCAAGGACTTTTAAAGTCTGCTTTAGTTTGCGCCTTAACTAAAAAAACCCCGCATACGGTAATAGCGGGTTTAGCAAATGCCACTGAATATTCAGGCTATGAACCAATTGCGCGGCGTTTTTATTCGCAAGCTGTGGTTGTGCCCCGCCAATGTCATGCGGTGGATCGCTCGCGCTGGGTCATGAGTTCGGCTTTCGATTGGCCTTTATTGAATCGACAGCAACAACCCCCTTATTTTTATCCCCAAGCATGGGTCGAAGGCTTAATCGCTACCACGCAAAATAGTATTAGCCAAAATTACGTGGTCTTTTTTCATGCCACCGCACGTGAGGCGAAACGCTGGTCAAATAAAAACTGGATTACATTAGGCCAAGCACTTGCTAAACACGGTTTGCAGATCATTCTGCCGTGGGGTAATGCCGCAGAAAAAGTCAGCAGTGAGCTGATTGCCAAGGAAATAGATGGTGCTGTAGTGCCAACTGCGTTCTCTATCAAAGAAGCTTTTGCTGTTGTTGCGGGAGCTAAATTAACCATTGGTGTAGATACCGGCTTAACCCATTTGGCGGCGGTCTTAGGCAGGCCGACGATTGAAATATATTGCGATTCACCGAAATGGAAAACGGAGGGCTACTGGTCTGAAGCGATTTGTAATTTAGGTGATCTGAAAAACCCACCAGCGGTGAAAACGGTGCTCGCGGTCGCTGAACGTCTATTGAAAGCAAGCCAAAGCGCCCTATCGTAGCAGCCCATTGATGCTGGTTAAGTCAGAATCCGATAGGGTACCCGCATACGACTTTAATTTCAGCGCATTCATGATGGTGTTGTAACGCGCCTGATTTAAAGAAAGTCGAGTATTAATCAAAGCATCAAATGCTAAAAGTACATCAATGCTAATTAAAGTACCCACCTCAAAGCCAAGCTGACTTGATTCAGCAGCAGAAGTAGTAGAGCGTTCAGCTGCTTCATAGGCCTTGACACTCGCCAGGCCACCATAAAATCCCGTGAACGCTTGGCGCGTATTTTGTGCCGCCGTACGTCGTAAATTATCATAGTCGGATTTCGCTTTATCGACGAGTGCGGCATTCTGACGAATCAGCGAAGCGTTATAGCCGCCCGAGAAAATCGGAATCGTCAAATTAAGCGCGACAGTATTGTTATAAATATTTTGTGAGGCAGCGATATTACTAAAGGTCACGCCATTATTACTATTGTAGGCAGCTGAACCAACAAAATTGAGGGTTGGGTAGTTAGTTGCCAAAGCAGCGCGATAGTTACTCGAGGCAATATCCACATTGAGTAAGGCGCCCAAGACCCCAAAATTAGCCGTCTCAGCTTGATGAATCCAATCATTTAAAGTTTGCCCAGGCGGTAATTGCGGATTGATATTTTCTGATGGCGCGGGTAGCGCCTCTTTCACTTTAGCGCGTGGGTCGCGGACTACGCCGTCAATCTTGGCCTCTTTAGCGAGCGGCTTTAGTGCTGGCACAGGGCGCCCAACCAACTGCTCTAAGATGCCGCGCTTCACCACTAAATCCGCTTGCGCAGCAATTTCTTGGGAGATTGCTAAGTCATAACCTGCTTGCGCAATATTGACATCCACAATCGTTGCTAGGCCTGCCTCAAAACGTGCTTTGGCAGCATTGAGTTGCTGCTTAATTAAACCAATCTTCGATTTAAATAATTCCACATTATCTTGGCTATAGAGCACATCAAAATAGGCTTGGGACACGCGCAACACCAAATCTTGTTGCGCTTGGTAAAAGCCCATATCTGCAACTTTGGTATTTAAATCACCTTGCTTAAATACCTCAAAGGCGCTGGCATTAAATAATGGCTGAGTCAAGGTGACGGCATAATTTCTCTGGCCATATACGCGACTATTGCCATCAAAGGTCTGTAAGGCTGAATTTTGGGCCGCATGTTGGTAGTAGCGCGTAACACCTGGTGAGGCAACAATTTGCGGCATGAGTACGGAGAGACCCTGCCAAAATAATTCTTGTTTAGAAACATATAAAAACCGGGCACTATTTAAAACCGGATCACTAAAAGCCGCTTCTTGGTAGAGGCCCATTAAATCAATCGCTTGCCCAGGAGCAATATTAAATGGGTTGGAGCTCATTAAATTAGAAGCACTAGGCTGGGTAGGTACGCCTAAACTTTGCTTCACCACCATATCAGGCGGAATTTGCAAACCCGTTAAGTCTGCTGCTGTTAGTGGCTTAGGAATCCCTGAACGAGGCTTTGCAGTCGTTTCGGCTTGGCCTTCAATGGTGACAGTGGGGGTGGCTGTCTGCCCTCCCGTTTGCGCAAGGGCTGGCGTAATTACCAACAAGCCCATTAGACTTACCATGGCAGTCGAGTGAAAACACCTTAGCGGTAATCGCAGACGCAAATTCAAGGGGCAGGTAAACCAACTCATTTCAATCCAGGGCTTCTCAATATGACCTGAAGTTTAAGGCCAAATGCCAAAAAGGGCCTTGAA
>CAIXDG010000098.1 GCA_903918115.1 uncultured beta proteobacterium
CGGTGGCTTCGCCGGGCTCTTTAACGTTGTGATAAAGCAAATCCTCGAATTCTGCACGTGATTTTTTAAAACCCACCGTCGACGAATTCGCTAAATTATTGGCAATAACATCCATGTTCGCCTGTTGCGCCTGCATCCCGGTTGCTGCTGTATTTAAACTTTTTATCATCTATGCTACCTCGTAGATTATTGGATTATCATCGCATTTTAGGAACTTCATTTACTAATTTATCTGTCATTGAATCATATGCACTAATTGCCTTTTGCGTGCTTTCAAAGGCCCTGGTCGTGGCGATCATGTCTGTCATTTCTTGCACGATGTTAACATTGCTATTTTCAACATACCCCTGCTTTAACGAAGGAAAAGCCACGTTACTGACCTCAGGTTTCGCATTAGATTTAAACTGAAATAGTGAGCTTCCTACTTTTTGAAGTGTATCTCGATCTGCCACCTCTACTAAACCAAGTGTTGCAATCTGAGTCTCCCCTTCGAAGACCGCCCCACCTTCTGAAATGGTTAAAGGCGCAAGACCCGTCACACGAATAACTCTAGTTGCTGGATCGGCGCCGTCTGCGCCCGCTGCTAATACCGGAAGTCCATCCTTAGTTACTAACTGGCCACTGCCATCAATTGAAAAAGATCCATGCCTGGTCAGCTTAGTTCCAGAAGCAGTCGCAACTTCAAAAAAACCTTTGCCATCAATTGCCAAATCCAATGGATTGCCTGTATTTTTCAAGCCGCCCTGTGAAAAATCAGTATAAGTCCCGGCCGAATCGACAAAACTTTTGTCGGCACCTTGCATATCGAAAAAGCTTTCAACGGATGCAACAATTTTCGGTGCCTGAATTACTTCTGGCGACTTCTCGTTTGCCGTAAGATATTCACGAAAGATCTGCTGATCTCGCTTAAAACCTGGCGTATTCACGTTAGCTATATTATTTGAAATAGTATCTAGCTTTAGGGCCTGAGCCATCGCGCCGCTTAATGCTGTGTAGACGCCTTTTGTACTCATGAATGATACCTCCAGAATTTAGTAAAGCAACGCCTGTGCCATCACAGACTTTAGTAAAGAATAGGTCAGGTCCAGGTGCTCAGCTGCCTTTTTTCGCTAAAGGAAACCCGATTTGCGACCGAGATGATCATCCTCGCTGTCAAAATGTCGTCAGCGCCGTCAAAGAATACGATCATTTTTCCTAGACCAATGTCTGTCTTTCCAAAACAATACATTCAACAAATGCTCATTTCAAAAATTCGAATTACTGTAAAAGAACAATGCAACTTCGTACTATATTTAGATTTTCTTTACTAAGTTTGGCTCCGCAACTGCTGATTGCGACAGCTGCATTATCGCCTGCGGCAGTTGCCTCAATAAGCGCTACCGCAGTTGCCTCAATAAGCGCTACCGCGACTGCGCCAACAGGCGCTACTGCAACTGCGCCATTACGCGCTACCGCGAGCGCGTTTGTAGACGAACCCGCAGCGGTCACGCCGTCGCTTCAACAGCGTTTGCAAAATCGCGCTTCACAAACGCCACGTTTTCGTAAGTCTAGTCTGATATTTGACTTACCACTTACCTATAACAAGCGTGTTAGCTATTGGCTTTCTTATTATCAAACCCGAGGAAAAGTTTGGTTTAATGATTGGCTCATTCGAGCGAATAAATATATGCCGTATATTCAAAAAGATTTAGC
>CAIXDG010000099.1 GCA_903918115.1 uncultured beta proteobacterium
GCCAGCTGTTTAGGTGCCGCGGTTACGATTAATTCGGCATTTGCTCAACCCTATCCTAATCGCCAAGTGACTTTAATTGCACCTTATGCTGCCGGTGGAGATAGTGATTTTTCTGGACGCAATTTAGCGGCAGCAGCAACTAAATTAATGGGTCAACCGTTAATCGTACAAAACGTGGTGGGTGCTTCTGGCACGATTGGCTCAATGCGCGTGCGGAATGCTGCACCCGATGGCTACACTTTACTTATTTCGCGGGGTGGGTCACAGGCCATTACGCCTGCCTTAGATAGTAAAACGCCCTATAAGTGGAATGACTTTACGATTATTTCTTTATTAGACTTTAATCCTGTTGTCTGTGTTGTTAGACCTGATTCACCCTATAAAAATCTTAAAGAATTATTAGATACCATTCGCACGCAGCCGGGCAAATTAAATTACGCTACTGCGGGCCCCGGTACCACTCAACATTTAGCAGTTGAAGTCATGTTACGCTCGGTCAATATTCCTTCCAGTTCAGCAGTGATGATTGGTTATAAGGGTGGCGGTGAGGCTACAGCTGCATTGCTTGGTGACCAAGTGCAATTTTTATGCAATAACCTCACCACCTTAGTCGGTCAAATTAAAGGCGGGGCGATGCGCGCTTTAGTTTCTTCGTCTGCTGAACGATTAAAAGAGTTTCCTGAAATTCCTACTGCGCGTGAAATGGGCGTAGGGCCATTAGAGCAAGTGATGGGCTGGAGCGGTTTGTATGGGCCACCCGGATTACCTCCTGAAGTGGTCAATAAGTGGGTTGAGGTGCTCAAAAAAGTGGCGCAAGATCCCGATTGGAACAAAGGCAATACTACGGTTGCGGCCATACCGGCAATTCGCTCGCCCGCAGACACTGAAAAATTTGCGCGTGAACAAGTCGAGTTATATGAAAAGCTGGGGACTGCGCTGAATTTACGGAAGTAATTAAGACAGTTTAGTAGTGGTGCGGCACTTGAAATTCTTTTAATGCATCCAGGTCGGGGGTAATTCCTAGCCCTGGAAATGCATTTAAAGTAATGTTGCCCTGAACAATTTTTGGCAGTTGGGGAGCTAAGAGTTCGCGCAGTGGATTGGGGTTGGCATCAACCTCAACAAAGCCAAAGGTATTCGCACTTGCTTTCAGATGCATTGAAGCGATTAAGCCGATGCCACCACCTAACCAATGCGGGCAAAACATATTTTTACTGTTCACAATCGCCTGGCCTAGCGGGACACCAGCGCTAAATCCCCCCCATTTACCCATATCCGGTTGAAGTACGGCAAAGGCAGTGCTCTCAATGGCATTGGTAAATTCCAGCATGCCCCGCATATTTTCCCCAGCAGCTAATGGCAGCGGTGAATGGGCAGCTAATTCCTGCCAAGCACGCAAAGGGCTATCTGCTGCGATTGGCTCCTCTATCCAAAACGGCTGATATTTGGCTAATTGCTGAATTTGTTCTATGGCCTCTTGAGGAGACCATGCTTGATTAGCATCCACCATAATTGGAATATCGGCACCGAGAGTTGCCCTGAGATTAGCTAAGTTATCTAAGTCGCGTTTTGCGCCAAAACCGATTTTTAATTTAAAGGCCCGATATCCCTCATGCCATTTTTGCTGCGCCATTTTTTCAGGATGAAGGGGATTAATACCTGAAGCATAAACTTGCACGGTAGGGGAGCCGTTAAAAATTTGCCACAGGGGTTGCTGTAATTTTTTTCCGATTAAATCCCATAAGGCCATATCTACACCAGCAATGACTTGGGCAATCGGACCGGGCTCACCGCTTTGCAGACTTAAAATATGTAAGTCCTTGGTTAGCGTAGAAAATACATCTTGTGGCGAGGCCCACGTTTTACTTAGTAAGAGGGGTGCAACTAAAGCCTCGAAAAGTCGGGCACGGTGTTCGGCTCCAACCGTGGGGAAGTTGCACCAAATTTCACCCCAGGCGAGATTGCCATCACGATCCTCAAGCCTCACCACCAAAGCAGGCCGGTTATGCATCAGGCCAAATGAAGTTTGCACGGGCTCGGCAATGGGAGCCCGGTAAACGATGGCTTGCGCTTTAACTAAATCAATTGGGGGTAGATTCTGCAACACAGATACCCTTTATTGTGTGGCAACTTAAGCTAAGCTATCAGCCCAAATATTTTTTGCCCAACCCCATGCATAGATTCCTTCCAGTGTCGTTGGCTCAGGTGAGAGACCGCCCGAGCCTGGTACTGTTTTAAAGGTTTTTTCTTCCGCATTGTATTGATGCACACTCGCGACGTGAACGACTTGAGTTGCATCGACAAAGCTATAGCAAGTATTAGTCAATACCGGGGCGGAATTCACCTCTAAGCCACCGAGCTCGGCAACAATCGCTGCCGCAGCTACTTTGGCATGGGAGTTAGCCATGTGTCCTGATTTAGGCATGAGGGGTGCGACTTGGATTGAATCCCCTAAGACATGAATGTCTTTAGCTGCGGTAGCTTCAAAGTTAAGAAAGTTCACCTGTACCCAGCGGCCATTGGCATTAGCAATGCCACTTTTGACGGCAATATCACCAGCGCGCATCAAAGGGAGAATATTTAAGACATCAGCTTTGACATCATCTTGCACTTCAAACTTCAGCGTTTTAGTTTTAGCATCGACAGCCACTACATTAAATTTAGGGTGATATTCAATCATCCCTGGATATAAAGTAGCCCAAGCTTTTCTAAATAGGCCCGCCTTTGAAACAATATCGGCATTCGCATCAAAGATTAAAACTTTAGACTTGGGCTTATTCTTTTTAAAGTAGCTCGCTACTTGGCAAGCACGTTCGTAGGGTCCTGGGGGGCAACGGAAGGGGGCTTCGGGAATGCTAATCGCATACACACCACCATCGCGCATGGCCGCTAGCTGCTGGTGAAGCGCGACTGTTTCTGGACCAGCCTTCCATGCTTGAATGGTAACGCCGGCTTGATTGGCTTCAGCAAGGCCTTTAATTTGATCCATCATGAGGTTCACGCCAGGCGATACAACTAGTTTGTCATACTTGATAGTTGAACCTGATGCGAGTTTGACGGTTTTCTGTTTTTGATCGATTGACTCGACCATGTCTTTAATTAATTTCACACCATGGCGTTTTGATAAGTTTTCATAGGGTGAAGTAATTTCTGCCATGGTGCGTGAGCCACCAATAACCAAGTTTGACATTGGGCAGGAAATAAAGTCGGCATTGGGTTCAATTAAGGTTACTTGGGCAGTGTTGTTGGAGAACATACGAATATATTTTGCTGCCGTTGCTCCCCCATAGCCCCCACCAATAACCACTACTTGGGCTTTGCTAATATTAATCGGGGCAGAAGAAGCACATCCAGCTAGTAGACCAGCAGAGGCAAGACTTTGACCTAAAAAATGACGACGATTCATCTTAGCTCCTGAATTATTTTTTGCCGAGAACGCTGGCGATCGTATTGAGTTGTTCATCGGTATAACCTTTAGCCAATTGCGGCATGATGGTGCCTAGTTGCGCACCACTTTTATAGGCCATGAGTTTAGTGAGCATCTCATCTTTGCTCAGCTGACCAATGTCTGGCATACCACTATTGGGTACAACTACCCCATTCGTACCATGACAGTTTGCGCAGGTTGCGGCTAGCGAACGATTATTCATATTGCTAGCAGATGTTTGTGCAAAGCTAGGTGAAGTTATTAGTATCAGCCCAAGCAGACTTAAGTTAATCGCACTAAATTTCATAAGCTGTTGAAAATGAATTAAAGGCATTTGCTCCCCCACCGGTATATTTTATAAGACTACCTCTAGTAATAATTTACTGCAACTTATTGCCCTTGCCACTTAGGGTTTTCACCCGCTAAAAAAGCGGCTACCCCAGCTTTAAAGTCAGCACTGCCATAGCATTCGCGAATTAAATCATCGCAATTCGGTAAATTACTTTGTGACAGACGCAATAAACTGAGTTTAGTTACCTTTTGTGTAATCGGTGCTAGCGATTCCAGGCGCTGGGCTAAGGCGATTGCCGCAGCACTTAATTCGGCTTGTGGATAGATGCGTAAAATAAATCCTTGGTTAAGTAATTCGGGCGCACTAATTAATTCTGCTAAGAGCAGCATACGCCTAACAATGCTAGTGCCAAGTTGCGCAGTAAGCCAGGCTAAATTGCCAATTGACAAGCAATTACCGAGTGTTTTCGCAATCGGTACGCCAAACTTAGCTTCAGGTGTAGAAATGCGAAAGTCGCAGCTACTCGCAATTGCTAGACCACCGCCAATTGCAAAGCCTTCAATGACTGCAATGGTGGGAATGCTGAGCTCTTGCAGGGGTTGTAAATAAGCTGCTATAGAGGCTTCGTAGCGCATACCATCTTCACCATCTTGATAGCTGGCAAATTGCGCAATATCACTTCCAGAGACGAATGATTTTTCACCTACACCACGTAGAATAGCCACCCGAATTGCAGGCGTTTTTTGGATTTGCTGACAAATTGTTCGCAAGCTTTCATACATTTCTTGGGTCATGGCATTACGAGCCGAGGGGTGCTCAAAATGTATATGCGCAATTGATCCCTCAACCGTAAAAAAGACGCGGGCTACGTTGTTCTGCTCTGCGTTCATCTATCGACTCATTATTGGGCTTTAATGCCCAGGGTTTTAACCAATTGGCGATATTTTGCAAGTTCCGCAATTAAGAAAGTATTGAAGGCTGCTGGAGTTTTAGGGCCCTCAGTTTGTAATCCCTGCGACTCAAGCGTTTTATACGTATTGGGGTCAGCCATTGCTGCTTTAACCGCTTGATCAATTTTGGCGACCGTGGCAGGCGCCATATTTTTTGGCCCCATCACCGAGTACCAGTTGGTCACATCAAAACCGGTTATACCAACTTCAGTAAAGGTAGGTACGTTTGCTAGCAGAGGCAAACGCTTTGGAGTGGAAATAGCAAGAGCCTTTAATTTGCCAGATTTAATATGCTCCAAAACGGGCGGGAGGGTATCAAAATTCATGGTAATTTGCCCGCCTAATAAATCAATAATTGCTTGACCACTTCCTTTGTATGGCACATGGTTGAGAGAAATGCCAGCGATTTTGGCAAAGAGTGCGCCAGCCAAATGCTGCGTGCTACCAATGCCGGATGAACCATACGTTAATTCACCTGGTTTCGTTTTAGCTAGGGCAATTAATTCAGCTACAGAATTGACAGGGAGAGAGGCATTCACAACCAGTACATTAGGCACGTATCCCAGATAAGTAATGGGGGTGAAATCTTTTTCAGGGTTAAAGGGGACGTTATCTAAAACAAAGGGCGCAATCGCGTTGGAATTAGAGTGCCCCATTAACAAGGTATAGCCATCTGGCGCTGCCTTGGCAATCATGTCAGCGGCAATGGTACCTGCAGCACCCGCCTTATTTTCAACAATGACCGATTGACCGAGCGACTCACTCATTTTTGGCGCTAAGGCGCGAGCAACGATATCCGTGCCACCACCAGGCGCAAAGCCCACAATTAAGCGAATGGGCTTAGTCGGATAGCCTTGTGCGTTAGCAGACAAGGTGCCAAAACCAAGCAGAGCAATGGTTAAAAGAGCAGTCATGCGCAAGATATTCATCTTCTTCCTCGTAAATGATTTATATTATTCAGCTTATTCTATTCCTTCAAAGTAAAGCACTGCATGATTAATTCAGGTGCCACAAAACCACTCCCTTTAGCTGGAGTCCGTGTTTTAGATGTAAGTCAAGTCATGGCTGGACCCTATAGTTGTATGTTATTAGCTGATTTGGGCGCCGATGTAATCAAAATTGAACCACCTGGAACGGGCGATCAAACGCGTGGCGCGATGGGCTTCAAAATGAAGGGCGCCGATAGCATGGGTTTTTTAAACATGAATCGCAACAAGCGCAGCGTTGCGCTGAATTTAAAAAGTTCAGCAGGGCGGGAAGTCTTTTTACGTTTAGTAAAAACAGCAGATATCCTAGTTGAAAATTATCGGCCTGGCGTCATGAAAAGATTAGGTATTGATTATGCCGTTTTGCACGAAGTGAATCCGGCATTAATTTACGCCAGTATTTCTGGATTTGGGCAAACGGGTCCTTGGGCAGATCGCCCTGGTTTTGATTTAATGGCCCAAGCCATGTCGGGCGTGATGAGTGTCACGGGTTATCCGGATGGTCCACCGGTAAAAGCAGGCGTACCGGTAGCCGATATTGGCTGCGCTTTGTTTGCGACCTATGCGATTTTGGCGGCATACATTGGACGCACAAAAAGCGGTGAAGGCCAATTTATTGATGCTTCTTTATTCGATGCAGCGCTAGCGTTTTCGATTTGGGACACTGCCCAGTACTGGGGAACAGGAGTTGAGCCTTATAAGCTAGGCACGGCAAATCATATGAGTGCGCCTTATCAAGCGATGAAATCTGCTGATGGCTATTTTGTGATGGGCGCAACGAACCAAAAATTATGGGGCTTGTTATGCGCCAAAATTGGCCGTCCTGAATTATTTAGCGATGCCCGTTTTATGACCAACCCTTTGCGCTTAGCTAATCGACTAGAGCTTGTAGCTGAATTAGAAAAAACGTTTATTACACGGGCAAGTGCCGAGTGGGTTGATCTATTACTTGCCGAAGGAATTCCTGCGGGACCCATTAATACCTATCCGGAGGCCTTTGATAGTGCTCATGGCCAACACCGGCAAATGCGCATTGAAATCGACCATCCAATTGAAGGTAAGATTCCGAATATTGGTTTTGCCGTGAAATTATCAACTACGCCACAACAAGTGAGAATGCCTCCGCCATTATTGGGTGAGCATACCGCGAGCATTTTGGCCGAGTTAGGTGTAAACGAAGTTGAGCTCGCCAGTCTCACGGCCGAGGGCGCTTTTCAGCCTTAAGTTTTAAGGTGATTTTAAGAACAGCTCTTGTAAATCATTCAAATATCGCAAACCCAGTGCAGTAGGTTTAAGGGTAGTGGGATGGCTATCGAGTAAACCTTTAGCAGTTGCGCGTTCAATTTCTTTGCTAATCGTTTGGAGCGATAAGCCAGTACGTTCGGCAAAACTGGTAGTGGCGACACCAGCAGGTAAACGCAGTGCGTTCAGCATAAATTCAAATGGGATTTCATTGGGGGTCAGTTCACGGGTTTCAATCAGCGCATGGCCTTGTGTTTCCATGGCGTGCATATAGGTTTCTGGATGACGTTCGCGGACTTGACGCGTAATTGAATGAGGCAGTGAAATTTTGCCATGTGCGCCTGCGCCAATACCAATATAGTCACCAAATTGCCAATAATTGAGATTATGTTTGCAAGCTTGTTGAGGTTTACTATATGCCGAGACTTCATAGCGTGCATAACCCGCATCCGTAAGCAGGGCAAAATTACTATCAAAAATTACATCACTCTCGTCTTCATCAGGTAGCACGGGTGGCTGGCTAGCAAATAAAGTATTTGGTTCTAAGGTGAGCTGATAGAGTGAGAGGTGGGTAGGGTTAAAACTGAGTGCCGTACGAACATCCGCAGTGGCATCGGCAAGACTTTGTTGTGGCAAGGCGTACATTAAGTCAAGGTTAACGGCTTGAAAATGCGTCTGGGCAACCTCAATCGCGCGCCTTGCTTGGTTGCCATTGTGAATGCGACCTAAGGCCTTGAGTTGAACGTCATGAAAGCTCTGAATACCCAGCGAGATGCGATTGATGCCGCTGCCAGCAAAGGCTGCAAACTTATCGGCTTCAACTGAACCTGGATTTGCTTCGAGGGTAATTTCAGCAGCAGGATCGAGCGGCACTAAGGCACGAATGCTTGAGAGTAACCATTCCAAACCCGCGGGAGAAATTAAACTAGGAGTGCCACCGCCAATAAAAATGGTTTGTACTTTACGCCCCCAAATGCGGGGTAATTCAGTTTGTAAATCTTGCATGAGTGCACGCAGGTAACGCGCCTCATCAAAACCCGTATCTTTAATTTGATGGGAATTGAAATCACAGTAGGGACATTTTTTTTCACACCACGGAAAATGAATATAGAGCGATAAAGGCGGAAGGGCGATTAGCTTAATTGTCATGCCAAGTTGGCTAGTAATTGCTGTAAAGCTTGACCGCGATGACTAAGGCGATTTTTTTCAGCTGGCGATAGTTCAGCCACTGTTTTTCCTAGGCTCGGTAAATAAAAATAGGGATCGTAACCAAAACCATTGGAACCGCGGGGTTGATCAATGATTTCACCATCCCAGCGAGTCTCGACGATGAGGGGAGTGGGGTCGTCAGCAGAGCGTACTAAAACAAGTGCGCAGACATAATGTGCGGCTCGATTCGTTTGATTTTTTAATTCGGTGAGGAGCTTGGCATTGTTGCGCGCGTCATTGGCGGGTTCATTTTCAGTGGCAGCGTAACGCGCTGAGTGAACCCCAGGGCGATTTTGAAGAGCACTGACACAAATACCCGAGTCGTCAGCTAGTGTTGGTAAGCCACTAAGATGGCTTGCATGGCGGGCTTTAGCAAGGGCATTTTCGGCGAAAGTAAAAAAAGGTTCA
>CAIXDG010000100.1 GCA_903918115.1 uncultured beta proteobacterium
GGCGGTATTGACGGCATCCTGCCCCTGCATTGCATCGACGACGAACAGGGTTTCCACCGTCGATGTGATTGATTTAGCTAGCCAGCCGCTCGGGCGTCTACTACCAAGTAGCGCTGCTGAAGAGCTAAAAAGAGAATTAACTCAGGCTGGCGTAAGCTGGCATTTTGAAACCACCATTGAAACCATTTCCCATGATCAAGATGCTCTAGTGGTGCAATTAAAAAATGGCGTGCGCTTACAAAGCGATGTGGTTCTGTCAGCAGTCGGTTTGCGACCGCGTACCACTTTAGCAAAGTTAGCTGGCCTCAGTATTAACCAGGGTATTCAGGTTAATCGTCGGCTTGAAACTTCTGCACCTGAAGTATATGCACTGGGTGATTGCGCTGAAGTAGATGGCTTAGTTCTGCCGTATGTCATGCCGCTTATGCAAGCTGCGCGCGCCTTGGCTCCCAATTTATTAGGACAAGAAGCGACTGTACTCTACCCCGCAATGCCAGTGATGGTAAAAACACCTGCTATGCCAATCGTGGTCTCTCCCCCTGCAAAAGATGCCGTGGGTACCTGGGAGTCGATCACCCAAGAAGGCGGCATGAAAGCCTGTTTTAAAAGTGTCACTGGTGAGCTGCTGGGCTTTGCCTTAGTTGGTACCGCCACGACCGAGCGCGCCGCCTTAGCTAAATTACTACCACCTGTTTTAATTTAGTAGGTCAGCCAATAAAAAACCCCCACCGACAGACTTCTGCGGTGGGGGTTTTTATAAATTTAATCTTTAAAGACTTACCAACTTAGGAAATGATTGCTACAAACCAACCTTGATTATGGGATTGGGCGCTCATTAAAAATAACATTGGGATTGATAACACGGTGTTAATGCGTGAAGTTAGCATCGCTACGCGAGCCGATTTTGCCTTTACATCAGGCTCAACTGCCACAATTCCCAGGGCCCGTTTTTGATTAGGCCAAATAATGAACCAAACATTAAAGGCCATAATTAAAGCGATCCACATTCCCAAACCAATGGCGCGGAAAGCTGGCTGTAAAGTAAACGCTTGATGTGCATAACCGCTAATAATGGCGACTAGTAAACCAGTTACTACAGTAGCTAAAGCAGCCCAGCGAAACCAGAATAAAGCTGCGGGGGCAATCACTTTGCTAATGGCTGGCTTTTGCTCATCAGGAATTTTGGGCATCGAAGGAATTTGGACAAAATTAAAGTACCACAACAAACCAATCCACATTACCCCAGAGGTGACATGCAACCAACGAAAGGTAAACAAAGTCCAACCATTACCAGCAAAGCCGCCGAATGCAAAAATAATAATGAGCAAAAGGATAAAGCCGGCTAGTACCGTACGCCCTAATGAAGTCAGAATTGAAGCCATCTTAAATTCTCCTGTTGATAAACAATTGGTTTGATTCGCAGTAACTATAAACGATTCAGAGAAGAGCATCTGCCGTACGCAATCGCCAGAAATCCGCTATTCTCAATTAAAATAGGTACTTAGACCTTTCTAATCATCATTATCCTTATTAAAAATGAGCCCTAAACGCCTGTTTATTCAGGAAGTTGTGACACGCGATGGCTTTCAGGCTGAAGCTCAGTTCGTGCCTACGGCTGAAAAAATTCGGCTCATTAATCGACTAAGTAATGCCGGCTACGCAAAAATTGAAGTAAGCTCATTTACTAGCCCTAAGGCAATTCCCATGTTGGCGGATGCCGAACAAGTGATGCAAGGCATCACGCGTCGGCCAGAAGTGGAATATACCGCCCTCATTCCAAATTTAAAAGGCGCGCAACGCGCCGCCGAAGTTCAGGTCGACGAGTTTAATTTAGTGATGTCGGTAAGTGAGGCTCATAACCAAGCTAATTTGCGCATGAGTCGGACGGATTCTGCTGCTGCACTAAATGCGGTCATTGCCTTTGCCAACCAAGCAGGTATAGCGAGTAACGTTTCTTTATCCACTAGCTTTGGTTGCCCTATCGCTGGAACAATCAGTCTTCAAGACCTGATGTATTGGATTGATTACTTTGCTAATTTAGGGGTACGTGGCCTAACGATATGCGATACCACTGGAATGGCAAACCCGGCGCAAGTCAAAGCGATTTGCTTAGTGGTACAAGATAAGTATCCGCATATCCAATGGACCTTACACTTTCACAATACGCGCGGCATGGGTCTAGCAAATGCTTTAGCAGCAGTTGAGGCCGGCATAGTGCGCTTTGATTCATCTCTGGGTGGCTTGGGAGGTTGTCCTTACGCACCAGGCGCAACCGGTAATATTTGCACTGAAGAATTAGTGCATATGTTGGATTTAATGGGCTACGCTACCAATATCAATTTAGACCTACTGCTGGAATGCTCGAGTGACTTGCAAACCCTCATTGGGCGAAGACTACCTAGCCAGCTACTGATGGCTGGTAAGGTTGATCGGCTACATGCAGCACCACAGCAATAGTTATTTTATTGGGCTACCCAACCACCATCCATATTCCAAGCAGCACCCCTAACCTCTGAGGCGTCTGGTCCACAGAGGAAGACTGCTAACGCACCTAACTGCTCTGGCTTGACGAACTCTCCTGAAGGCTGCTTCTCAGAGACCAAAGCAATTTTGGCGGCTTCATTGGAAATATGTTCACGTTCAGCGCGCGCATCAACCTGCTTTTGCACTAACGGAGTGAGTACCCAACCTGGGCAAATCGCATTGCAAGTAATTCCAGTGCGCGCATTTTCTAAGGCAGTTACTTTAGTAAGACCAATAATTCCATGTTTAGCTGCAACATAAGCCGACTTATCCGCTGATCCTACTAAACCATGCACTGAAGCAATATTAATAATGCGACCCCAGTTACGTTTTTTCATTGCTGGTAAAGCAAAGTGGCTCGCATAAAAGGCTGAGCTGAGATTAATCGCAATCACGGCTTCCCATCTTTCTGCCGGAAAATCTTCAATTTTATCGACATGCTGAATACCGGCATTGTTGACTAAAATATCGAGCGACCCAAAACGTTTTTCAACTGCCAGAATCAAGTCTTCAATTTCTTTAGGCTTACTCATATCGGCGCCGTGATAATCGACTTCTACTCCAAAGGCTTTAACCTCTGCTAGGGCAGCTTCTTTTTCACCAAAACCATTCATCATGACGTGAACGCCTTGCTGTGCCAAGGCCTTAGCTATAGCCAATCCAATCCCGCTAGTTGAGCCAGTCACTAAAGCAATTTTTCCACTTAAAAAAGACATCATTTTTCTCGCAATTTGATATGAAGATTAGCAATAGTACAGGACTTAAAAAAACTTAAATTTTGCCTAAGGCGCGAAGAATTTTTTCCGAGGTAATGGGCTGCTCAAATACCTTAGCGTTAAATGGCATTAAGGCGTCGTTAATGGCATTCATCACCGCCGCTGGTGCGCCAGCAGTACCAGCCTCACCAGCGCCTTTGGCCCCTAATTGGGAAGAGGCCGTAGGTGTTTGGACATGTGCCACTTCAATATCGGGCATTTCATTG
Organism: uncultured beta proteobacterium; assembly: GCA_903918115.1. Classification (GTDB taxonomy): domain Bacteria; phylum Pseudomonadota; class Gammaproteobacteria; order Burkholderiales; family Burkholderiaceae; genus Polynucleobacter. The sequence goes on from CAIXDG010000100.1 coordinate 3,506, forward strand.
GCCATGGGCACTAAATAATCGGCCATATTCCCATTGCGTAACAAGCCGCTGTCATCATAAAGACACTCTTCATAGAGTACGCCACCGATGCCTTGCACAATTGCCCCGCGAACTTGCTCATCAACTAACATCGGGTTCAATACCCGCCCACAATCTTCAACTGCCCAATGCTTAAGCAAAGTAACAAACCCGGTGTCGATATCTACTTCAACGTAAGAGGCTTGCATGCCATTAGTAAAGATAAATGGATAATCCCGTTGTGCGTAATGGCGGGTCACCATTAAGTCCACTTTAAAATCATTTGGTAAGGTATCGGTACGGAAGTAACCAATGCGCCCTATTTCTGAAAATGGTAACACTGCTTGGCCGGTCGCTTTATCAATAATTTGACTCCGTCTCACCTGCAATTCAGCGGTATCACGCTGCAAAATAGCGCCAGCTAAACGCAAAATATTTTCTTGTAAAGCCTGCGCTGCTAACAACACTGCTTCGCCACCAATTCCAGCGCCACGAGATGCCCAGGTGCCACCCCCATAAGGAGTTACGGCAGTATCACCCGTAATAATCCGCACATCTGTAATCGGCACTCCAACGGCATCCGCGGCAATTTGCGCATATATACCTTCGGTACCTTGACCCTGCTCACCAACACCCACCATAATGCTCACCACCCCTGATGGGTCGAGTCTAGCCGTAGCGCCATCTTGCGAAGCAATGCGGGCCCCGCCAACGCCATAAAATGCTGCACTGGGATTGGTTAATTCAATTAAGGCAGCAAAACCGATACCCCGATAAATGCCTTTTTTTCGCAGCGCAGCCTGCTCTTGGCGCAATTCGGTGTAATTCATCATTTTTTCAATGGTGCGCAAACATTGTTCATGCGACAGAATTTCTAACTTAATTCCCGAGGCTCCCGAGCATGGATACGCGTCATCCGGAATCACATTGCGCTGCCGAAAAGCTAAAGGGTCCATTTGTAATTTTTCTGCTGCTAAATCAACTAAACCTTCTGTAACAGCACAAGCGATGGGATGACCTACACCGCGGTATTGGCAAGTGGGGGTTTTGTTTTGAAACACTACCTTCAGTTGGGCGCGATAATGTTGGTGCTTATAAGGGCCGCCAACTAAGTTAACCACTTGATTGCCTTCAATTGCACTGGTGCGCGGGAACATTGAATAGGGGCCAATCGCTGTGAGATCATCAATCTCGAAAGCCAAAATATCGCCCTGCTTATTCACTGCAATACGCCCCTTCACTTGATGTTCACGAGCATGAATATCGCTGGTAAATGACTCTAGACGGTCAGCCACAAATTTAATGGGGCGCCCTAATAAAATAGCTAAACCAACTGTTGCAAAATCATCGGGATAGGCGTGCACTTTAATCCCAAATGAACCACCAACATCTTTACAAATGACATGCACATCCGATTCAGCCAAACCAAATTGCCGGCAATAGAGATCTTGCATCATGTGCGGGGCTTGCTGCGAATGGTAGACCGTTAAGCGACCATCGCCGGGGTTGTAATCTGCAATTTGACAACGGGGCTCAAGCGTAACCCCGGTATGTCGTCCAAACCCAAAAGTAGCTTCAGCCACAATCTCGGCAGTCGCAAACTGCGCATCGACCTGTCCTACATCTAGAGTGCGACTAAAACACAGGTTATCGCCTAACTCCGGATGAATCAAAGGTGTTTCAGGATCTAAAGCAGTCAGCATAGAGACCACGGCAGGTAACTCCTCCCATTCCACCTCAATGAGTTGTAAAGCATCTTCGGCTTGTGCACGAGTATCTGCGACTACTGCAACTACGGGCTCCCCTTGCCAGCAAGCGCGCTCAATCGCTAAAGCGTGTTGCGGGGCTGATTTCATCCCAGCAAGATGACTTAAAGTGGCGACCCAAGGCTTGCAGATGGTCGCCATCTGTACACCATCTACGACCGCTAAAACACCTGGCATGTTACGCGCTGCGGCAGTATGGATTTGCAAAATCCGCATATGCGCAACCGGCGAGCGCCAATACACCACATGACCCATACGCGGAAACTGTAGATCATCAACATACGTACCTTGGCCTTCTAATAAGCGTTTGGCACTATGGCGTGGCTCACTCTCACCAATGTAACGTTGGTCGGCAGTAACAGGATCAAGTACTAATCCTGCAAGATCATTCGGTTTGTTCACGCTGCGCCTCCAATACATCCATGATGGCATCCACAATAGAATGGTAGCCAGTACAACGACAATAATTGCCAGAAATCCACTCCCGCACTTGCTCGCGCGTAGCTTGAGGTTGCTGCTCAATCAATTCAGCAGCCGACAACAACATGCCCGAAGAGCAAAACCCGCATTGCATGGCATTGCGCCGCATAAAAGCATCTTGCAATTCAGTTAAGGCACCTTGTGCAGTTAAGCCCTCTACGGTATCAACCACTTTGCCATTGGCTTGCACTGCTAAATACAAACAACCACGCACAATTTGTCCGTCGACCCGCACGGTACATGCGCCACAGGCGCCCTGTTCGCAGCCCAAGTGAGGGCCCTTTAAGCCTAAATCTTCCCTTAAAAAATCAACCAGGTGACGGCGTGGCTCGATTAGAGCCTGGACTCTATTGCCATTCACAATCATATCAAGCGGAATTTTTGGATTCATTCTTATTTCCTTAATTAACTCTGGCGCAAGACGCCTTAATTTAATCAGCCAACATTTTTTTTAAAGCGCGCTCCAGTAGTACGCCTACCAAATGACTTTTGGCTGCTGCACTGTTGGTTATATCTTCCATGGTTTCAATCTCCGCACGTGCCGCTGCAACTGCTGCAGTAATTAATTCAGGATTGACCACTTGGCCATTGACTAGATTTTGCGCTTGTACCGCAGCTACCGGCGTAGTAGCTACAGAGAAAAAAACAAAGTTACAGTCGCTAAGAGCTTGACCAGTTTTTTTTGCTACCGCAGCTAAGCCTGCCACAGCATAGTCACCATGACGCCGCGCCAATTCTTGAAAAGAGAAGACGTCTTTTGCGTTTGCCAAGGGAATTTCTGTACCCATTAAAATTTCATCTGGTGCCAAGGCGGTGGTGTATAGATCGACAAAAAAATCGCGCGCTAGAATACGACGCTCGCCCTGCAAACCGCGTACGACCATCGTTGCATTCACCGCAATGCTACAAGCTGGCCACTCTGCCGCTGGATCTCCATACACTAAAGAACCACCCCAAGTACCCAAGTTACGAATGGCCCGATGCGCAATGTGCGGGGCTGCTGCTTGCAAAATTGGCGCGTATTTCTTAATTAGGGGAGCGTTTTCAATTTCAGTATGCGTTACCAAAGCCCCGACCCATAAATGCTCGCCACTTAATTCAATACCTTTTAATTCGGCAAGTTCAGTAATGTCTATTAGTAACTGCGGCTCGGATAAGCGCATATTTAAGGTAGCCAATAATGTTTGGCCGCCAGCAATTAAACGTGCGTCATCGCCGTGCTCACGCATTAAAGCCAAAACCTGCGGAATCGATTGCGCTTTAATGTAATCAAATGCTGCTGCTTTCATGCTTCTCCCCCAGCAGAAATTTCACTAGCGAGTGGATTTAACTCTTTGGCAAAAGCTTCAAAAAAATCATCGGCAATTTTTTTTGCCGAAGCACTAATGAGTCGGCCACCAATTTGCCCTAACTTCCCGCCAATCGAGGCCTCCGTCGTAAAGCTCACTAAAGTCCCTCCCTCTGCGCTAATTAATTCAACCCGCGAGCGCCCTTTAGCAAAACCAGCCGCACCTCCTGAGCCTTCAAACGCCATCGAACACGATTTTTCTTCAATCACATCAGAAAGCAAAAGCTTGCCAGCAAACCGAGCGCGAACGGGGCCAATCTTAAACATCACCTTCGCATGTACTTCTTCAGGTGAAATACGCTCAATTGCCTCGCAACCAGGTATAGCCTTCCCCAGGACTGCGACGTCATTTAAGCCCCGCCAAACAGCAGGTACAGATGCGGCAATAAACTGCTCGCCATTAAGTTCCATTCATTCTCCTCGGGTTTATACGAATAGAGTCTTATCAACCAAGTGGTCAACAATGATCCATTATTGAACTTTTGGTCAATAAGACCAAATGAGGATAAACCCTTAAAGCCATGGAATTGATCGCGAACGTTGTTTTAGACAAGCCCCCCGCTCTGCGGCGGAGGATGAATACAGTTGACCGGCAAAAACAAATTATCGATGGCGCAATTCAATTTTTTGCTCGCTATGGCATGGATGGCCAATTACGTAACCTTACTGAAGAACTGGGTATTACCCATACCCTCCTCTACCATTACTTTCCTACCAAAGATGCGTTAATTAAAAAGGTCTATCAAGAGGTTTTTGAACGCCGCTGGAAAACCGAATGGGAAGATTTATTAGACGATAAAACGCTGCAGCCAGAAGCTAAATTAAATGCCTTTTATCTCGATTACTCTACCAGTGTGCTCACTTATGACTTTGTGCGCATTCTTATTTATTCGGGCTTAAGCGACCACGCCATTAGCGATCGCTTTTTCGAATCCTTGCGCTCGCGTTTAATCCCTCGCCTGATCCGGGAAACGCGTAAATATTGCCAACGCAATACTCGCGCTAAGCCAAGTAACCGTGAACTAGAGCTCCTGATGGGCTTGCACGGTGGTATTTTCTATATTGGCATTCGCCGCTGGATCTATGGTCAAGCGATTTATAGCCCGGTATCGCCGGATACGGATGAGGCAATTATTCGGGATCGAATTTATTCCTATCTTTTATCTGCACAAAATCTCTTTACATCTTCAGCGAGGTCATGATGGCGCAATTAATTCTGAATCATTTTTCTATTCGTAGTTTAGAAATTGACAAAACAGTGGCTTTTTATTCTCAAGTTTTAGATTTAAAAAAAGGCCCACGTCCGGATTTTCCTTTTCCCGGTGTTTGGCTTTATAGCGGTGCAGATAATGATTACAACAATGCAGTTATACATCTCATCGCCATCGATAAGAATGATCCTGAGGGCTTAAAAAAATATTTAGGTGACCGTGATTTTTCCTCCTTACAAGGCTCAGGGGCAATTGATCATATTGCTTTTTTAGCTGCAGGCTTAGGGGCTATGTTGAAGAAATTAAAAACCCTAGCGATCCCCTTCCGGGAACGTACTGTGCCACTTTTAAATTTGCATCAAATATTCCTCGATGACCCCAATGGGATTGTCATTGAGCTCAATTATCCCGCTGCTGAAAAAGCGGCTTTAGACGCAAAAGGCTAAACCCGTAATGGCCCGAATCGTCGTCGCTGGTGGCTCTTTAGGTGGACTTTTTGTCGCCAATATGCTGCTGCGTCAAGGCCACGATGTAACTATCTTGGAAAAGGCCTTGGGCTCACTTGATGGCCGTGGTGCGGGGATCGTAACCCACGATGCATTGGCAGAAGCCCTCATTATTGCAGGCGTGCCCGCGAGTGAATCGCTTGGGGTGCAGGTTGAGAAACGGGTGACCTTAAGTGCCGCTGGTGATTGCCTGGATGAAATCGTGTTGCCGCAAATCTTAACTTCATGGAGCAGGCTCTACCACCTCCTTAAAAATCAATTCCCCCCTGAACGCTATTTGCAAGGTAAAACGATTATTGGTCTTACGCAAACCGACAGTGCCGTCAATATCACTTGCGAAGATAAGAGTGAATATGCGGCCGAACTGCTCATTGCTTCGGATGGCATTCGCTCGGGGGTTCGCGCCCAACTTGCGCCATTGGTCCAACCTGAATATGCCGGTTACATTGCGTGGCGTGGCGTTTGTGATGAAAGCGTGTTGTCAAACTACACGCGCGCGAGTCTTTTTAATTACTTTGGCTTTTGTTTACCTAGTGGTGAGCAAATGCTCGGCTATCCTGTGGCGGGCTCGGGTAACGATACCCGTGCCGGTAAGCGCCGTTATAACTTTGTCTGGTATCGGCCAGCTGATGCAACTACCGAGCTGAATGAATTACTAACTGATACCGATGGTATTACCTATCCACTCGGTATTCCTCCTGCCAAAGTTGCATGGCGCCATATCGCTCGGATGCGAGAAACCGCGCGCGCTATTTTGGCACCGCAATTTGCAGAGGTCATCGAAAAAACCCCACAACCCTTTTTGCAGGCCATTTACGATGTCTATTCGCGTCAAATTACTTTTAATCGCGTCGCGCTGATGGGTGATGCCGCCTTTGTTGGTCGCCCTCATGTTGGCATGGGGGTTACCAAGGCTGGTGATGAAGCACGGGTGATTGCTAGTTGCATTGCCACCTTTGGAGCAACCCCGAAAGCCTTGCTAGCCTATGAAACGTCTCGCCTTACCCTAGGCCAACAGGTTGTTAGACGGGCGCAGTACCTGGGTTGCTATATGCAAGCTCAAGGCAAACAAGGAAATACAGCGGATCTGCCTGCCAATACTGTCAAACGCAATGCCAATACGGTAATGTCAGAAACCGCTGTCGATATTAGTCAATTATTAGCAGAAGGTAGGGCTGTACCACCAGAATTTCAGCATTCAGTTAAGATTTAAAAATTAGCATTTCATTTCAATATAAAACGTTTTTATGAAGGAGACACCATGAGCCGCAAACTAAACACAAACTCCCAGCGCCGCAAACTTCTCATCGGGGGTGCAGCCGTCGCTACAACGCCATTTTGGTTCAATATTGCTAAAGCGCAAACCGCGCCAATTAAGATCGGTTTTCCCACACCGCTAACTGGGGCTTTTTCAGCTGAAGCACAAGATCAGGCCCGAGCAGCCGAATTAGCCATTAAAGAATTTAATGAGGCTGGCGGCTTTAATGGTCGCAAAGCAGAATTATTGGTGCGCGACGACAAATTAAACCCTGGTGAAGCAGCTACTCGTACTTTAGAGTTAATTGAAAAAGATAAAGTCGATTATGTGGTTGGCTCTTTATCTGCCGCCACGCAATTGTCAATTAATGCGGTTTGCAAAGAACGTAAAGTCATTTTTAACTCGATTAGCCAATCGGATGCAATTAATGAAGTAAAAGACTGGAGCATCTACACTTTTCACGAAGCGCTTAACCCCACCATGACTGCTGGTGCAGTCGCGCGCTATGCAATTCCCCGCTTTGGCAAAAAAATTGTTTTTCTCACTGCTGACTATGCTTACGGCCATGAAATGGTGCGCGCTTTTGAGCGGGCCGGCAAAAAGATGGGCGCTACTACCTTGGCTGATATTCGTCACCCCCTTGGTGCCGCTGATTACTCCGCATTTTTACCGCGCATTAAAGCCTTAAATCCTGATATTTTGGTACTTTGTAACTTTGGACGTGACCTGGTTAACTCCGCCAAGCAATGTACCGACTTTGGCTTAAAAAATAGCATGAAAATTGTGACTCCTGTGTTGCTCTATACCGCGCGTCAAGCAGGTGGTCCAGAGGCCTTCGAAGGCATCATGGGCGGCACATCCTATTACTGGGGTCTAGAAGATCGTATTCCAAGCGCCAAAATATTTAACGATCGTTTCCGCAAAGCCTATGGTGGTGCGGTGCCATCCGATTACGGTGCCTTAGGATATTCAGGTATTCGCAGTATTTTGCAAGCCATTAAAAATGCAAAGTCCACCGATACGCCAAAAGTTATTACTGCCCTCGAGCAGCTGAAATATGATTGGTATAAAGGCCCTGAGTATTACCGCAAGTGTGATCATCAAGCAGTGCAATCAGTAATTCTGATCGACTCAAAATCAAAAAATATGAAAGATAAGTACGA
>CAIXDG010000101.1 GCA_903918115.1 uncultured beta proteobacterium
GGCGAACTTCGTCGCCGAATCTTACGTCTTTTGCTGCCATGTTAAATTCTCCTGTACTTTCTTAAGTTGAATGTTTGTAATCAAGCAATGATTGCGTTGAATTACTCAACAATCGCCATGATGTCTTCTTCACGCATAACCAATAGCTCTTCGCCATCGACTTTTACTGTTTGGCCAGCGTATTTACCGAATAACACTTTGTCGCCTACCTTAACGTCTAGGGCAATCACTTTGCCAGCCTCGTCACGTTTGCCAGAACCAATGGCTTGAACCACACCTTGATCCGGTTTTTCTGTTGCGCTATCTGGAATCACAATGCCAGAAGCCGTTGTTCGTTCTTCTTCTGAACGCTTTACAATGACACGGTCGTGTAATGGACGGATTTTCATAAAATTTCTCCAAAAATAAAATCAAAAAATTAACTTCGCATGCCCGCTTCGCTTTTGGGCTATCTAACTAAATAATGCAAGGCCTATATTTAGCCATGACTGTTACAATAATTGTCTGAGCCCGATTTTAGCACTCAAACTCATAGAGTGCTATTTATTGGGCTGGTCTATTTTATTTCAAGCTCCTGTAAAAAATTAAAAAATGGTTGACGCCCAGTCTTTGGGTTTAGAATACCTCTATGACTGAAAATAAATCAGCTATCGAACAGATCAATCTAGGTTTCAATGAGCAAGAGGACCGCTTGTTACTTAAGATCGGCTTGGCCGACAAAACGGAAATCACTGTTTGGATTAGTCGGCGCGTTGCCAAGCAAATTTATGCATCACTCCAACAAGCCGGAAGCGCATTATTGCCAAGTGGTAATGCAATATCAAATGCTAACGACAATGTTGGTCTAAACAAACACCAAGCCGTAGCTAACTTTGTACGCGATACTGAATTGCAGCAAAAAATGGCCCAATTGGATTTTCAATCTGCCTACCTGAATAACCGAAAAGCCCGCTCCGAAAATCCTTTGTTAGCACTGGTCTGTCAGACCGTCAGTATAGGCAATTTGCCCCCCGCCATGGAATTGAAATGCAGCAATGGCCAATCGGTAAAAATGGCCATGACAGGCGAATTGATACAGGCGCTGGCCAGCATGTTGCAATTAGCTACCAGCGAGGCCAATTGGGATTTGGCCATGAGTAGTTTTATTGAAACCGGGACCGCCCTCACCAGCAAGCAAGTTTTGCATTAATTCAAATAAAGATAAACCCAAGATGAGCGATTTACCTAACTGCCCAAAATGCCAATCCGAATTCACCTACGAAGACGGAGACTTATATGTCTGCCCAGAGTGCGCCCACGAATGGCCTAAATCTGCTGCGGCCGATCAAGGCGACGAGCAAAAAATAATCCAAGACGCCAATGGCAAAGTGCTCCAAGACGGAGACAGCGTGACGGTGATTAAGGATTTGAAAGTGAAAGGCTCGTCCTTGGTGGTGAAAGTGGGGACCAAAGTCAAAAACATCCGATTGGTCGATGGCGACCACGACATCGACTGCAAAATCGATGGCATAGGTGCCATGCAGCTGAAATCGGAATTCGTTAAAAAAGCCAAAGGCCGCCTAGGCATAAAATGCACGGCTTGGGGCTGCGCAAATTGCAGCACCGATTTGCGCATTTTGCCCATGACGTGCATCTCACAC
>CAIXDG010000102.1 GCA_903918115.1 uncultured beta proteobacterium
ACACCACTCGAGTCACAAACAAGGGCCGTAAAACAGTGGCCTTTATTTGAAGCTAGCCATTCAACATCTCAAAAAATGAATGGTTGATAGTTTTGCTACTTAGAATACTAAGTAAGTCAGGAGTTTAGCAAATTTATGCGGCTTTTCTATGGCTAATTAAGGCCAAAACCTCAGCCGCAGCTAAAAAACCGCATCCCGCGGTCACTGTTACTGCTGAACCATAGCCAGTACAGGCTAAACCCCCAATGGCTTTGCCCATTCGCGGCTCTTTTGAGTAGATAGCACGAATTTCCATCTTTTTCTTTAAGTCACGTGAAAAACCGTGGTTTTTACGCAAATCTGCCCGTATTTTTGCCAGCAAAGGGTCTTGAATAGCCTGCCCCAAGTCATCCGCACGCAAACAACTAGGGTCTGTTTTGCCTCCCACCCCACCGCACATAACTAAATCTTGTTGCCTTGCGACACTCCATGCCGCTAAAGCAATTTTCGTTTCGAGGGCATCGGTTGCATCCAAGACAATGGCTCCAGGCGGAATGAGCAAAGCCAAGTTATCAGGCTCTAAAAATGCATCGTGACAAGTTAAACGCAAGCTTGGGTTAATGCGCATGAGTCGCTCTGCCATGACCACAACCTTCTCGCGCCCAAACTCGCCCTCTAAGGCAGGGAGCTGGCGATTGGTATTGCCTTCACTGACGTGATCAAAATCAATTAATACCAAATGGCCAATTGCCGAACGCGCCAAGGCCTCTGCGGCCCAAGAGCCCACACCCCCGAGACCTGCAACTACTACAGTAGCTTGCTGAAACTGTTGGTATGCCGCATCGCCATACAATTTAGCCACCCCAATAAAGCGACGATCTACTGCAGTACCAGCACCTACAGTAGCGACCTCACCCACTTCTTGGTTGACGACAAAATTTGCCCTAGTTCCATTACTCATAAGCTCTCTTTATACTGAATTCATGAACACCATTGCAGATCTTCGTAAAAACTATGTTCGCGGACAACTATCTGAAAACGATGTGCCTGCCGATCCACTCACCTTGTTTCACACTTGGTTTGAGCAAGCAAAAAACGCGCAATGCCCAGAACCCAACGCCATGACCTTAGGCACGGCGGATGCCTTAGGCAAACCATCATTGCGCACAGTACTCCTTAAGGGCGCTGATGCCGCAGGCTTTACCTTTTTCACCAACTACCAAAGCCAAAAGGGTCAAGAGCTTGCCGAGCGGCCCCAAGCTGCACTGTTATTTTACTGGCATGAGCTCGAGCGCCAAGTACGTATTTCAGGATTAGTCAGCCGTATAGCGGCGGCTGAAAGCGATGCATACTTTGATTCGCGTCCACTTGGTTCGCGCATTGGCGCTTGGGCCTCACCCCAGAGTACTGAAATCCCTAACCGCGAATATCTAGAGACGGCCGAGCAGCGCTTTGAAAAGCAATTTGGCGCAACACCACCCCGCCCGGAACACTGGGGTGGCTATTGTTTAAGGGCTGAAGAGATTGAGTTTTGGCAAGGTCGACCATCACGCTTGCATGATCGCATTCGCTATCAGCGCCTCACTACTCCTGAACCAGAACTAAATAATGCTTGGCGTATTTCACGTTTAGCACCCTAAGCGAGCAAAAAAAGTAGCTTAAGCAGCAGCGTTTAGGAGTGATTTAAATTTAGCCCTAAATTTACTCAGCTTTGGCGCAATGATCGCAGCGCAATAACCTTGAGCCGGATGATTACGAAAATAATTTTGATGATAAGCCTCAGCGGCATAAAAAATTGGGCTAGCTTGAATTTCCGTGACGATCGGTGAACCATATGCATTTTCACGAGTTAATTCAGCAACAACTTCATGTGCCGTTTTCTCTTGCTCCGCACTGTGGGTATAAATTACCGAGCGATACTGGGAGCCAATATCATTGCCCTGCCGGTTTAAGGTCGTCGGATCATGAATCACAAAAAAGATTTCCAATAAATCGCGATAGCTAACTTGCTGCGGATCAAATTCAACCGCGACTACCTCTGCATGCCCTGTAACACCAGCGCAAACTGCTTCATAGGTCGGGTTGGCGCCAGCGCCTCCCGCATAACCTGAAACGACAGCAGTTACTCCGCGCACCTGCTGGTAAACCGCCTCAAGACACCAAAAGCATCCGCCACCCAAGGTAGCTGTTTCTAAATGCACTCCATTCATAACTTGTCCTTCGTGATTGGGATTAATTAATCTTAGCTTGGTATTTACTTATTGTTATTGGCTAATCTTAGTCGAGCTCTAAGAAATCAGCAAATGGATCCCAAACACAATAAAGAGTACGCCGACCATCATCCATAAAATAGCTGACCAACGTAAATGCGTTTGAAATAAATGTAAGAAAAATTGCCCTGCACCAATCAGCATAGCTAAATACGACATACTTAAGATTTGCGTAACGATAGCTAAATAGAAAAAACTCAGACTTGGATGTGCATAAGTAGGATCAACGAATTGCGCAAAAAAAGACACAAAGAAAAAAATGGCTTTAGGATTTGTCAGCGATAAAGCCAATGCAGCCCACAAAGGATGGAGTTGTGCCAAACGAATAGCGGCAAAGGCATCCTTAGGTGAAAGCGCTTGCGCCTTTGGCCAGCGCCTGATCCCACCCCGAATCAACCCCCAACCCAACCATGCTAAATAAGCAGCGCCGAGATAACGCACTACCGCAAACGTCATTGGTGAGGCGCTTAATAAACCAGTAACACCAAGCGCAATCGCCAACATCAAAATGGAGTCGCCAAAAAATATCCCGCACGCACCCCATGCTCCAGCTCGCCATCCCCGCTGCGCAGAAATGGTTAAAACATAGAGTGAGTTTGGTCCGGGCAAAAGCACGATGATGATGGTGCCCAAAAGATAGGTGGGGAAATTGACAATACCGACACTTAAACCGAGCTCAGTCCAATTCATCTCTAGTGATAAACCCTTGCTTTAATTGATCAAATCTGCCATAATAAGAGGCTTTTGAAACATCGCCCCCAGCAATTTACACATTTCAGCGATTTTGCTTCACATATTCAGCACTACTGTAGTTCAAAGTTGCTTAAAAATTGTGTTTATAGCCCCGCTGCCGCTTGTCTGATGGTCGATGCCTTATATAGACCATCGCGCTCGCGTATCTCATTGAGAGAACAACCGAAGCGCACAACCGGAGACATCCCCAACGGGATGTGAAGACATGACTTACACAAATGAAACAACCCACGTGCCTAGCAAAGGCAAGAATCCTTTAGAGCCAACTTTGTTTGCCTCTTTTGGTTTAGCAGAGCCCCTGCTTAACAATGTTACTAGCTTAGGCTTTACTGCTGCGACACCTGTCCAAGCACAGGTTATTCCTGCTGCAATGAGCGGTGGCGACTGGTTAGTAAGCAGCCAAACTGGTAGTGGAAAAACCGCTGCCTTTTTATTACCCCTCTTACATCAATTGGTGGCTAGCAACCCCCATGGATCACCTGTACCTGGTCGCGCACAACCAAAAGTATTAGTGCTTTGTCCAACCCGTGAATTAGCACAACAAGTTGCTGCCGATGCGATTAATTTATCGCGCGGCATTAAAGGCATCCGTATTGCTATCGTCATGGGTGGCATGCCCTATGGCAAACAAATCCAAGCACTTAAAGGCGCCCTTTTAGTTGTGGCAACTCCAGGTCGCTTACTGGATTTGAATAAAACGCGCGCACTGCGTTTAGATGATGTTCAACAATTAGTGATTGATGAAGCCGATCGTATGCTCGATATGGGCTTTGCTGACGATCTCGAAGCCATTGACCAACTCTGTCGTGGTCGCAAGCAAACCTTGATGTTTTCAGCGACCTTTGATCCCAAAGTAATGTCATTAGCAACCCGCTTAACCAAACAAGCGGGTCGTATTGAATTAGCCCATGCCGGCGATGTCCATGCCAATATTGCGCAAAAATTACATTGGGCCGATAACATGGCGCATAAGCATCGCTTACTCGCCCACTTACTTTCTGATCCTGAATTAGATCAAGCTGTAGTTTTTGCTAGCACCCAAGTTGAAAGCGAAAAAATTGCTGATACCTTGCGCGCGAATGGTTATGAAGCCAGTGCTTTACACGGCGCCATGCCCCAAGCAGTACGTATGCGGCGTTTAGATTCATTGCGTAAAGGCCATACTAAAATTTTGGTGGCCACTGATGTTGCTGCTCGCGGCATTGATGTACCCCGCATTAGTCACGTGATTAATTTTGGCTTGCCAATGAAACCCGAAGACTATACCCATCGAATTGGTAGAACGGGTCGCGCTGGTCGTAATGGCACTGCTATCACTTTGATTGAACATCGTGATCGCGTCAAGATCAGAGCAATTGAGCGCTTTACCCAACAAGATATTCCCTCATCGGTCATTGCAGGCCTTGAGCCCACTGCTAACCCCAACGCTGGCTCTGGCCGGCCTGGTGGTGGTCGTGGTCGTTCCGGTGGCGGCGGTGGTGGTGGCAGACCTGGTGGTCGCACTGGCGCTGGCGGTGGACGCTCTGGTGGAGGCGGTGGTGGCTATGCTGGCAAAACTAGCACTGGTGGTTATGCTGGTAAAACGGGTGGTGGTGGCTATGCTGGCAAAACTAGCACTGGTGGTTATGCCGCACGTTCAGACTCGCGTCCAGAATCACGTTCTGCCCGACCAACCGATAATCGCACTGGCCCTAAATTTGCTAAACCCAAATCAGGCGCGCCGCGCAAATCCTATAGTAGTAGTTAATCTTGACCCACCACAATCGTCTCCGTTCTGTATGGAATCGGGTCGATTCTGGTGGTGCTTTACGCGCCAAAGGTGGTCTGCATCGTGCACCACCCGCTTGGCAAGACTGGCTTAGTGACAGTGGCTCGCTGACCAAAAAAATTGAATTCGCTTTTGCTCAGCGTTTAGAAGTCATCGTGCTAGCCGATGAACTACAACATGTTTTACCTGAAGAATCCCGTTTATTTAAAAAACCACTGCAGCGTTGTCGCGTGCGAGAAGTGCTGCTTTGTGTTCAAGGTATACCGGTAGTGGTGGCGCGCAGCGTCATTCCAAGTACTAGCTCAGGGGGACATAACCGCGGCATTTTAAAGTTAGGCAATAAACCCTTAGGCGCAGTTTTATTTGCCAATACCTATGGCATCAGTAGCAAAACTGTCCGCCATATTGCCCGCCTCAACCGCAAACAGGCCATCTGGCGTGCTTGTCAAAAAAAATACCCCGCGCTCCCACCGCAGTTGTGGGCCCGGCGCACGATGTATTTCCTTAACGGTCATCCGCTTTTAGTTAGCGAATTGTTTTTACCGGGTCTACTGCTAACTCCTCCACCCACTGCAAACTTGCTTTAATTAAAGCGGCGTCGCCCGACTCGCAGAGTCGTACGTCACCAAAACCAATTTCGCTAGCTAGCGTCGCGATATTTTGGTGTGGGCATAAGGCGCTTGCCAGTTGTAAATTCAGTGCGACCTGATCTTTTTCGGACTGCCCTAAATAACGCACAGCTTCAGAGGAAGTCAGTAGCCAAAGCTTTTTATCACGAGGATTTGCCTGAATTGCTTGCCATAATGGGTTTGATTTTTCTAAAGGAACTCGGCTGTATACCGCAAAGGTTTCTAGCTGTGCTCCCGCTGCCAATAAAGTATCGGCTAACCACTCACGGCCGCCATCCCCTTTAAAAATAATGACACGACGTTCAGTCCAATCCCAATCGTGTTTTTTTTGCTCTGCTTGCAATGTCTGCCATAAACCTTCTGAATCCCACTGCTGGGGATTTTGTGGCAGCAAAATCATCTGGGCATCAACGCCGTGTTGCAAGAGTGATTTTTTACTACTTTCCCCCATCACCCCAACTCGCAACTGCATCGGTGCTAATTCATGCCAAGGAGCACTGAGTAAACGCATGCCGCACTCAATGGCATTTGGGCTAACAAAAATAGCCAAGTCAGCCTGACTGATTGCCGAGGGGATATCAACCTGTAATTGAAAATCGGTTTTGGGAATAATTTTAAGGAGCGGTAAGGCTAATACTTTAGTCTGTTGCGCTATTGCATTAGGCGCTGCAGATAAGGCAGTTTGCAATTGCTCAATTAATTGTTGTGCCTGCCCAATGGGACGCGTCACAATAATGGTCGGGGCAATCGTTAACGCGCTCATGACCCAATTCAACCAAAAAGCCTAGGGTAATGGTGCAGGAATTAATGCGGCTGCACCCTGCAAAATTAAATCGTCGGCCACCTTAAGACCTAGCACTTCAGCCATCACTAAATCGACAACTGGACTGCTGGCGGCAGCTTCACAGATTTGTAACCCATCAGGGCTCGCCACAAAAGAGCGTAGCTCTAGTTGGGCCCCATTCCATACTGCATGCGCTGCTAAAGGCACCTGACAAGAGCCACCCAATTGGCGAGATACCATCCGCTCGGCACTAACTGCCAACCAAGTAGCAGGGTCATTTAAAGGCGCCAAGATCGCCCGCATTGCAGTGTTACGGGAATGAATTTCAATGCCGAGTGCACCCTGACCTGCCGCAGGCGTAAATGGATCGAGTGGTAAGAGTGCTTTAATCCGCGCAGCTAAGCCTAAACGCTTAAGGCCTGCAGCAGCCAAAATGATGGCGTGATATTGACCTTGATCTAATTTACCTAAACGGGTGTCTAAATTACCCCGTAAAGACTGAATCTGTAAATGCGGGTATGAGGCGCGTAAGACCGCTTCGCGACGCAGGCTTGAAGTTCCCACAATGGCGCCCTTGGGTAAATCATCAAGGGATTGATAGTCATTCGAGACCAAGGCATCGCGAGCCTCTTCTCGTTCCATAACGCAAGCCAGCTCGAACCCCTCGGGCATATTCATCGGCACATCTTTGAGCGAATGAACTGCCAAATCAGCCCTGCCATCTTCAAGAGCGGTCTCTAACTCCTTAACAAATAGGCCTTTGCCACCCACTTTTGAGAGAGATTGGTCCAAAATCTGGTCGCCACGGGTGGTCATACCTAAAATGGTGATGACGCACTCAGGATAGAGGTTTTGTAAGCAATCGCGGACATATTCGGCCTGCCACATTGCCAGGCGGCTTTCACGTGAAGCAATGGTTAAACTGAGGGGGTTAGGATTGGTCTGCATCGGAATTAAAATATCAACATAACTTGCCACAATATACTGTGTTTATGAGCTCATCTAAAAATTCCCTTGCCAATAAAGCCCAAGCCTGGTCAGGACGGTTTACAGAACCCGTTGATGCGCTGGTGCAACGCTATACCGCCTCGATTGGTTTTGACCACCGCCTTGCGCAAGTGGATATCACGGCCTCCTTAGCGCATGCCGCTATGTTGGCACAACAAAAGATTATTAGCGCAGCAGACTTAGCGGCTATTGAAGCGGGTATGGCGCAGATTCGCAGTGAAATTGCCGCAGGTCAATTTCAATGGCAACTGGCTTTGGAAGATGTGCACTTGAATATCGAAGCCCGTCTGATCGAGTTAGCTGGCGATGCGGGAAAACGACTCCATACCGGACGCTCACGTAACGATCAAGTAGCCACCGATTTGCGACTCTTTTTGCGCGCGACTATCGATGACACGGCTGAGGCACTCACTCAACTGCGCACGGCTTTTCTCAATTTAGCCGAGCAACATGCTGCAGTCATCATGCCCGGTCATACACACTTACAAGTAGCGCAACCCGTTACCTTTGGTCATCACATGCTGGCTTACTATGAAATGTTTAGTCGCGATGCAAGTCGGCTGGCCGACTGCCGTAAACGCCTTAATCAATTGCCGCTAGGTGCGGCTGCTTTAGCTGGAACTAGCTATCCGATTGATCGCATGCAGGTCGCAAAAGCGCTTGGTTTTGATGGTCTTTGCCGCAATTCTTTAGACGCAGTATCTGATCGTGATTTCGCAATTGAGTTTTGCGCGGTCGCTGCCACTTGTATGATGCACATTTCACGCTTCGCCGAAGAGCTCATACTCTGGTTAAGCCCACGCTTTGGCTTTATTGATCTTCCCGATCGCTTTTGTACTGGCAGCTCCATCATGCCGCAAAAGAAAAATCCTGATGTACCTGAATTAGCGCGCGGCAAAACAGGTCGGG
>CAIXDG010000103.1 GCA_903918115.1 uncultured beta proteobacterium
AAAATTTACAATTAGGTGGCCGAGTTAGTAAAAGCCGTTATCAATTCACTCTGCAAAGCGTGGGTTTTGAAGGCGTAAACATTTGGGCAGAAAAAATGCTCGAAAAAATGCGCAGTAATCCAATGTTTCGTGATGTCACAAGCGACTCACAATTAAAAGGGCTTAACGTACAAATTGAAATTGATCGCGAAAAAGCAGCGAGCGCTGGAGTGAATATTGCTGATATCCGCACTGCTCTTTATAGTGCCTTTGGCGAGCGTCAAGTTTCGACGATCTATAGCAGCGTTAATACCTACTACGTTATTCTTGAGGCAGCACCCGAAGATCGCCAATTTGAAACCGATCTGAATAAAATATTTGTCCGTGGGCGTGCTACCGATAAACTGATCCCGCTCTCAAGTCTCGCCAGTTTTAAACGGACTATTGGCCCCACTGCCGTCAATCACCAAGGCCAAATTCCAGCAGTGACCATTTCATTTAATTTAGCGCCCGACGTCTTCTTGGGTGACGCGACCGATCAAATTGAAAAGTACGTTAAAGCCATCGAATTACCGCCCTCTATTATTACTAGTTACGGTGGTGATGCCGCGGTGTTTAAAAATAATCAGTCGGGTCAAATTATTTTAATTTTAGCGGCGCTTGGGGTTATCTACGTATTACTAGTTGTGCTTTATGAAAGTTATATTCATCCGCTTACTATTTTGGCGGGCTTACCCTCAGCTGCGATTGGCGCCCTGCTTGCCTTGCGATTATTTGGCTTTGAGCTAACGGTAATTGCATCGATTGGTATCTTGCTGCTGATTGGCATTGTGAAGAAAAATGCAATTTTGCTCATTGACTTTGCCCTCGAGGCGCAACGTAATCATGGCATGACCCCCGAACAAGCGATTCGCGAAGCTTGTGCCTTGCGCTTTCGGCCAATTATGATGACCACTCTAGCTGCTTTAATGGGCGCCCTACCAATTGCGTTTGGTTTAGGTGCCGGCGCAGAGTTAAGACAGCCTCTCGGGATTTCAGTTGCGGGTGGCCTGATTTTCTCGCAATTTGTTACCTTGATCATCACGCCTGTCATCTATCTTTACCTCGATAAATATGCTGGTACGGGTCCCCTAGAAATACCGCCCGAAGATTTGGTAGCGACATAACCCTCGTTTAAATAGATGCGCCAAGTCATACTTGATACTGAAACCACCGGACTCAATGCCGCCACTGGCGATCGCATTATTGAAATCGGCTGTGTTGAGTTAATCAATCGTCGGCTCAGCAATCGCACCTTTCATCGCTACATAAATCCTGAACGAGAAATTGATGCGGGCGCCTATGCAGTCCATGGCCTTTCGCGCGAATTTCTGGCGGATAAGCCCCTCTTTGCGCATATTGCCGATGAATTAATGGAATTTTTAGCTGATGCAGAAATCATTATTCATAATGCGCCCTTCGATTTGGGCTTTCTCGAGAGCGAATTTAACCGCTTAAAACGCGCTAGCTATAAAGCGCAATTGAGTAATGTTATCGATACCCTGGTTGATGCGAGACAAATGTTTCCAGGTAAACGCAATTCACTGGATGCACTCTGTGATCGCTTCGCAATTAGTAATGAGCACCGCACGTTACACGGCGCTCTTTTAGATGCGCAGTTGCTTTCCGAGGTTTATTTAGCCATGACCCGTGGACAAGAAGACCTCACCATCGATTTAATTGATTACGACAGTAAAGTAGACGCGACTGGACAAGCTCGCGCACTACCTACAGACTTAATTGTGTTACAGGCTAGCGCTGCAGATTGCGAGGCACATCAATTAGTACTGGCAGAAATCGCTAAGAGCAGCAAAAAGCAACCAGTCTGGGGCAACTAAACAAGAATTCCCTGCTCTGCAATTAAATTGCCGCGGAAATTGCCTTTCCTAAATCTGCAGTACTCGCTTTACCACCCAGGTCGGGCGTTAATGGTGCGTGGCCTGGCCCAGCAGCTAATACTTTTTCAATCGCCGAGAATATTGCTTTGCCTGCAGCGGGATAACCTAAATGATCCAGCATCATTGAGCCACTCCAAATTTGCCCAATCGGATTAGCAATATTTTGTCCAAAAATATCGGGAGCAGAACCATGAACTGGTTCAAACAATGAGGGATAGAGCCCTTCAGGATTAATGCTTCCCGAAGGCGCAACGGCAATCGTCCCCGTACATGCTGGGCCTAAATCAGACAAAATATCGCCAAATAAATTACTCGCCACAACCACATCAAAACGATCGGGATTCATCACAAATTGCGCCGTGAGAATATCAATATGATATTTATCCATCCGCACATCAGTATATTTTTTAGCCATCGCCTCTACTCGCTCATCCCAATACGGCATCGTAATAGCGATACCATTTGACTTGGTCGCCGACGTCAGGTGCTTCTTGCTGCGGCTTTGTGCTAGCTCAAAGGCAAACTTTAAAATACGATCTGTGCCAATACGCGTAAATACAGATTCTTGCACGACAAATTCACGATCAGTATCGGGGAACATTTTGCCGCCAACACTCGAATATTCACCCTCGGTATTTTCACGCACCACAAAGAAGTCAATATCACCAGGTTTACGGTTGGCCAGAGGACAAGGTACGCCTGGTAATAAACGTACCGGGCGTAAATTCACATATTGATCAAAACCCCGTCTAAATTGAATTAAGCTACCCCACAAAGAGAGATGGTCAGCCAAAATATTGGGCATACCCACCGCACCAAAGAAAATAGCATCGTATTTCATTAAGATATCAAACCAATCATCGGGCAACATCTTGCCGTGCTTTAAATAGTAATCACAACTTGCAAAATCAAAATGATCGAACTGAAAGTTGATACCAAACTTACTTGCAGCTACCTCTAGGGCTCTTACCCCCTCAGGCATTACTTCCTTGCCAATGCCGTCGCCAGGAATAATCGCGATTTTTGGATTTTGAATAATTTTTTGTGTGCTCATAATAATGATTAATCTTAGGAAGGTAGGAATTACGTTAAGGGATTTTAGCGCCTAGCTAATCGCGCGCCGAATTTCATCAACTTCAGCAACTAATTCAGTGCGAGTCGTATTTTCGATTGTCTCGGGTATCGCCTCGACCATTCTAAGCGAATCTTTTGGGCAAATCGGTGCGCCATAACTAGCCCACTTCTTCAGTAAAGTGACTTCGTATCCACATTGCGGGCATGTGGCCTTATTACGACTTGAATTACTCGGCCGGGGCGGTGGAAATACAATGGCCTGATGTGGGTAAGGACCAAGCTCTTGGCTAATCATCATTAAACGCACAACCAGGGCCTCGTTGGCTTTTGCCATCCGCGCTGGGCCTTCTAGCCCCACTGTTTGCGCAATGCCTTTAAAGTCTTCGCCATGACCACTAAAACAATCGTCTACCGCATGACACAACTCATGCACTAAGGTATCGAGCAAGGCAACGGGCTCATCCAGCTTGGGGGAAATAAAAATTTCATTAACACTAGCGCCAGAACGCTCTCGTGGCCAACATTGGCCCAAGGTCGTGCGGGGGCTACTTGAAGCAGGAAAGCCGCAAGATACGCGCACTGGTGGAATTGCATAACCTGCTTTAGAAAAGATGGGTTCTAAATACTTTACCGCTGCTTCTAACCACGCTTCACGTAGCGTATGTACTTGCTGAGACATTGCTACTTCTTTCTATTTAATCAAGCTTAATATTAGCGGCTTTAATCACCTTATTCCAATATGGCAATTCTTTTTTCAAGAGTGCGTCCATTTGTTGGGGATTTTGATAGCGCACTTCAACCCCTGCCGTATCGGCTCGTTGCTTAACTTCTGCTTGCTCTAAACCTTTTTTCACCGCTTCGCTTAACTTCGCTATAACAGGCGCGGGAGTATTAGCAGGTGCATATAGAGCAACCCACGACTCCAATTGAAAGCTCGGTAAACCAGCTTCGGCCGTAGTCGGTACATTGGGCATTGAGGGGTGGCGGGTTTTTCCGGTTACGGCTAAACCTTTTAATTTGCCACTTTGCACATGCTGCATCACGGATGGCGGCGTAGTAATGAATACTTGCACCTGTCCAGCCAAGACATCTTGAATTGCCGGGCCCGAGCCTTTATAAGGGACATGCACCATTTCAATACCAGTGGTTTGTTTAAAAATTTCAGTGCCAATATGCGAAACCGAGCCATTTCCCTGCGAAGCATAATTTAACTTGCCTGGATTGGCTTTTGCATAGGCAATCAGCTCTTTAAGATTATTCACTGGAATAGAGGGATGCACAGCAATAACATTGGTTGAAACGGTGAGCAGTGCAATTGGCGCAAAATCTTTAAGCGGATCCCAGGGTAATTTGTCCATTAAGGCGGGGTTACCAACGTGATATCCGGAATAGGAAATCAACAAGGTATAACCATCCGGCTTAGCTTTAGCAACAAACTGATAGGCTGTATTCCCGCTTGCGCCAGGTTTATTTTCTACAATTACGGTTTCATTCAACACACGGCTTAGAGGCTCACTCAATAAACGCGCCGATGTATCGACTAATCCGCCAGGCGGATTGGGCACGATTAAGGTAATTGCGTGATCAGGAAAAGATTGGGCGATAGCAAGACTGGCAAGACCCAAGCCTAATAAAATCGTTACTGCTCGATTGATTAATCGCATATAAAACCTTTAAATGAACGAGAAAAAAAAGATAAAATTACCGTTGGCCAATCCGTACAGGGCCAAATACAGCTTGCGCCTCGCGCGGCAAACAACGCCAATATTGACTGCTCGCTGTCACCTCACCCTGCAAGGCTGCGGCCGCCTCCCAAGCCCAACGGGGCTTATACAGAAAGGCGCGAGCTAGCGCAATTAAATCGGCATCACCGGCTTGCAAAATCGCTTCGGCCTGATGGGGATCGGTTATTAGGCCCACTGCCATCGTTGGCAAGCCCGATTTTTCTTTGACCATTTTGGCAAATGAAACTTGGTAATTGGGACCAATCGCAATTTTCTGTAAGTGCGAAACGCCCCCCGATGAAACGTGAACATAATTGCACCCTAGGCTTTTCAGACGTAAAGCCAATTCAGCGGTCTCTTCGGGAGTCCAACCACCCTCGACCCAATCGTACGCTGAAAGACGTATGCCTAATACGCCTTGATAAGCCGCTCTTACAGCTGAGAATAGTTCAATTACCAAACGAATTCGATTTTCGAACGAACCACCATACTGATCGGTGCGGTGATTAGCAATCGGTGATAAAAATTGGTGGAGTAAATAACCGTGAGCACCATGCAGTTCTACTCCATCGATCCCAATACGCTCGGCACGTTGCGCGGCGATGACAAACGCTTTGATCAAATCTTGAATTTCATCTGTAGTAAAAGCGCGCGGCGGTTTTTCATTGGGCAGTTGCGGCACTGCTGAAGGCGCTGAGGCTTCCCAGCCACCAGCATCCTCATCTATTAATTGGCCACCGTGCCATGGCGAAGCACTAGAACCCTTGCGACCGGCATGCGAGAGCTGGATAAAAACGGGTACTGCTGGCGCTAACGCCCTTGCTCGCGTCAGTTTATCTTTCAGTGCAGCTTCGGTACGCTCATCCCATAAACCTAGACATACCGGTGTAATACGCGCTTCGGGTAAAACGCCGGTAGCTTCAATAATAAATAGGCCTGCGCCACTGTTCAGTAAATTACCCCAATGCATTAAATGCCAATCGGTGGCCGCACCATCATCGGAAGAATACTGGCACATGGGTGCCACAACAATACGATTACTTAGCTCTAATCCGCCCTTGGGCGAGCCTAAGGTGTACTTAGAAAATAACAAACTCATATGCACTTTCAACAAAAAATCGGCCAAACCGATAGAATAACGAGATCCCCATGAGGGTTCTTATTTTCGCAGGTTTTTGCCGGTAAATCCTTCATTTCTACTTCATACAATAACTAGGGTAAAACCTTATGAATGCACCTCAAGCCTTTGAAATTAAAGAAGATATTGGCCACTTTGTTGGTGGCAAAATCATTCAACCCAAAGCCGGTCGTTATGCGGATGTATATAACCCTGCGACTGGGGCGATTGCCAGACGAGTTGCCTTGGCTAACCGTGCCGAGGTGGATGCTGCTGTCGAAGTTGCGCAAGCTGCTTTTCCGGCCTGGTCGGATACCTCGCCCCTGAGGCGCGCCCGCATTCTATTTAAATACCTCGAGCTGCTAAACCGCCATAGCGATGAATTGGCGGCCATTATTACGGCTGAGCACGGCAAAGTCTTTACCGACGCTCAAGGCGAAGTCACTCGCGGAATTGAGATAGTCGAATTCGCTACTGGCATTCCCGAGCTACTAAAGGGTGATTACACCGAGCAAGTCTCGACCGGCATCGACAATTGGGTGATGCGCCAGCCTTTAGGCGTGGTTGCTGGAATTACCCCGTTTAATTTTCCAGTAATGGTGCCGATGTGGATGTTTCCGATGGCCATTGCTTGCGGTAACACTTTCATTCTTAAGCCTAGCCCTACTGACCCATCGGCATCTTTATTAATGGCGCGCTTACTCAAAGAGGCAGGTTTGCCTGACGGCGTATTTAACGTCTTGCAAGGTGATAAAGAGGCAGTGGATGCCTTACTTGAAAATCCCCAGGTCAAGGCCCTTAGCTTCGTTGGCTCAACGCCAATTGCGAATTATATTTACGAGCGTGGGGCCCACTTTGGCAAACGCGTTCAAGCCCTCGGCGGAGCCAAAAATCATATGGTGATCATGCCCGATGCTGATATCGATAAAGCTGTTGACGCCTTAGTTGGAGCTGCATATGGCTCAGCTGGCGAACGCTGTATGGCCATTTCAGTAGCGGTGCTTGTTGGCGATGCAGCCGATAAAGTGATGCCAAAACTGATTGAACGGACTAAGGCCCTCAAAATTAAAAACGGCATGGAGCTCGATGCCGAGATGGGACCGATCGTTACTCGTGCAGCCCTTGAGCGGATTACTGGGTATATTGAAAGTGGTGTAGCGAGTGGAGCTACATTATTGGTAGATGGTCGTCCATTTAAATCTCCGCAGTTTGAGCAAGGCTTCTGGATTGGCGGCACCCTGTTTGATCATGTCACCCCGGATATGACAATTTATCGCGAAGAAATTTTTGGTCCCGTACTTTCTTGCGTGCGGGTAGCTAACTTTGCCGACGCTTTAAATTTGGTCAACGCCCATGAATTTGGGAATGGTGTGGCCTGCTTTACCAGCGACGGTAATATTGCCCGCGAATTTGCCCGCCGCGTACAAGTCGGTATGGTGGGAATCAATGTACCGATTCCGGTACCCATGGCCTGGCATGGTTTTGGTGGGTGGAAACGATCGATCTTTGGCGATACCCATGCTTACGGTAAAGAAAGTGTGCGTTTTTATACTAAGCAGAAAAGTGTGATGCAACGCTGGCCTGAAAGTATCAGCAAAGGCGCAGAATTCGTCATGCCGACTTCAAAGTAGCCGTTAATAAACTAACGACTTACTAGAAAAAAGCTTATTTACTGCAAGGTATTTTTCAGGATGGGAAGCGCGGGCAAGGCTAAAACCTGAATGCCCTCTTCTCGCAACGATTCTGCTTCGTCTTGGGTTGTTTGACCGCGAATATTACGCTCGGGGGCCTCGTGGTAATGAATACGTCGCGCCTCTTCCGCAAATGCAGTGCCGACATCTTCTGAACCATTAATCAGTTGGCGTACGCCCTTTAAAAAGGCCTCCTGCATTTGTGGTTCAAGCTGGGTCTGCGTTTGAACTGCATTGCGCTCGCCAAGCCGATCACCAATATGCGGCGCAGAGGGCAAACGAATAACCTCATTACTATTACAAATTGGGCAAGTTAATAAACCATTCGCCTGTTGTGACAGGCAATCTTCCTCTGAAGCAAACCAGCCTTCAAAAGAATGGGTCAATGCACAGGAAAGGTTATAGACTTTCATACCAATTTTAGATCAGGATTATTTGCTTAAATTCAAGGGCTATAAATATAAGTTTAATTATAAAGATTTTGGTGAAACTAAGCCGCGCCGATATCGCTCTAGCCAGTAACTCGAAATAATCGTCTTCACATCAGTAATTTCGCCACCTTCAACCCAGCGCAGCAAATCTTCTAGAGGTGCTGCAAATACGTCTAAGAACTCTTCCGCATCAAGCTGGCGTTTACCCTCTATAAGCCCTTGAGCCAAGTAAATATCGATAAATTCGGTTGAATAGGAAATCACTGGATTAATACGGCGAATAAAAGACCATTTGCTGGCGGTATAGCCAGTCTCTTCTAGTAGCTCGCGTTGCGCACAAAGCAAAGGATCTTCACCAATTTCTAACTTACCAGCTGGAATTTCTAAACAAGCTTTAGCAATGGGGTAGCGATACTGACGCTCCATCACTACCCGGCCATCATCCAATAAAGCGAGGATAGCAACTGCACCTGGATGGGTTAAATATTCGCGCATTGCCTCCGCCCCATCGGGCAAGCGCACTACATCGCGCTTCATCTGCAGAAAAATACCATCGTAGATGGCTTCACCCGAAACGCGCTCTTCGCGCAAATGGGTGTCGCCAATAGCTAAATCACTAAGTGATTTTTCAGCCATTAAACACCCAACAAAGTGCGACGCATAGCATCTAAGCACAAAGTTAATAAACCAGCTGGGAAAATACCCAAGACTAGCACCAAAATGCCATTCAGACCCAACATACTGCGCGCCAACTTTGAGCCACTTACTGCATGCAACTCGTGGATTGGCTCATCGAAGTACATGACCTTGACTACCCGCAAATAATAAAAAGCGCCAACCAAAGATGCTAATACTGCGAGCACGGCCAAACCAGTATATTGAGCATCCACTAAAGCTTCAAGGACGGCTAGCTTTGCCGCAAAGCCAACTGTAGGCGGTACTCCAGCCAAAGAAAACATCAAAATTAAACCGATAAACGCGTACCATGGATGTTGCTGATTTAAGCCTTTTAAACCATCCAGCGTTTCGCAGTCATAGCCTTTACGCGAAAGGAGCATTAATAAGCCAAAGCTACCTAAAGTAGTTAATACATAGGTTAAGGTATAAAAAAAGGCGGAACTAAAAGCGTGTTCATCAAATACTGCTAGCATGCCCAATAAAACAAAACCCATTTGCGCAATCGCCGAATAAGCCAGCATCCGCTTCAGATTGGTTTGGGCAATTGCGGTGATATTTCCTAATACCAAAGATAATATCGCTAACAGGATCAACATCGGCTGCCAATCACCCATTAAGGGTAATAACGCATTCACCAGTAAACGGAATAGCAAAGCAAAGGCCGCTAATTTAGGCGCCGCTGCAATGAGTAGAGTTACAGCAGTGGGCGCACCTTGATAAACATCGGGCACCCACATATGAAATGGCACTACGCCCATTTTAAAAGCTAAACCTGCGACAATAAAAACGACTCCAAAAGCCAAGACTAAATGGTTAATACGGGGGTCGGCAACCGCTTGAAAAATTTCGAGTAAGTCTAATGAGCCGGTTACGCCATACAGTATCGACATGCCATATAAAAGAAAACCTGAGGCTAAAGCACCCAAAATAAAGTATTTCATTGCTGCCTCAGCACTCTTTGCACTGTTATGGCGCATTGCAACTAATGCATAGGTGGATAAGGCCATTAATTCCAAACCCAGATATAAGCTCAGTAAATTTGCCCCAGAAATGAGTACCATTTGCCCGAGCAAGGCAAATAAACATAAAACAATAAAGTCTGGGCGAAATAAGCCTCGATCTTTTAAGTATTGTTTTGAATAAATCAAGCTAATGAGTAAGGCTAGGCAGCACCCTGCTTTCAGTAAATTTGCCACAGGATCAGACTGAAATAAGCCATTCATTGCCAATAGCGAAACATCATCAAAGCGACCGATAAATGCAATAGCAAGAATGGCCAATAAAATTAAGCTAAAGAAATAAACAAAACCAACGCCACGGGGTGTATGAAAAATATCAGGCTCTTCGCTAGCAGCAAAAGCATTACTGATGACTACTGGACGTTCACGGACAAAAACACTAGCTACCAATAAAAAGCAGGCGGTTACCAGCAACAGTAATTCGGGGAAAATGGCAATAAGGTCAAATGCTTGCATATGTTCTATCCTACAATTTGCTGATGGCAACATGTTGCAGCAGATTAATTACGGCGGGATGAATAATATCGGTAAAAGGCTTGGGATACACCCCCATCCACAAAACACAAATCGATAGTGCACCCATCATGAAAAACTCACGTCCATTAATATCTTTCAGGGCGGCTACCTGGGGGTTGGCAATCGGACCAAAAAATACCCGCTTCACCATCCATAAAGAATAAGCAGCACCAAGAATTAAAGCCGTAGCTGCTAAGACCCCAATTAAGAAATCGTAATCGACTGCCGCCAGAATCACCATAAACTCACCCACAAAGCCAGAGGTTGCCGGTAAACCGCAGTTAGCCATAGCCATAAAGACGGCAAATGCTGCAAATTTAGGCATCGTATGGGCTACGCCACCGTAATCCGCAATTTGCCGAGTATGCATTCGATCGTATAAAACACCGATCGACAGAAACATTGCGCCAGAGATAAAGCCATGTGAAATCATTTGCACAATTCCGCCCTCAATACCGAGCGGGCTGAAAAGGAAAAATCCGAGGGTTACAAAACCCATATGCGCTACCGAGGAGTAAGCAACTAACTTCTTCATATCCTGTTGGACTAAGGCTACCAGGCCGACATAAATGACCGCTACCAAAGATAAGAAAATGATAAAAGGACCGAGATATTGGCTGGCGTCGGGCGCTATGGGCAAAGAGAAGCGCAAGAAACCATACGCGCCTAACTTCAACATAATGGCTGCTAAAACTACAGAACCGCCCGTAGGAGCCTCGACGTGTACGTCGGGAAGCCAGGTGTGTAATGGCCACATTGGCACTTTAACTGCAAAGGCCATAAAAAATGCCGCAAACAAAAAGACCTGCTCAACAATATCCAAGCGCGTCTCTTGCCAAACCAGAATGTCAAAACTATTACTGACGTTATATAGATAGAGCAAGGCCACTAAAGTCAGTAACGAGCCCAGCAAGGTATACAAGAAGAACTTAAAGGCTGCATAAATACGGTTATGCCCTCCCCAAACGCCAATAATCACATACATCGGAATTAAGGTTGCCTCAAAAAATACATAAAACAGTAAAGCATCGAGTGCTGCAAATACGCCAATCATTAAGCCCGACAAGATCATGAACGATGCAAGGTACTGAGAAACTTTAACTTGAATTACATCCCAGGCAGCAATCACTATGAAGATATTGATAAATGCAGTGAGCACAATAAACCATACTGAAATACCGTCAACCCCTAGATAGTAATTAATATCGTAGCGCGGAATCCAGGTGACCTTTTCAACAAATTGCATGCCAGCATTGGCAAGATCAAAGTTCAAAACTAAAGGCAAGGTGGCGATAAAACTGACAACTGCTCCAAAGAGCGCTAGGTAGCGCAAACCAACAGTAGATTTATCTGAACCAAACATCAACAGCACAAGGCCGAAGAAGATTGGCGTCCAGATTGCAAATGAAAGTGTCATGAAATTAAAACCTAGCGCACATAAGGTAAGTAAGCATATAAAACCCAAGCCAATAAAACAGCAAGGCCTAAAATCATCGCAAATGCATAGTGATATAAATAACCTGACTGCAAATGCCGCATTACTCCCGCCATTCGACCCACTAAATGCGCGCTGCCATTAACCAGTAAACCATCAATGAGCTGTTGATCGCCACGGTGCCATAAGCTACGGCCTAGCAAAATAGAACCCTTGGCAAAGACCAGTTGATTGAGTTCGTCTAGGTAATATTTATGATCGAGTAATTTTTTTAATGGCGCAAAGGTGTGGGCAATTTTGCTCGGTAAACTGGGAACCCATAAATAGCCGATTGCTGCCGTTAGCACCCCTAAGGCCACTAGAATTGTTACCGAGGAGGTCAACGCATGCAGGGCCATCGCAATTGGGCCATGGAATTCATTGGCTAACTCTTCCATTACAGGATGCTGGCTTAAGTCGATGAACATCGAGTCGCCAAAAAAATCGCCGAACAACATCGGCTCAATGGCATAAAAACCAATAATGACTGAGGGAATGGCCAATAAAATTAATGGCACAGTTACCACCCAAGGCGACTCATGTGGCACCTCATCTGCGGCTAAGCCATGATGCGCATCAGCATCAGCATCGACATGCTCATCATGACTGGATTGATGAAAGCGCTCTTTGCCATGAAAAACATAAAAATACAAACGGAATGAGTACAGTGCAGTAATAAACACACTTACCATCACAGCAAAATAGGCAAACCCTGAGCCCGGTATAGTGCTGGCAGCAACCGCTTCAATAATCGAATCTTTTGAATAAAACCCAGAAAAGAATGGCGTACCAATGAGTGACAAACTACCAACTAACATCATCAAACAAGTAACGGGCATATATTTCCACAGGCCGCCCATGTTTCGCATATCTTGCTCATGATGCATACCCATAATCACACTACCCGCAGCTAAAAATAATAG
>CAIXDG010000104.1 GCA_903918115.1 uncultured beta proteobacterium
CCGCCACAGGTTTTGCTCAAATCATAAGGATTTGGTGTGGCACCAAATACCGCATTAAAAGTTTGACTACCGGCACCAAACTCTGGGGTATTAGTTTTACCAAGACTAATAGCGCCGGCTTTTTTAAGCCGCTCGACTGGTAATGAATCAACTTCAGGCACATAGTCCTTGAAAGCAAGGGAACCAAAAGTTGTTCTTACCCCTTTAGTAAGAAAGAGATCCTTGTGGGCAACCGGCAAGCCATGCAAGATCCCAATGGGCTCAGCAGCTGCCACCTGTTGGTCGGCCCTGCGGGCTTCTTGCATAGCTGAGTCCGCAGTTAAAGTAACGATGGCATTGAGGGTCGGATTGAGGCGTTCAATTTGATCTAGGTGCGCTTGAATTACCTGCGTTACTGAGACTTTTTTGGTGCGTATTAGCTCTGCAAGTTGTGTGGCTGGAAGGAAACAGAGATCAAGATTGAGTGACATATTTTGCTTCTTTGAGCTAGTTAGGGTTTTACTTTAACCCGCAGAAAATGGGGTGAATGGGCAAGCATAATACTATTTATAAATTTAGTAATTGCTTAATTCAGCTTTAATGATCTCCCTGGAATTCAGGGCCGAACCTGAGGCCATGCGGGCGTGTAAGCCCTGCGCCAAGGAGGGGTAGAGTGGGGGCCCATGGAATAGGCTTATTTCCCCTAAATTTCAGATAGTCTAGAGGAAAACCCTTATAATCTTGTCTGTATTTCAGAAGAGCAATCTAGGCTTCGCTTGATAACTGATTTAGGCTAATTTTGAACCTCGCAAACTACTTTCCGGTGTTGCTTTTTATCCTTGTAGGGATTGCTGTTGGTTTAGTGCCCATGTTGCTGGGTAAGATTGTTGCCCCCTCTAGTCCCAACACAGAAAAACTTTCTCCTTACGAATGTGGCTTTGAAGCATTCGAAGATGCGCGTATGAAATTTGACGTGCGTTATTACCTCATTGCCATCCTCTTTATTTTGTTTGACCTTGAAACTGCTTTCCTATTTCCCTGGGGAGTTGCTTTGCGTGATATTGGTTGGGCAGGCTATGCCTCGATGATTGTGTTTCTCTTGGAATTCGTTGTTGGCTTTGTTTACATCTGGAAAAAGGGCGCCCTCGACTGGGAGTAAATGTTATGGCGTTAGAAGGCGTACTCAAAGAAGGCTTTATTACTACCTCTGCAGATCAGCTCATTAACTGGACTCGTACGGGTTCGCTGTGGCCGATGACTTTTGGTTTGGCTTGTTGTGCAGTAGAAATGATGCATGCGGGCGCTGCACGTTACGATTTAGACCGCTTTGGGGTCGTGTTTCGTCCCTCACCGCGGCAATCCGATTTAATGATTGTCGCTGGTACTTTGTGCAATAAGATGGCCCCAGCTTTGCGTAAAGTGTATGACCAAATGCCAGAACCACGCTGGGTGATTTCAATGGGCTCATGCGCTAATGGTGGAGGTTATTACCATTACTCCTATTCAGTTGTGCGTGGCTGCGATCGCATTGTGCCTGTAGATATCTATGTACCAGGTTGTCCGCCCACAGCTGAAGCGCTAATCTACGGCATTATTCAACTGCAGGCCAAAATTGGCCGTACCAGTACTATTGCGCGCAAAGCCTAGGTCAAGCATCCATGTCTGAACGCTTAAATCATCTTGCAACAACGATTCAAAACGTGCTGGGAGCACGAGTGCAATCAGTTGAAGTTGCTCTAAATGAAGTGACGTTGGTCGTTGCTGCGCAAGATTATTTCACTGCTGCCTTGATGTTGCGTGATGATCCGGCGTTAGCATTTGAACAGCTGATTGATTTATGCGGGGTTGATTACCAAGATTATGGTGATGGCTCATGGACGGGTTTACGTTTTGCCGTCGTTAGCCACTTACTTTCCTTGCAACATAATCAGCGCTTACGTTTGCGAGTGTTTGCGCCAGATGACAGTTATCCAGTTGTTGCATCGCTTGTCCCGGTGTGGAGCTCAGCTAATTGGTTTGAGCGTGAAGCCTTCGATTTATTTGGCATTTTGTTTGACGGGCATGAGGATTTACGCCGCATTCTCACCGACTATGGTTTTATTGGTCACCCATTTCGTAAAGACTTTCCCATTTCGGGCACAGTTGAAATGCGTTACGACCCTGAGCTTAAACGGGTGGTGTATCAACCCGTTACGATCGAACCCCGTGAAGTGATACCCCGCATAGTTCGCGAAGAATCCTATGGAGGACCTGCTTAAGGGGCTTCATCATGGCAGAAATTAAGAACTACACCCTTAACTTTGGTCCCCAGCACCCTGCAGCGCATGGCGTTTTGCGGTTAGTGCTGGAGCTGGACGGAGAAGTGATTCAACGGGCTGATCCGCATATTGGTTTATTGCATCGCGCGACTGAAAAATTGGCTGAGACGCGTACTTGGATTCAAAACGTACCGTATATGGATCGCCTGGATTACGTATCCATGATGGTGAATGAGCATGCCTATGTCATGTCGATTGAAAAATTAATTGGCGTTGACGTACCCCTGCGCGCGCAATATATACGCGTCATGTTTGATGAATTAACTCGTCTACTCAATCATTTATTGTGGATTGGTTGCCACGGTTTAGACGTAGGCGCAATGGCCGTATTTTTATATGCTTTCCGTGATCGTGAAGAAATTTTCGACATGTATGAGGCTGTATCTGGTGCGCGTATGCATGCAGCGTACTATCGTCCAGGCGGCGTATATCGTGATTTACCGAGCGAGATGCCTCAGTTTACGAAATCAAAAGTGCGCAGTGATGCGGCAATTCACCGTCTGAATGAAACTCGTACCGGTTCTTTACTCGATTTCATTGACGCCTTTAGTAAGCGCTTTCCTGCCAATGTGGATGAGTATTGCAATCTTCTCACCGATAACCGTATTTGGAAGCAGCGCTTAGTGGGAATTGGTGTTGTTACCCCTGAGCGCGCTCTACAGCTTGGCTTTACAGGGCCAATGTTGCGTGGCTCGGGTATTGAATGGGATTTACGTAAGAAGCAGCCTTATGAAGTGTATGACCGCCTAGACTTTGATATTCCCGTAGGCGTCAATGGCGACTCTTATGATCGGTATTTAGTGCGCATGGAAGAGATGCGGCAGTCGAACCGCATCATTACCCAGTGTGTTGCCTGGTTAAAAGCGAATCCGGGTTCTGTGATGAGTGATAACCATAAAGTTGCTCCCCCATCGCGTGGAGATATGAAAACGAATATGGAAGAGCTGATTCACCATTTCAAATTATTTACTGAAGGTATTCATGTACCGCAAGGTGAAGCATATGCAGCAGTCGAACATCCGAAAGGGGAGTTTGGCGTCTATTTAATTTCTGATGGCGCTAATAAACCCTATCGGATGAAAATTCGCGCGCCTGGCTTCGTCCATTTAGCTGCCCTCGATGAAATGGCGCGGGGTCATATGATCGCTGATGCCGTAACCATTATTGGCACCCAAGATATTGTTTTTGGCGAGATCGACCGCTAATGACCACTTTATTTTCTCCCGCCTGCCATGCTGAAATTAATCGCAATATTGCGAAGTATCCGCCTGAGCAAAAGCAATCAGCGGTTATGGCCGCATTAATTGCCGCGCAAACTGAGTTAGGCTGGATTTCGCCAGCCGTGATTGAAGAGGTTGCACAGATCTTGGGTATGCCCACCATTGCAGTGGATGAAGTAGCCACTTTCTACAATATGTATAACACTAAGCCTATTGGTGCATACAAGATTGTGGTGTGCACCAATCTGCCATGTCAATTAAGTCATGGGGCTGATGCAGCTGAATACTTGAAGCAAAAACTTGGCATTGGATTTAATGAAACTACGCCTTGCGGCACTTTTACGCTTAAAGAGGGCGAGTGTATGGGTGCTTGCGGCGATTCTCCGGTGATGCTGGTAAACGATAAACGCATGTGTAGTTTTATGAGTTACGACAAAATTGATGCCTTGTTAGCTGAGCTTCGTATTGCCAAGGCGAATGGTGCAGAAGGGTCGAGATCATGACTAGCTTGCACAAAAATCATGTCAAGCCATTGATTTTGGCTGGTTTAACTGGTGATAACTGGCATTTAGAAGATTATGTGAAACGCGGTGGTTACGGACAATTGCGCCGCATCTTAACGGAGCCCGTAACTCCTGAGGCCATTATTGCCGAACTAAAGTTATCGGCATTACGTGGACGCGGTGGCGCAGGTTTCCCCACTGGTTTGAAGTGGAGTTTTATGCCACGGCAATTTCCTGGGCAAAAATATTTAGTGTGCAATAGTGATGAAGGTGAACCGGGTACGTTTAAAGACCGCGACATCATGCGTTATAACCCGCATGCCTTAATTGAAGGGATGATTATTGGTGCATACACCATGGGCATTTCTGTAGGCTATAACTATATTCATGGTGAAATTTGGGAGGTCTATACACGCTTTGAGGCTGCGCTTGATGAAGCCCGTGCTGCAGGCTATTTAGGTAATCATATTTTAGGTAGTGATTTCAGTTTTGAATTGCATGCAACGCCTGGGTGGGGGGCTTATATCTGTGGCGAAGAAACGGCCTTGCTCGAGTCCTTAGAAGGCAAGAAGGGTCAACCGCGCTTTAAACCGCCATTTCCAGCCAGTTTTGGTTTATACGGTAAGCCCACCACAATTAATAATTCTGAAACCTTTGCAGCAGTACCCTTTGTTTTAGCCATGGGCGGCGAGGCTTACTTAAAGCTGGGTAAACCGAACAATGGTGGCACGAAAATATTCTCCGTTTCAGGTGACGTGAATCGACCTGGAAATTATGAAATTCCCCTGGGTTTGCCATTTGCAGAATTATTGCAATTAGCTGGCGGTATGCGGAATGGCTCCACTTTGAAGGCAGTTATTCCCGGCGGCTCTTCGGCTCCCGTAATTCCAGCTGCTGAAATGATGGATTTAACCATGGATTACGACAGCCTTGCTAAAGCAGGCTCGATGTTAGGCTCAGGTGCAGTGATTGTGATGAATGACACGCGCTGCATGGTGCAGGCCCTCTTACGGCTCTCGTATTTTTATCACGAAGAATCATGCGGTCAATGTACGCCATGTCGCGAAGGGACTGGATGGTTATGGCGGATCGTGAATCGCATTGAACATGGTACTGGGCGGATTGAAGATTTAGATTTGCTCAATGATGTGGCTAATAACATCCAAGGCCGCACGATTTGTGCTTTGGGTGATGCTGCAGCGATGCCAGTGCGCGGTATGCTCAAGCATTTTCGTGATGAGTTTGTTTATCACATTGAACACAAGCGTTGCTTAGTAGCTGCGGATGGGATCCATGCCCTTGAAGCTGCTGAAGTGGCTGGGAGTTCAAGCGTATGAGCATGGTTGAACTTGAAGTTGATGGTAAGCCAATAACGGTTCCTCAAGGTTCGATGGTGATGCACGCCGCCAATAGCTTGGGCACCTATGTGCCGCATTTTTGTTATCACAAAAAATTATCTATTGCGGCGAATTGCCGGATGTGTTTAGTTGAGGTTGAAAAAGCGCCCAAGCCTTTACCCGCTTGCGCTACGCCCGTGACTCAAGGGATGAAAGTATTCACGCATTCAGCGAAAGCCCTTGAGGCGCAACGTTCGGTGATGGAGTTTTTACTGATTAATCATCCACTGGATTGCCCGATTTGCGATCAGGGTGGCGAATGTCAATTGCAAGATTTAGCAGTTGGTTACGGCAAGTCGAGTTCACGCTATACCGAAGAGAAGCGGGTGGTGTTCCATAAAAATGTTGGTCCTTTAATTTCGATGGAAGAAATGACCCGTTGTATTCATTGCACGCGTTGTGTGCGTTTTGGTCAAGAAGTTGCCGGGGTGATGGAATTAGGCATGGTTAACCGTGGCGAGCATTCCGAAATTACCACTTTCTTGGGACGCACGATTGACTCTGAGCTATCAGGCAACATGATTGATATTTGTCCCGTGGGCGCTTTAACTAGTAAGCCGTTTCGTTATGCCGCGCGGACCTGGGAGTTAGCGCGTAAACGTTCGCTCAGCCCGCATGACAGCTTAGGTAGTAATACTACGGTGCAAACCAAGTCTAATCGCGTGATGCGTGTAGTCGCTTTAGAAAATGAAGCAATCAATGAATGTTGGATTAGTGACCGTGATCGCTTTGCCTACGAGGGCCTCAATAGCGCTGAACGATTAACTGCGCCCATGGTCAAGCAAGATGGTAAGTGGTTAGAAACCGACTGGCAATCTGCTCTTGATTATGTGTCCCGCTCCTTACAAACGATTGGTAATTTGCATGGCGGTGAATCTATTGCTGCCATTGCCCATCCTATTTCTAGTGTCGAAGAACTCTATTTATTTCAAAAACTCATTCGTGGTTTGGGCTCTAGCCAAATTGAAACCCGTTTACGTCAAGTTGATACGCGTGGCTCTGCTGCTGTACCTTATTTGGGGATGGCAATCAATGAGTTAAGTAGGCTAAAGCGCGTCTTGGTCATTGGTAGTAATTTACGTAAAGATCAGCCCCTAATTGCTGCACGTTTGCGCACTGCCACTAAGCAGGGCTTACAAATTCATCGCCTGGATGCTGGCGGCACTGATTGGCTGATGCCATTAGCAAGTAGCTTAACAATGCGACCAAGCGCTTGGGTTACGGGACTCAGTGAAATTGCCTTAGCAATTGCGCAGGCTAAAGGTGTTTCCGCCCCCGCAGGCATTCGCAGCGAAACTACTTCGCCTGAAGCAATACAGATTGCGAAAGCACTCTTAGAGACGCAAGCACTTAACTCATCAGCTGGCATAGACAGCCCAAATCAAGCAATATTATTAGGTGCAAGTGCCATCGCGCACCCACAAGCGGCCGATTTACATGTATTAGCCCAATTTATTGCCGAACAGACTGGTGCACGTTTTGGCTTCCTGCAAGAGGGTGGCAATAGTGTTGGCGCACATCTCGTCAATGCCGTTCAGGGTAATGCGGGCAGTATTAACTCCTTACTCGATGGCGAGCGGCACGCTTTTCTATTGATGCATGTCGAGCCTTTGGCAGACTTACCGAATCCACAGCAAACCCGCGCAGCTTTGACTAAGGCCGATACCGTGATTGCCTTAACTGCATTTACCAGCCCAGACTTACTCGAGTTGGCCGATGTACTGTTGCCGATTACGCCATTTACTGAAACCATGGCTAGCTATGTGAATACGGCTGGTACCATTCAAACAATTCAGCCCGCGGTAAAACCGCTTGGCGATGCGCGTCCCGCTTGGAAAGTGTTGCGCACCCTAGGGGCCTTAGCAAAACTCGATGGCTTTTTATTTAATCTGCCGGAAGAAGTACGTGCAGAAGCCTTGCCTGAGTTGCTCGATAGCGCTGTGCTCCTCGCCAATAATCAATTTAGCGAGAAGCTGAGTTTAAGCGCCGCAGTATCAACACAAGCTGCGGGTTTAGAGCGCTTAGGTGATGTGCCGCTATACGGAGTAGATGCCATCGTCCGTCGTTCAAGTGCATTGCAATTAACTGCCGATGCAAAATTAGCGCTGAAGGCGGGCTTAGGACCACACACTTTTGCAGAACTGGGTTTGGTAGAGGGTGAAATAGTGCAATTGACTCAAGCAGGTGTCAGCATTAAGTTGGCTGTCACGCAGATACCAGGCTTAGCCGCTGGCGTTATTCGTCTAGCGAGTACAACCCCAGCTAGCATGCAACTGGGACCGATGTTTGGACCGCTGACGATCACGCGGATTGCAGGAGAAGTGGGCTAAGCGATGGCTGATTTTCTCAACCTGATCGAAATGCAAGGCAGCGCTATCTTTGGCTCATTTTGGCCCTTGGTTTGGACCTTAATCAAAATTGTCATCATTGTTTTGCCGATGTTTGGCGCTGTTGCTTACCTCACGCTCTGGGAGCGCAAGCTGATCGGGTGGATGCATATTCGCTTGGGCCCAAATCGGGTTGGTCCATTGGGTTTATTTCAACCGATTGCGGATGCGCTCAAGCTCTTATTAAAAGAGATTATTTCACCAACACGCGCGAGCAAAGTGTTGTATGTGATTGCTCCGGTTATGGTGATTGCACCTGCATTTGCTGCGTGGGCAGTCATTCCATTTCAGGCCGAGATGGTGTTAGCAAATGTGAATGCTGGCTTGCTCTATGTGATGGCGATTACTTCCGTCGGCGTCTACGGCATTATTTTGGCCGGCTGGGCCTCTAATTCAAAATACCCGTTCTTAGGCGCGATGCGCGCTGCTGCACAAATGATTTCTTATGAAATTGCAATGGGCTTTGCTTTAGTCACCGTACTCATGGTTTCGGGTTCTTTAAATTTAAGTACTATCGTCATTAGCCAAAGCACTGGTCTGTTTGCATCTTATGGCTTGAATTTCTTATCGTGGAATTGGTTGCCCCTATTGCCGATGTTTTTAATTTACTTTATTTCAGGAATTGCAGAAACAAACCGCCATCCATTCGATGTTGTAGAAGGAGAGTCGGAAATTGTCGCTGGACATATGGTGGAATATTCGGGCATGGCTTTTGCGATGTTCTTTTTGGCAGAGTATGCCAATATGATTTTGATTGCGGCAATGGCTTCCGTCTTATTCTTGGGTGGCTGGCTACCTATTCTTGATTTACCGATGCTGCGCGATATTCCGGGTTTCTTCTGGTTGTTTGCCAAAACCTTTTTCTTGTTGTCATGTTTTATCTGGTTACGCGCCACGTTACCGCGTTATCGCTACGACCAAATCATGCGCTTAGGCTGGAAAGTGTTTATTCCTCTGGCAGTATTTTGGGTGGTAGTAGTTGGCGCTTGGATTGTTTCACCTTGGAATATTTGGAATTAAGGCGAACTATGATTAAAAAATCACTCCAGCGCGTAAGCCAATTTTTCGAGAGCCTTATGCTCAAAGATATTTTGACGGGCATGTCGATTACGGGGCGTTACCTCTTTAAGCCTAAATTCACGATTCAATATCCTGAAGAAAAAACCCCTTTATCACCGCGTTTTCGGGGCCTCCATGCTTTGCGGCGCTACCCAAATGGGGAAGAGCGGTGTATTGCTTGCAAATTATGTGAAGCAGTTTGTCCTGCTTTAGCAATTTCGATTGAATCAGATCAGCGGGAAGATGGCTCCCGTCGTACCACCCGCTACGATATCGATTTAACTAAATGTATTTTTTGTGGCTTTTGTGAAGAAGCTTGTCCGGTCGATGCCATTGTGGAAACCAATATTTTTGAATACTTTGGTGACAAACGCGGCGATCTTTATATGACCAAAGAGATGTTATTGGCCGTGGGCGACGAATATGAAAAAGAAATTGCCGCTAATCGGGCTGCTGATGCGCCTTATCGTTAATGATGAATAGTTAAATTACCCGTGACCTTCGATCCTTCTACCATCTTCGCAATCTTCTTTTATGCCTTTGCTGGCCTATTAGTCATCGCTGCTTTACGTGTAGTTACGGCACCCAATCCGGTTCATGCGGCACTCTTTTTGGTGCTGGCATTTTTCTGCGCCTCGGGAATTTGGATGTTATTACAAGCTGAATTTTTAAGTCTGGCACTAATCCTGGTTTATGTTGGGGCGGTGATGGTGTTATTTTTATTCGTGGTCATGATGCTGGATTTAGATTTAGCCCATTTGCGTCGCGATTTTAAAAAATATCTACCAGTTGCTTTCTTAATGGGAGCTGTGATCGTCTTGGAATTAGCGGTCGTTTTAATCCGCAGCTTTATTGGGACACGGGCACCAGTACACGCGATGAGTGAAGAGCTTGCTAGTAATAATACCCACGCGCTGGGTAAATTGATCTTTGTTGATTATGTATATGCCTTTGAAGTAGCGGGCGTGATTTTATTAGTAGCCATTATTGCTGCTGTGGCGTTAACCTTAAGGCGGCGTAAAGATTCGAAGACGCAAAATATTGCTGATCAAGTCGCTGTTAAGGCTAGCGATCGCCTGCGCATTGTTTCAATGCCAAGTGAGATGGATGCCAAACAAGATGCCGAACATAATCGTCGGGGGAGGAAAGAATGACGATTACTTTGGCCCATTATTTAGTACTTAGCGCTATTCTTTTTGCGACCAGCGTAGTGGGTATTTTCTTGAATCGTCGCAACCTGATTATTTTGTTAATGGCAATTGAGTTAATGCTACTTTCTGTCAATATCAACTTTATTGCTTTCTCCCATTTCCTGGGTGATATGGCCGGCCAAGTTTTCGTCTTTTTTATTCTGACGGTCGCTGCTGCTGAGGCTGCCATTGGCTTAGCCATTTTGATTGTGCTATTTCGTAAGCTCGATACGATTAATGCCGAAGATCTTGATCGACTTAAGGGTTAATGATGCAAACGAATTTAACCCTGCCACTGTTGTGCGCCATTCCACTAGCCCCGCTAGTAGGTTCCATCATTACTGGTTTTTTTGGTACAGCTTTATTTGGTAATCGTTTGGGTAAAGTTGGCTCACAGTCGATCGCTATTATGGGCGTCATTATTGCTTTTGCCTTATCTTGCCAAGTTTTCTTTTACGTGCAGGCTGGGGATTATTTTAATGGCGAGGTTTATACATGGATGCAATTAGGTGAGCTCAATTTAGGTATCGGCTTTTTAATTGACTCGCTTACCGCTACGATGATGGTAGTAGTCACCTTTGTTTCCTTAATGGTGCACATTTATACCATCGGCTATATGCATGGTGAGCCAGGCTATAACCGTTTCTTTGCTTATATCTCTCTATTTACTTTTGCGATGCTGATGTTGGTGATGAGTAATAACCTGCTGCAACTGTTTTTTGGTTGGGAGGCAGTTGGCGTGGTGTCTTACTTATTAATTGGCTTTTATTTTGAACGTCAAACTGCCGTGTTTGCCAATATGAAGGCATTTTTAGTTAATCGCGTGGGTGATTTTGGTTTCATCTTAGGCATTGGTTTAATTTTGGCTTATACCGGCTCAATGAACTATGACGCCATCTTTGCGCAAAACACCGCACTTGCTGCGCAAACCCTACCAGGAACGAGCTGGAATTTAATGACAGTCATTTGTATTTGCTTGTTCATTGGCGCGATGGGTAAGTCTGCACAATTTCCCTTGCATGTTTGGCTACCAGACTCGATGGAGGGGCCAACGCCAATTTCAGCCTTAATTCATGCAGCTACGATGGTGACGGCTGGTATTTTTATGGTTTCGCGGATGTCCCCTTTATTTGAGCTATCCACAACAGCCCTGAGCTTTATTTTGGTTATTGGCTCGATTACCGCTTTGTTTATGGGCTTCTTAGGGATTGTGCAAAACGATATCAAACGCGTAGTGGCCTATTCCACCTTGTCACAGCTGGGCTTCATGACGATTGCGTTAGGTGTATCGGCATATCCAGTGGCCATTTTTCATTTAATGACCCATGCTTTCTTTAAGGCCCTATTATTTTTAGCTGCGGGTAGTGTGATTATGGG
The DNA here is from genome assembly GCA_903918115.1 of uncultured beta proteobacterium. GTDB lineage: Bacteria > Pseudomonadota > Gammaproteobacteria > Burkholderiales > Burkholderiaceae > Polynucleobacter. The sequence continues at coordinate 11,431 of CAIXDG010000104.1, forward strand.
TATGCATCATGAGCAAGATATGCGAAACATGGGCGGCCTGTGGAAATATATGCCCGTTACTTGTTTGATGATGTTAGTTGGTAGTTTGTCCCTCATTGGTACGCCATTCTTTTCTGGGTTTTATTCAAAAGATTCGATTATTGAAGCGGTTGCTGCCAGTACTATACCGGGCTCAGGGTTTGCCTATTTTGCTGTGATGGTAAGTGTGTTTATTACTGCACTGTACTCATTCCGTTTGTATTTTTATGTTTTTCATGGCAAAGAGCGCTTTC
>CAIXDG010000105.1 GCA_903918115.1 uncultured beta proteobacterium
CCAATAGCCTATAGCATTTTGTTTCTCATTGGTGGAATTGGTATTGCCGTTAAGTTCATTGGCAATGGTTTGCAACTATGGCGTAACACTGAAGAAATGCAAGATATTTTTTTTCTAAGCTTAGTGCTTGGGCCAATTGCCGCAGTAATATTCTTGCAGTCAATTCTTTACGATAGCTGGCGTCATCTCTATTTTATTTATCCCGCCTTCCTATTGGTAGCTATTAGAGGCTGTACTATCGTTTGGGAAGCGCTAAAACAAAAACCTAGGTTGCAATGGTTTGCTGCTGCCCTACTTAGTATTAGCCTCATTAACACTGCCATCTGGATGATCCGAGCCCATCCATTTCAAAATGTTTACTTTAATATGTTGGCGGGCACGAATTGGAAAGAAAATTGGGAGGTGGACTATTGGGGCATGAGTAATCAAGCCCAGCTTGAATATATTCTTGCTCATGATTCTCGCCCCAAAATTACGATTCGCCCCGCTAGCTTCACCAATATTGGTCTAGCTTTTTACATGCTCAAACCACTGGAGCGCGCTCGGCTAGAAATGGTCAACGAGCTCGATCAGGCAGACTACCTCATTACCAATTACCGCTATAAAGATGAGGTCTTCGTTGCTACCAATGCTGACTTTAAGACCTATCATGATATTAAGGTCAATGATGAAATCATCTCTACAAGTTACAAACGCGCTCAAGAGTCCGCCGCCCTCAATCAAAACCCCTTAAAGCTCAACGTACCGGTTTTATTTGGGCAATCCCAAAGCGGTGTTGCATTGCTGCAGCGCGGCGGAGGCTGGGCAAGCCCTGAGGCTTGGGGAACTTGGTCAAATGGCTTTGCAGCGCGGCTTATTCTGCCTAAGGCACCGATAGGGGCCAATACCCTAAAAATCACTGCTAGGGCGATGATTCGCCCTGGAGTTGCCCAAACTGTCGCTATCAGTATCAATGGAAACCCGCTTATTAGCGCTCAATTGGATCAAGCAGAGGGTAACACCATCCTTATCCCCTTAAACGCAGCCTTACAGGCATCTGATCAGTTAGAGATCAGCTTGCAGATACCTAACCCAATTAGGCCTATCGACCTAGGCATAGGAAAAGATGACCGGCTATTGGGTATTGGCCTGCAATCGATTGAATTCTTAAAATAGCCCTTCTTTTTTAAGAAAGAGCGGTTGCCATTACCTAGGGCTGACTAAAGGTAAAGCCTATAAAGCCTAGGGCAAGTCGCCTACTGTCAATCGGGTTAAGACCAATTTCTTTGGGGCTAATGGCATTAAAAAACCGCAAATGGATCTTCACATCTTTTGCCGCCAGTAAATCAGGCGTCGCTAGATTATCTAGTGTCAGCTGAACTTTGTTACTACCTCGATCTGTGAGTTCAACGATTTTTTCTGGACCGTTGTTAACGGAAATAGCCACCTTTTGCAAGGGATGCGTTTTGCCAACCAGTGCCTGAAATTCTAATTCCAATAGCAATGGCTTGGTAGTGAGCCGATTGAGTGGCAACGCTAGATCGAGCATGGCTTCATTACCAATCGACCAAGCACCCCAAGACTCTGGCTTACCCCAACCCCATAGTAAGGCGCTAGCTGCACTAGGGCTATTACCAAGCAGAACGTGCTGCCCCAGTAATATCGCCGGCGGTTGGCTTGGCAATATCTCACTTAAGTCTAAAGCTGCGCAAGCTTGGCATGAATACCAATTTGGCACAAAGATAATCATTTGATCTACTTTTGCTAAAAGATCTGTTTTGGGATTCATTTGCAATTGAAATAGACCAAGCCGATCCTCATTGAGGATATAAATTGATTTAGGCGCAAACTGTCCATTGCTAATGTCATTTAGCCAGCGTTGGTTTTGCTGCTCCGTAGCAAGCTCATCCATGCGCGCAAAATAAACGTCATTAGTCTTGAAATGCCCTAGCATCGCAATGCGAACTGTCTTAGCCCAACTCCAATCTTGGGGAACGGGGGGGATAATTTTAATTAAATTCTCATAGTGCTTTGCGGCCAGGCCCCAAAAGTTGGCGTTGTAAGTTCCTGTATCTTGACTTGTAATGTAATTTGACTCGCGCATATAAAAATCATGGCGCTTAGGGTACCAACCCACACTCGTATCCGCAATTTGTAAGGTAAGTGCGAAGGCGAAAATGGCAAGGGCTTTTTTGTGCGCACACCGCTGGATAATGAGGGTGATAGAAGCAAAGAGCATAAGGTAGTACAGCGGCCACATTAGCCGAGCTGAGGAGCGCCACAGTCCTAGAAAAAGCTTAAATCGATCGGGCATGGGAATCGTCAAACTCAGCCAAGGCCCAAAGCGTACTTCGTTTGAAAGCGCAATTAACGCCATGACAAAAATAGCGATGAGTAAAGGCCAATACTGTCTGACTTGATTTTGTATGTGTATGCGATCCCTAAAGCCCAGCGGTAGCGCTATCAGAAATAAAAGGCAAGAC
>CAIXDG010000106.1 GCA_903918115.1 uncultured beta proteobacterium
AGCCTCGGGCTCTGGAAAATCCACATTTATGAATTTAATTGGCTGCCTTGATCAAGCAACGAGTGGCTCATATCATTTGGCTGGTGAGAATGTGGAAGTGATGGATGCGGATGCATTAGCCGATATTCGTAGCCGCCGTATTGGTTTTGTATTTCAACAATTTAATTTGTTACCGCGTACTTCAGCTCTCGATAATGTGGCACTACCGTTACTTTATGCCCGTAATGGCCCATTAGCCCATTTGGATCAGCAAGCACGGATCGATCATGCACGCGTTCGCTTGGAGCAAGTAGGGCTTGGCAAGCGTTTGACCCATACCCCTGCTGAGTTATCAGGCGGCCAACAACAACGTGTTGCGATCGCGCGGGCCTTGGTAAATGATCCAGTTTTAATCTTGGCTGATGAGCCTACTGGCGCTTTAGATTCTAAAACTTCTGTTGAGGTGTTGGAATTATTAACCCGCTTAAATCAGCAAGGCATGACAGTCGTTGTGGTGACCCATTCGCTAGAGGTTGCGGCTTATGCCAAAAGACAAATTACCTTTCGTGATGGTCAAATCGTTGATATTCAGGTGAATTAAGCTAATGCAACTGGATCTTAAAACTAATTTATCGATCGCCTTATTGGCCTTACGGATAAATAAATTACGCTCGGTATTAACCATGCTGGGCATCATCATTGGTGTAGCTGCGGTGATTACGATGGTGGCTGTGGGTAGTGGCGCTCAGGCGCGCGTGAAAGAGCAAATTTCTAGCCTCGGCTCTAATCTCATGATTTTAATTCCAGGCACTTTATTGCAATCAGGGGTGCGTCTAGGCGCAGGCAATGCTCAAAGCTTGACAGAAGAAGACGCTATTGCCATCGTGCGTGAGGTACCTGAGGTTGCAGTCGCTGCGCCAACTTCGCGGGGCGCTGGTCAAATCGTGACTGGTAATAATAATTGGGGTACCACTATCTATGGCGTAAAGAATGACTATTTTGATGCGCGGGAGTGGCCCTTAGCTAAAGGCCGCTTGTTTGATGCGGGCGAATTGCAAGGCGCTAGTAAAGTCGTCATATTGGGACAAACGGTGGCGCGCGAATTATTTGAAGATACCGATCCAATCGATCAAATGGTGCGCATTAAAGGCATTCCTTTTTTAGTGATTGGGGTTGCTGAGCGCAAAGGTCAAAGTAGTCAAGGTCAAGATCAAGATGACTCGGTGTTTGTACCGTTATCAACTGGGCGGCGGCGTTTATTTGGTGAAGCGTTGGGAAGAATTTCGCGGGTTGGGTCGATTATTGTTAAGGTTGGCGCTGGTGAGAGTATGAAGCTAGCCGAAGAGCATATTACTGAATTATTGCGTCAACGCCATCGTATTCAGCCCGTAGCTGATAATGACTTTACAGTGCGTAATTTGACCGAGATATTACAAGCGCAAGAGGCTTCAAGTAAAGTGATGTCACTTTTATTAGCCGCAGTGGCATCGGTAAGCTTGATGGTAGGGGGTATTGGCATTATGAACATCATGCTAGTTTCGGTAACCGAGCGCACTCGGGAAATTGGTTTACGCATGGCAATTGGGGCGCGCAGTAAAGATATTTTGGCGCAATTTTTAGTTGAGGCGATGACCTTAGCTACTATTGGTGGCGTGATTGGGGTCTTGTTGGGTGCAATTGCCTCATTTTTAGTAGGCTCGCTTGCGGGTTGGCCAGTCGAGCTATCGTTTGCATCGATTGCGCTTGCAGTCGGTTTTTCTGCCGCAATTGGCGTATTTTTTGGCTACTATCCTGCTAAGAAAGCTGCCAATATGCAACCCATTCAAGCTTTGCGTTACGAATAATGACTTTAGATCTTCAGATGGGCGCGTAGGCCAAAGAAATTAACGGGGCCTCGTGCAGCGTTATAGGCAGGATTAGCAATACGCTGATAATCGGCAGTTAAGTAGACGCCTTTATAAACATTAAAACTATAGTAAGTTTCAAGAATTTGTTCCTGTTTATATTTCAAAGCTCCATCGCCAATAAACATCGTGCTGGCTTTAAGTTGCAAGTAGTTTATTTCGGAAGCAGAAATTCCATTGGCAGCAAAGGCTAGCCCAAAGGTATCTTCTTTGCGGTTCCAAATTGCGCCATTCACTGAAACACCACCAGATAATGACTTACTAATGTCGTAGGTTTGTGTTTCAGTTTGGCCATTATTCCAACTCCAGCGGGCAAAAATTCCAATCTCTTTGCTTAAGGCTTGTTCGGCATTTAAACCATAACCCCATGATGTTTGATTGGCTTGACGGGCGTTATAAATCGATGGCACTGTATTAGTTTCATAGCCCTGCTTAATCGCATTTTGATAATTTGCCATGAAGGCATGCGTTTGAAACCACAAGGCCCGAATTTTTCCTTCTTGATCACCGATAGTATGCGCGCGGGTAATTTCAACTTGATTGCCGTAATCTTGCGTCATGCTGTAATCAAGCTGCATAGTATTAGGCTGGGTAGGCATGGCAAAACGTGCTGCTCGTGTAACCCAATCACCCTGATACCACTCTGCAACCACGCCATAGGTATAGCCTTTATTATCGGCCGCAAAGCTATAAGCGCCACTAGACATAATGGCATAGTTTAAAAATTGGGTGCGCGGATCACGGCTATAAGTATTGGCATCAAAAAAATCTAAAGCAGCAAATTTACCGTAACTTAAAACCAAACGATTTTTATCCACATTACCAGCTAATTGATTGGCTTCCCCTTCAATATGTTCCTGACCACCACCTAGGCCAAATGTTTGCCGAATAAATGCGCGCGCAGTGTAATACGCTGGAGGAACAGTAGTTCCTTTTTGTAATTCACCATTGGTAAAACCACCAAGACCACTTAAGTTTGAAAAGGGTAGCCCCTCAAACATTTCTGGGTTGAAATACACCTCTGCACCTTCCCATAAGCGGGCACCCAAAAATACTGTGGCAGAAAACGTGTAGCTGCGACCAACGTCACCCTCGGTTTTATTCAGCATACTTTTTTCACCATAGTAGGGTGAATTAAAGTTATTTTTCCATTGGGATATGTAAGTCGATTGTGCGTGAATGCTCCATTGCTCAGTATCATTGGCTAATGGCGTTAAGCTATCAACAATCGGCGTATCGGAGACAGCTTCAGCAGCATTTGCCGGCGGTATGACAATAATAGATATCACCAGGAAGCTGAGTAGAGCAAGAAAACTGAGTTGAAACTTCCCCTCCCAGCGCTTTTTTTGGGTTCGCAGTTGGCCAAGAAGATGGCTTGATGGGAACTTGAAATCCAACATGTTTTAACGCCAAAATCAAAAAAACGAGCTAAACAGCTAATAAGAATCATTCTCAATGTAATAGCTTATAATGATAATCATTCTTAATAACTATTTTCGGTATATGAAATGCTTGCGTGATTCTAGCTTGTTACTGTGAAACATCCATGAAACCCATGACTGTGAACCAACTGCCTATCGGCTCAGTAAGTCAGGTCGAGAGAGTAAATGCGCCAAGTAATAAGCCGGAATTAGCGCAACAATTAGAAGATATTGGGTTTATACCCGGCGAGCAGGTGACTGTTTTGCGGCGCAGCCTACTGGGTGACCCTTTAATGGTACGAATTGGTTCTTCAACCTTTGCTTTACGGCGCGCCGAGGCTCAATTGATTGAGGTGGCAAATATCTCTCAATGAAATCGAGCAAGATTCATTTTTTTGATCGTGATCCGCTGCTAGCATTATTGGGTAATCCTAATTGCGGTAAAACGGCGCTCTTTAATCTACTCACTGGTAGTCGGCAAAAAGTTGCTAATTACGCAGGCGTCACTGTGGAGCGTAAAGAAGGGCGCATCACCCTAGCTTCTGGTAAATCACTGCGTATTCTCGATCTACCAGGCGCATATAGTTTGTATCCCCGCTCCTTTGACGAGCACGTCACTTGCAATGTGCTGCTCGGGTGTGCTGAGGGTGAAAAGCGCCCCGATTTAGTCTTATGCGTATTAAATGCCACAAATCTGCGGAGAAATTTACGGTTGGTGTTGGCAGCAAAACGCTTAGGTTTGCCTTGCATTGTTTTGCTCAATATGTCAGACATTGCTAAGCGCAACGGCTTAAAGATTCATGCTGCTGATTTAGCCGCCGAATTAGGTTTGCCAGTGATACCAACGGTTGGCGTAAATGCACATGGCGTTGATGACTTAAGGGTTTATTTAGAAGAGCTTGACTGGCGGAATTTACCAGTGGCAACGACGCAAATAAATGCGCTAACGAATTACACCGAAACCGATAATCAGCGCGTACAGCACATATTACAGAAATTAGCGCTCAATGAACTAGTGCCAGATGTCTTGGCCGATCGTCTCGATCGGGTTTTGCTGCAGCCAATTTTGGGCCCCATTATTTTGGTTGCCCTACTATTTTTTATTTTTCAAGCCGTCTTTAGTTGGGCTACTCTACCGATGGAAGCAATTAAGTGGGCCGTTGAGGCTGCGGCGGGTTTCTTGAGTAGCCATATGCCAGATTCCTGGTTACGCAGTTTACTTATGAATGGCATTTTGGCAGGCTTAGGTGGGGTATTGGTTTTTTTACCGCAAATTTTAATTCTGTTCTTCTTTATTTTATTACTTGAGGAATCAGGTTACCTGCCACGCGCCGCATTTTTATTGGATCGCTTAATGGCAACTGTTGGATTGTCGGGCCGTTCATTTATTCCCTTGCTGTCAAGTTTTGCGTGCGCTATTCCGGGCATCATGGCGACGCGGAGTATTTCTAATCCACGCGATCGTCTGGTAACTATCTTAATTGCGCCGATGATGACGTGTTCGGCACGCTTACCCGTTTACGCTTTACTAATTTCTGCCTTTATTCCAAACCATAAGCTCTGGGCTGGCCTTGATTTACAGGGTCTCGTCTTATTTATGCTATATCTTATGGGTATTGGTGGGGCAATGGCGGTGGCGTGGATTTTGAAACACTTTACTAGTAAACAATTTCAAGTACATGCTTTGATGATGGAGCTACCAAGTTATCATTTGCCGCGCTTGGGTAATTTATTGACTAGTTTATGGCAGCGCTGTGAAATATTCTTGCGTCGGGTAGGTGGGATCATTTTTATCCTCACAGTATGTCTATGGGTGCTATCTAGTTTTCCTGAGCCTCCACCCAATGCCAGTGGTGCGCCGATTGAATATAGTTTTGCGGGGATGCTGGGGAAAGCGCTAGCAGTCCTTTTTCAGCCGATTGGTTTTAATTGGCAAATTAGTATCGCTTTGGTACCGGGCCTAGCTGCGCGTGAGGTAGTGGTCAGTTCGCTGGCGACTGTTTATGCGTTATCTGCGGCGAATAATGCGGGGAGTGAAGCCTTGATTCCCTTAATTTCGCAGGCATGGAGCTTAGCCACGGCACTTTCTTTATTGGCGTGGTTTGTCTTTGCGCCACAATGTCTCTCAACTATTGCAGCTGTTAAGCGTGAAACAGGTGGGTGGAAAATTCCCCTGATTATGCTCAGCTATTTATTTGCTTTGGCTTACTTAGCTTCTTTTATGACCTATCAAACTGCGCTCCTATTTGGATGGGGATGAGATAATTCAGGGATGGAAAGTACTACTAAAAATGGATCAAGTAATGGCTTAGCTTCACCTAAGGCAGAGGCAATTCAAGTATTGGCATTTGATGTTTTTGGAACCGTTGTCGATTGGCACGGTTCAATTGCAAACGCAGTATTGCAATTGAACCTCAACGTTAATCCATTGGCATTTGCCACTGCTTGGCGTGATGGCTATAAGCCTGCGATGGCGCGGGTGCGTTCAGGTGAGTTACCCTGGACACGGATCGACGATTTACATCGCCTGATTCTTGACCAAGTGCTACTTGATTTCAAGATTGACGTACTGAATGAAGCACAGAAAAAAGAGCTCAATCGGGTTTGGCATCGTCTAGCTGCCTGGCCCGATGCGGTTTTGGGTCTACAACAACTCAAAAGTAAATACACGATTGTCACTTTATCGAATGGTAATTTAGGTTTATTAGCCGAGATGGCAAAAAATGCAGGCTTACCCTGGGATTTAATTTTATCGGCCGAAGTGTTTCGCCATTACAAACCTGATCCAGAAACCTATTTAGGCGTTGCGGCCACCTTTGATATTGCCCCCGAGCAGGTGATGCTGGTAGCTACCCATAAAGATGACTTATTAGCAGCTCACAAACTCGGTCTGAAAACAGCGTTTGTTGAGCGGCCCTTTGAGCACGGCCCCAACCATTTACGTCAAGATATGCAGGTGGAGACTTGGACTGATTTTCATGCAAAAGATTTTATCGACTTAGCGCGTCAACTTGGTACGCACTAATTTCCCCGTGCAAAACCGTTTTCAATTGTTTGTCAATTTATTATTCAGTTTGGCATTGAGCCTTCTCAGTACGGTAAGTTTTGCGCAAGCCAATGCTAATAAAAATATTGTGGGTAGTAGCCCAATAACAGATGCAGCAATTTGGCCTAAAAAGCCAATTCATATTGTCGTGAGCTTTACACCTGGGGGTGCTCCAGATACTTTGGCGCGTATTTTGGCTGACAGTTGGCAGAAGACTTTGGGAGTAAACGTCTTAGTTGAAAATCGCCCTGGTTTTGGCGGCAATATTGGTGCGGACTATGTAGCTAAGAGCGAGGCAGACGGCTACACCTTGTTAATTGGCACGGTGGGCATTCATGCAATTAACGGTGCGCTTTACGAGAAATTGAGTTATGACCCTAGCCGCGATTTTGCGCCGATTAGTTTTTTGGCTAGCACCCCCAATGTGTTGGTGGTGAATAAAAAATTAGCCGTCAGTAATTTAAGCGAACTTATCGCCCTGGCAAAAGCAGAACCCAACCAGCTGACTTATGGTTCGTCTGGGTCAGGCACTTCTTTGCATATGTCAGGCGAGCTATTAATGGAAATGACCGGGATCCAAATACGCCATATTCCCTATAAGGGGCGGGCGCAATTTTTGCCTGACCTTGTCAGTGGGCGCATTAGCCTCGCCTTTGATAATTTGGCCTCCGCTTTACCACTAATACGGGCAAATGAAATACGCGCTATTGGTGTTACTTCAGGACGACGCTCTGCAGCTGCTCCCGATATTCCAACCATCGCAGAGCAAGGACTTCCTGGGTTTGAAGCAGTTTCTTGGTTTGCCTTAGTGGGACCAATGGGTTTACCGGCTCCAGTACAAAATCGCCTAAGCCGGCTTACTAGAGAAACCTTGCTCCAGCCTACCGTACAAACTAAATTAAGGGCTAGTGGTCTTGAGCCTGCACCAAATAGCCCTGCCGAATTAGCGCGTTTTATTGATCAAGAACGGGAAAAATGGGCTGCAATTGTGAAAAAGTCGGGTGCCAAGGCCGATTAGGCTTATTTTTGGTGAGATTAAATAAAGCGCTTTGTCAGCTTAGAATAGTTTCAGGCGTTAATAGCTGATCAGCATAGAATATCTACTGACGACCATTACAGAACTTGTGGAGGGAATATGCAAAAAATGCTAGAACCTAATGCAACTCAAGCTGAATTTTATCCGCATCCCTTTTTTGGGAAAACAGCCATTATTATTTTGGCAGTTTTATTCGGGTTTATCGGTTTAACTCACACTAGCCATGCACAGGCTGGTGCACATGGTGGTTGGCGGGGCGGTAACGGTAGCGGTGCTGCATGGAATGTTGGCTGGCGCGGAGGGCCCGCTTACGGTTATGGTGGCGGATACCGTTACGGCTACGGCTACGGCGGTGGATATCGTTACGGGAATGGTTGGGCTTACCCCTATGCGGTTGCCCCGATTGTTGTCGGTGCCGGATTTTATGGCGCGTCTGCTTATCCCTATGCCGCTCCAATAGTATATGCACCTCCCGAGCCTATGGTGATGGTTTCTCAACCCCAGCCTAACGTTTGGTATTACTGCGCACCAAGCAAAGCCTATTTTCCCTATGTACAAAGTTGTGCAACTGATTGGCAGGTACTGCCGGCTATGCCGCCCTCTAGTGCACATGAAGTAAAGCCGCAATAAACTCCATTCTATATTTAATAAAAGGGTTTTGATGAAACGCCTTATTTGCATCACTTTTGGCATAGCCGCTACTGTAGTTGGCTTTGCTGCTTGTACTTCAGCTCCAACTGGCCCTACGGTAGCAGTCATGCCAAGAGCAGGCAAGCCTTTTGATGTCTTTCAGAAAGAAGATCAAGAATGCAAACAATACGCTACTACCTCTACCGTAGATACTTCCAATGCGGCTTTGAAAGAGGGCGCAACTAGCGCAGCGGTTGGTGCTGCATTAGGTGCCGTTGCTGGCGCTGTCATTCAAGGTGGTAATCATCAAAATGTGGGCACCGGTGCCGGGGTAGGGCTATTAGGTGGTGCGGCAATGGGTGCGGCAAACGCAGCAGGCAAACAAAATCAATCGCAAACTCAATATAACATTGCTTATCAGCAATGTATGTATGCCAAGGGCAATCAAATACCAAGCTTTCCAACGCAGCGCTAGAAACGCAATAAGACGATTATTTTTATTGGCTTAAGTTACCACTGCCGGCCGCGTTAATTCAAACCGTTCGGCAGTCCTTCTAAATAAATAGAGCAAAAGAATAGCCGCTAAGCCAAGGCTAATGCTATTGGCTAACCAAAATCCACTTGCGCCTTGCATTGACAAGGGAATGCTGCCAGTCAAGTTAAATCCCAAAATATAGCCGCCACCCAAGCCCACGCCCCAGAGCGATATCGCGTAAATTATCATCGGTAAAAATGCAATGCGGTAGGCGCGCAAGATAAATGCTGCAGTGACTTGCAAAGAATCGAAGATTTGATACAGGGCAATGAATAAGAACAAGGGAATTGCAAATTGTTTAACTGCTTCTGGTGGGCTGTACAAATCTAGTAAAAACATGCGCAGAAACCAGACTGCAATACCAATCACAATACATAGCAAGGTGGTAAAGGTAACCGCCGACCAGCCAATTTCTTCGGCGCGATCTTGGCGATTTGCCCCAATCGATTGTGAGACGAGTGTCATCGTAGCAATGGAGAGTGAAAGCGGAACCATGTAAATGACGGTACCCAAATTAGCCACAATTTGATGGCCTGCTAAAGCAGTGACGCCAAACCGAGCAATAAATAAAGACATAAAAGTAAAAGAAGTCACCTCAATGAGATAGCTAAAACCAATGGGGGCGCCTAATTTTAAGATCACCCAAATGCGCTGTAGATTAGGCCGGCTGAATTGTTTAAAGATCTCAAAAGATTGATAAAACCGACCATTCCAAACAATGATTAAGGTGACCAATAGCCACATCCAAGTAACAATAACAGTGGCAACTGCGCAGCCTGGCCCACCCATCGCCTCGATACCAAAGCCACCATATATAAATAAGGCATTTAAAGGAAGCTTTAAGGCTAGCCCAGCAAGTTGTACCGCAGTAATGACTGCCGGTCGTGAGACAGCGTTATGTAGCCCCATTAAAACCCGCATGCCTAAACTTGCTGGTAGACCAATAGCCAAGATCGATAAATACAGATTTGCTTTGGCATGAATTTCTGCGCTAGCATGGGCAAGGTCTAAGAGATAGTCGGCGTTCAGTAAAACCAGACAGCCTAATATGGATAGACCAATAGCCAGCCAAGTGGCTTGTCTTACTTCTTCGCCAATTTCATTGAGTCTTTTGGCGCCAAAAAGTTGGCCTGCAATTGGCGCCAAGGCAGAAACAATGCCGGTTAAGCCAACGTAAATACTAATGAAGATGGCTGAGGCCATCGCTAGCGCTGCTAAATCTTCAGCCGAATAGCGAGCAGTCATGGCAGTATCGAGAACTCCAAAAGCGATGACAGCAAGCTGACCAACTAAAATAGGCGTGGCCAACTTTAAAATAGCAGGGACATCTTCGCGTAAACGCGCTAATTTAAAATGCATCATCTGCAGTGTCCGCGCGTTCTACTGCAACTGTTCTTGATAGAGTCGTAACCGTTCATCGCGGTCAGCCGCGCGGCGGTCTTCCCAAAGTAAGGTTAACTTTTCTCGATTTAAGTGGCCCAAACCTTGAACTTCATTAGGGTTATGGGTTAGCAGCCAAGGGCAATTGAGATCATCGCGCAAGGGTAGGCTAGTGAAATAATCAAACGAAGCCAATTGCGAGTAACCTAAATGCGTGGTGTCAATGCAATAGGCCTCTTTGGGAACAGCTTGAGTTAATCGGTTGGCAACGTATTGGTAGGTCTTAGCGTAGTTAATGGTGGGCAACCAGAGCGTCATTAATAAAACCCACATGAGGGTAGTGCCTGAAGCAGAGATAATTAAACAACGCCAAATGACTTTGGGCGCGCGCGAGGTGCGCCAGCGAATAACTAAAGCCCACAGCGAAGTGATGATGATGGCAGCAATAAACGTCGTTAAATTAAATTCCGCTTGAAAACCAGGAATGTAGCGCCCAACATTACTTGCTGTGCTTGCAGGAAAGCCAGTAATTTTGGCAAACCAAATGAGCCAAATCATGAAGCCAATCACAGTAAAGCTGAGCATGGCAAACCAATCGATAAAGCTGATGAGGTTACGTTTTAGAATTGGTAAGCTAAAAACGGCTAATACGGATAGCGGTGGAATCAAAATAATTAAATCATGATCATTTGCTTCGGTGCGAAATAAGTTGTACAGCAGCCCGCCCAGTGCAATCCCTAAGGGAATACAGATATGGGGCGCGCGCCATGATCCAGCTTTTTTCTGCCGTACCCAGTGCACTAATGCAATCAGTGCTAAAGGCCAAACTGGCCATGCATAGAGCCAAAAATTAATACTTAAAAAACTGAGGGATTTATATGAGGGATAAGCTTGCATGAGTGGCCAATTCAGCCAGCCTTCGAGTGCATTGGCTTGTTGTGCAGCACTGAGATCGAAATAGAGCCAGAGTAAAGGCCAGAATATGAGTCCAATAAATCCTAAGGCAATCGATGTAATCGACCAACGAAAGCGGAGGCGAGCATTACTTGCAGCAACTGCGCTAGCGGTGCCAATGGCTAATAAAGCCGCCATGATTAAATTCCCTGAGAGAATCACAACGCCAAGCCCAAGGCCTGTCCAGATACCCCCTTGCCATGGTTTGTCTAAGCCACGAATGGTGCCGTAGAGAATGAGACTAACACCCATGAGTTGCGCCATCATTGGCGTAGTTTCATGGGCTTGCTGGGCAATACCAACACAGGCTAAAAAAATGAGGAGCGCACCATCAGCTAAGGTCATGCCATATTCTTTAGGATTTGGTTGACCGCCGAGCGCAAAACTCATTGGCTGCACTTCGGGGCGTCGACCGAGCAAATAGCTGGCATACCAAATTGCTAAAGCAGCTGCAAAAAAACATAGCGCTGAATAAATGCGCGTTGCATTGGCCAAACCCACTAATGGTCCAATCCAATCCATTAGCAGGGCACCAAACCAGTAGGGGAGAGGCGCACCCATCGAGGCATCACGTCCTGCCAAATGGGGAACCAGCCAATCTTGTAGGCCACCGTGATGTAAAGTCCACATCACGCCAAAACCAATAGCGTCTTCGTTCTTCCAGGGGTCGCGCTCAAAAAGACCGGCTAAACCATACACTAAAGTCAGAGAAAAAATAATGACTCGTGGAATCGAAGCGGTAGCAGCGGCAGTAAGTTTGACCATCAGTTACGCAATTTTAAAAATTTCAAGTTTTCAGTTTCAATAGCGAGTACTTTTATTGCAACTACTCTATGTGTACCAATAAAAAAGGCAGCACAGGCTGCCTTTTTTCTACCGCGGGGGATGTGCTGCTTACCCCCAGCAAAATTAAGCGGGTTTTTTAGCAGCAGCTTTTTTAGCCACTGGTTTTTCAGTTGCTTTTGCTTCTTTAGCGGCAGCTTTCTTTTCAGCGGTTTTGGCAGCGCCGTCACCGGTGGCTTTAGCTACTGCTTTGCTACCAAATTTTTGCCGGAATTTCTCAACTCGTCCAGCCGTATCCATAATTTTTTGGGTACCAGTGTAGAAGGGGTGAGATTCAGATGAGGTTTCAACTTTAGCTAAGGGGTACTCTTGGCCGTCTTCCCATTTAATCTTTTCTTTGGTCACAATGGTGGAGCGGGTTTTAAAGCTAAAGTTATTCGAGACGTCGACAAAGACGACTTCGCGGTAATCGGGGTGAATGCCAGGTTTCATATCAAGTCCTTTAGCGGGTAGCCGTTTCAGCCCTTAATTTCAGCCTAAAAAGGCAGAAGAGGGGGAAATACTTGTCCAGGTTTTATTGGGAAAGCGAAATTATGCCATGAAATCAATGGGAAAGGCGAACTTTAGCCTTTTCCAGGCTAGAGCGCTTAGCCGCCGCGCCGCATTAAATCAAAGAATTCCGCGTTATTTTTAGTCGATTTGAGCTTATCGACGATAAAGTTCATGGCTTCAATATCGTCCATATCGGCCAATAATTTGCGTAAAACCCAGATTTTTTGCAGGTTTTCAGCCTTAACCAGCAGCTCTTCACGGCGGGTGCCGGATTTATTGAGATTAATGGCAGGATAAACGCGACGTTCAGCTAACCGACGCTCAAGGTGGACTTCCATATTGCCCGTGCCTTTAAATTCCTCATAAATCAGGTCATCCATACGACTGCCTGTTTCTATTAGGGCAGTTGCAATAATCGTGAGTGAACCCCCTTCTTCAATATTACGGGCGGCACCGAAAAAGCGTTTTGGGCGTTGCAAGGCATTCGCATCGACACCACCAGAGAGTACCTTGCCAGAGGAAGGAACCACGGTGTTATAGGCGCGCGCTAAACGGGTAATCGAATCCAGCAAGATGATGACATCTTTGCCCATCTCGACTAAACGCTTGGCTTTTTCAATCACCATTTCAGCAACTTGTACATGTCGTACAGCAGGTTCGTCAAAGGTAGAGGCGACCACTTCACCGCGCACGGAGCGCTGCATTTCAGTAACCTCTTCGGGGCGCTCATCCACCAGCAGCACAATTAAAATGGCGTCTGGAAAATTGGTTGAAATAGCATGGGCAATGTGCTGCATCATCACGGTCTTACCAGACTTCGGTGACGATACGATGAGGCCACGTTGACCAAAACCAATCGGCGAAATCATATCGATAATGCGCCCGGTTAAATTTTCTTCTGCCTTAATATCGCGCTCTAAATGAATGGTGCGATTCGGGTGTAAGGGAGTTAAGTTTTCAAACATGATGCGGTTTTTAAGCGCCTCGGGGGGAAGACCGTTAATTTTGTCGACCTTCACTAAAGCAAAGTAGCGTTCCCCATCTTTTGGCGTGCGTACTTCACCTTCGATGCCATCACCGGTATGGAGGTTAAAGCGACGAATTTGCGCCGGTGAAATATAAATATCATCTGGCGAAGCCATGTATGACGATTCGGGTGAGCGCAAGAAACCAAAGCCATCAGGCAACACTTCAAGCACACCATCACCAAAAACAGATTCACCCGTTTTAGCGCGTTTTTTAAGAATTGCAAACATTAACTCTTGTTTGCGCATCCGCTGGGTATTTTCAATTTCAAGGCTAGCTGCCATTTCAAGCAGAGCGGAAACGTGGAGGACTTTAAGTTCAGTAAGTTGCATAGATTTTTGTTGGGTAAATCAGAGTAATTAAGTGGAAATCAGGAAAACGAGATTTAGGGAGGGGGAGAGCTTAAAAAGAAACTATGGGGGGGAGGGATGAGCTGCAGGGGTGGCCGTATTGAATAACAGCGCTATTGAGAATGAATACTACACTAAAAAAGGCAAATAACCGGAAAAATAGTATTTCATTAGCTCAGCCCTGATTGGATCAATGGGTGAGCTAATGAAAGCGCAGACTTTAGATATGACTATCGATAAACGCGGTCATTTGCGATTTTGCCAGCGCCCCGACCTTTTGGGCAGCAACAGCCCCGTTTTTAAAGAGAATCAGGGTGGGAATGCCACGAATATTAAATTGAGCTGGAACCCCTTGATTTTCATCAACATTCATCTTGGCAATTTGCAATTTATCGCCATATTCCTGGGAAAGTTCTTCTAAAATGGGGCCAATCATTTTGCAAGGCCCGCACCATTCTGCCCAAAAATCCAGCAGTACAGGTTTGTCCGATTTCAGCACATCTTGTTCGAAAGATGCATCACTCACATGTTTAATGCCGGCACTCATGAAAATTCCTTCAATAGATAGGTGGATAGCGTTACAGCGCTTATATTAGCATTTAATGAACCAACCCTTTCCCCACTTAGTAATGCCCATAGTTGACAAGGCTACTGGCATTTATGCTTGGCAAGTGCCACCCAATAGCACTGCTTTAGAGACCTTAGCAAAAGGGATTTGGCAGTGCGCGGTGCAAACGGGTCAACGACCTTTAGTTGTATTAAGTACTGCAGGGCCCGTAGTGGGTTTACGAGCGGCACTTGAGCAGTATCGACCGAGCGATTTAAGTACGCATGCGCATCCTGAAATTGCATTCTTACCCCAGGTCATGAGTACCAGTGATTGGTTGGAGACCGCTCCCAACATTTGGTCTCTACCACCAGCGCAAAATACGTTGAAGCGTTGGTTGGCAGTGTATGCCACCCTCAAGAAACACCCGCAATTACAAGCTTGGTTTACCGTTGATAGTGAAGCCGGTACTTGGGGTTTGGCACAAGCCATAATTGAGGCTTGCGATACCTTATCGGCAGCTGCTTTGCCTGAGTTACAAAAAGCGCTTGATTTATCAACGCAAAATTCCGCTACATGGTTAGTAACCTTAGAGCCCATTTTAGAAAAAGCTTTGGCTGCAGCATACCCAGTCTTAGCGCGGCAAGTGGTTGATAAAGAAGCGCAGGTACTACTCAATTTTTGGCGTTATTTAAGTGGCGTAGGCGATCCGATATTTCGGCGGCATTTTGCTATGGCAGCGCACTTACAAGCAGCGAAAGAATTGAGAAGCGCAGGGCAGGTGGCCTGTGCACGGCCCTTGCTTTGGGTGCAAACCGCTGATGCTAAACCCATTGAACAAGATATGGTGCAAACGTTTTTAAATAATTACGCACAGTATGCTGTAGTTGTCCAAATTGAGATGGCCTGGCAAGCTGTAGCCTTGTGGCCTGAAGCACTTACTTCGATTCCCTCAGATCAGTTTGCGCAAGACCATGAAACCCAAATCGCCGAACAAATTGCGCGCAATTTAGCGCATGCGCCCATGAAGAATTGGCGCTTAATATCTTCACGCAGTTTTGAAGAGCTGGCCTGGACTGCAGCCCGCAGCATTGAAGAGCAAGTGAGGGCTGGCAAAACCAAGATCGCTTTGGTCGCCCAAGATCGTTTAGCTGCGCGTCGTGCAAGGGCTTTATTGGCACGCCTTGGTCCCGCGCTAAATATTCTCGATGAAACGGGCTGGAAATTATCAACTACCCGTGCCGCTGCGGCTTTAAATAGTTGGTTGGTTTTATTACGAGCACCCGAGCAAGGTCCAAGCGCATTAGATCTATTAGAGTTTTTAAAAAATCCATTTTTAAATTTACCGCATTGCTTAGAACAAACCCCTGAGATTTGTGCGGGCTTAGTAGCCGAGCTAGAAGACCTCTTCATTGCACGACAAGCACAAGCAGGGTGGGAAACATTTTATTTGGCAATTGAAGGGGTGTCGCCGTATGCGTCAGTAACGGGGCCAAACCCCCTCCTATTGCAACTGGTGCAATGTATTCGTGGACGTTTAAATGCATGGCAGAAATTAAAGTTGACGTGTGCAACTGCTTATGAAACGCTGAATGCAGATTTAGAAATGCTAGGAATGGCTAAAGGCTTAGAGCAAGATTCTGCAGGTCAACAATTATTAAAGGTTATACAGAGCTTTGATTTGGGTTCAAGCGATTATAAAAATCAAAAAATGCGCTTGAGTGAATGGTTAAGTTTATTAAAAACAGCAATTGAAGAAGCTGCTTATGAAGAGTCTGGTAACGAAGCAGCCGCTAGTCTTAGTATTTTGCCTTTAAGTTCTACCCGCCTACGTCAATTCGATGCAGTAGTGGTAATAGGTTGCGATGAGCAGCAACTGCCTGCCTATGCAGAGCCGCCTTTATTTTTTTCAGAGGCACTCAATTATTTTCTGAAGAGCTCAACGATTGCTGCGCAATATATTCAACAGGCAAAAGATTTATCGCAATTATTAATGAGTTGCCCCCAGGTGGATTTATTGTGGCAAAGTAAAACGAATCAAGCAGAACCATTGCGCCCTTCACCCTGGATTCAGCGATTACAGCTAGAATTTCCGCTTTGGCACGTTCAGCCGGCAAGCGCAACGCTACGAACAGGCAAAACACAGCCTCTGCGGAGGGCTAGTGCGACGATTGGCGCTGAGTTACCCATGCCGTTGTCGATGAGCCCCAGTGCTTATCGTGCACTGCGAGATTGTCCCTATCGCTATTATGTTCGTAGTTTATTGAACCTGAGGAAATTGCGTGATTTTGATGAAGGGTTTGACGCTTCTTTAGCAGGCCAAACTTTACATAAGGTGTTGCGGCAATTTTATGACGCACTTAAAAGTGCTGAGATGCAATCCCATCTTGATCTCACAGAGAATCTGGTAGCTCGACGCCTATGGATGCAGCAGAATTTAGCGCAAATTTCAGAGCACGTTTTTAAGCGTTTAATTGATGGTGATGCTAGAGTTTTGGGGGTATTGCGCGATTGGCAAAAACAAATTCCCAGTTTTGTTGAATGGCAATTAGGGCGCGAAGCGAATGGCTGGCATTTTATGAATGCCGAGACTCCAGTCGGCTTTGATTTATTTTTTCAAGATAGCAATGGCATTGAGCGGACGATGCGCATTGAGGGCCGCGCAGATCGGTTCGATATCAATACCCATAACCAAAGTGCCGAAGTGATTGACTATAAGCATCAGCGTCTGGATAAAATTATTTCACGCGCTGAAGGTATTTTAGAAGATCCCCAGCTGTTAATTTATGCGCGCGGCGCTAATGAAAGTCAGCTGTTTCCTGCGCATCAGGTTAATCTTGCCGCCTGGGTTGCTTTAAGACCAGCAATTAAAGCCGGGCAAGCAGATGTTGAACGCGCGTTAACACTCGAGCAAATGCCTGAACTCATGACTGAGTTTAATGAGCAACTCACTGAAGATTTGACTCAGCTATGGTCGGGCGCGAAGCTGACCGCATTTGCCCCTGATGGGGTGTGCTTGTATTGCGAAGCACGCGGCGTCTGTCGTAAGGGGGTATGGTGAGCCAGATAAACTCCGATTCGCCAGCCCAATTTGATGTTGCGCTTGCTTGCGATCCTCATCGCAGCGTAGTGGTTTCAGCTTGTGCTGGTAGCGGGAAAACTTGGTTATTAGTAGCCCGCATGGTACGTTTGCTGCTGGCTGGTACGAAACCGCATGAAATTTTAGCCTTAACTTTTACCCGCAAAGCCGCACAAGAAATGCGCGCTCGCCTGTATGGTTTGCTCGCACAATTCGCCGAAGCTAGTGATACGCAATTACTTGATGAGCTGACAAAGCGGGGCTTAAGTGCAGCACAAGCTAGTACTGCATTACCAGAAGCAAGGGCTTTATACGCCAAGGTTTTAGCTAGTCCGCAAGGGATTGTGATTGATACTTTTCATGGCTGGTTTGGGAGGCTATTAGGTGCCGCACCAATTTCTACAGGAATTCAGCCGGGCTTTAGTTTGCGTGAAGATAGCAAGCGTTTGCAGGCAGAGTGTCTTGACGATTGGTGGGGGGATTTACCCGTCACTTTAAAAAATCATTATGACGTACTCTTGGCGCATTTAGGCGCGCATGAGACCCAGCAATTTTTATTAGGCCATTACAGCCTCTTTAAACAAAGAGGCGCTTGGGCTTTCTACGCTGCAGCATGTGCACAAAAGGGTCTTACGCCTTTACAGCAGTTAGAGCAAGACTTGCCAATGGTAAAAAAACCTAACCCACTTTTAGCCCTTTGGAATGCACCTCATATCAAAGCAGATTTAGAGTTACTGCTGCACTATTTCAGCAATAGCAATGCCACAGAGCGCGAATATGTCTCTGCTGTACAGGCGGCAATTAATTGCAAGTCTCGGGATGGTGATGTAATGGACATTATTTCATCATGGCAGAATATTTTTCTTAATCTAAATGGGGGCTATCGCCAAGCAAATAATAAA
Source organism: uncultured beta proteobacterium (assembly GCA_903918115.1). Taxonomy (GTDB): domain Bacteria; phylum Pseudomonadota; class Gammaproteobacteria; order Burkholderiales; family Burkholderiaceae; genus Polynucleobacter. The sequence goes on from CAIXDG010000106.1 coordinate 18,125, forward strand.
GTCGCAGGCGAGCTAAGTAAATTTCTCAAGCGCGAAAAACTTCCAGAGGCTGAGCATGTTGCATTTAAACAATCTTGGGGTGAAGCGCTTGTTGCATATATTGAATGGCAAAAAGATCAAGTTGCGTATGCGTTAAATCAAGCCTGGTTTGCAATGAGCGCAGCAATGATGGAACATCTAAAACAAAGTAAAGAAGCATTGCGTGTGCGGGACTTTGATGATTTGGAAATTGACGTCAGCCGACTCATGAACCACGCAGTTAACGCAGCTTATTTACAGGCCCGTTTAGATGCTAAATATAAACATATTTTAGTCGATGAGTTCCAAGATACTAATCCCTTGCAATGGCAAATTTTGCGTTCATGGCTTGACGGGTATGGCCATGATGAATCGAAGCCCAGTGTTTTTATTGTTGGCGATCCTAAGCAATCGATTTATCGGTTTCGTCGCGCTGATCCTAGATTGTTTCAGGAGGCTGAAAATTTTCTGCAGCAAGAATTAAAGGCGGTGACCTTAAATCAAAATAGTACTCGGCGTAATGCCATGAAAGTGAATAAGGCGGTTAATGCTATTTTTGCAGGCGAACAGTTGCCTGATAGCTATCCATTTGTTAGTCAAACCACGACTTGGAAAGCACCACCCATTCAGTTGGATGAGGTCAGCAAGCAAGCTGAAGCTATTTTAAAGATGCCCTATTCACTTCAGGGTGAGGCAGTATTGTTACCCTTAATTCCGCAAGATGTTAATGTCGTTTCGCCTCGGCAGGGTAGTGCGTTTGATGAGGCAATTGTTGATGTTCGGCAAACCGCTGATGTTCTGCAGCGTTATACCGAGGGAAAGAGAATTGCCGCGCTGATTCATCATGTGATGCAAACCCGGATGGTTTTGGACACGGATAGTGGTAGTCCCATTTGGCGAAAACCGCAACCCAGCGATTTTTTAATACTCGTAAAGCGGCGTAAATATATCCCGCAATTTGAACTCGCGCTACGTGAAGCGGGATTTGCTTTCGAAAGCTCTCGCCTTGGGGGCCTACTGAATACCCTCGAGGTGGATGACTTAATCGCCTTGCTGACTATTTTGGTAACGCCTCGGCATGATTTACCGCTAGCCCAAGTATTGCGTAGCCCACTTTTTAACTTTAGTGAAGCGCAAATGCAATTATTAGCTAGCGCGATGGCTGGGCAAACATATCGCTCATGGTGGGATGCCTTACAACATTCTGATGATCATGAGATTCAGCAGGCTGCACGTTATTTAGAACATTGGCGAATATTAGGCGAGCGCTTGCCAGTGCATGATTTACTCGATTGTATTTTTCATGAGCGGGATCTGCGGATGCGCTACGCTCAGACATCAAAAACGATTGATCGCCCCCAAGTACTTGCTAATTTAGATGCATTTATGAACGTTGCACTAAATCTAGACGGGGGTCGATATCCAAGCTTAAGTCAATTTATTGCCGAAATAAATTTGCAACGACGGGGCGACGACGATGAAACGCCTGATGAGGGTGAGGTTGACTTCAGCATTGGGGAAACCGATGCACTGAATGACATGTTGGAGGAGGAGCGTCATCAACGGGTACGCTTAATGACGATTCACGGCGCTAAAGGGCTAGAGGCACCGTTCGTGATGGTGCTTGATGCAAACCACACTGCAGGAATACATGAGCATCGGGGCGTATTGCTAGATTGGCCTGCCAATGAAAGTAGTCCGCGTCATTTATCAATGTATACCTTAGATACTTTAACTAGTCCCCGTAGCGAAATTCGTGACAATGAATTAGCAATTGCTAAAAATGAAAATTGGAACTTACTCTATGTAGCGATGACCCGCGCCAAACAGGGCCTATGGATTAGTGGGGTTGCACATTCAAAAGGCAATGACTTAGGTGTAGACGAAAAATCGTGGTACAGCAGGGCTCTTCAAGGGAATTTACCTTTGCTTGAGGAGACTTTATTAGCCCCAGTAAAAGGAGATATGGGTATAAGCCAAAAAAATATCCCGCCAGAAAAAAATCAAGCCGGGGTTGCATTTTCAATCGATGATTTCCAAATCACGTGGGAGGCAGCCAAAGTTCATCAACAGCAGTTAATTGGCAAGATTGAAGAGGGTATTGTTTTAGATGCTTTTGCTTCTGCAGGATATGAGGCCGACTTGAATCCGGATATTCTGGAGCAGGGCAAGCATTTTCATCGGCTTATGGAGATAGCCTGTATGCAAACTGGCGTTTCTCCCGCCTCCTTGCCCCATGTACAAGAGCTTGCTGTTTGGTTCAATATTGATAAGGATCTGGCATCTCTCGCGCTCGAGCGTGCCAAAACTGTTTTGAATGCTCCGGCACTTAAGCCTTATCTCACTGCTGGCGATTGGATTGCTGCATGGAATGAACTAGACCTTGTCAGCGCGAGCGGTAAAAATTTTCGTCTCGACCGCTTAGTAGAATTTCCCGATCGTTTAGTCATACTTGATTTTAAGCTGACAATTCCAGCGGCAGTGCATACGCAAACCCAGGCCAAAGCAGATCAATATCGCGCACAGTTAGATAATTATGCGCAAGAACTTACTCGAATTCGGCCAGATAAAGTGGTTGAAGCTTATTTGATCTCAGCGACCGGGGAGATGCAGCAAATTATTTAATCACTGTTTTGGGTGTTTGAAAAATCGACTTTTGAGAAATTACTGAGTCAAAGTAAAATTGAGGACTTAAAGAGATAACTAAAAGTCAGTATATGATTTATCCACTAAGAACAAAATCAGCATTTTTAAAGTAGATGCTTAAGGATTTATATGCCAGTAGACTTGCTAAATGACCCCATCCTTTTAACCCAACAATTAATTCGTTTAAATACAATTAATCCACCAGGGCATGAGGATATCGTTTGCGATGTATTAGAGGGTCTATTGAGCAAAGCCGGATTTGAATGTCAACGCGTCAGCTTTGCCCCTAGACGCACCAGTTTACTCGCCAGAATTATTGGCGAAAACAAAGAACAACTACCAATTTGTTTTACAGGGCATATGGATGTGGTGCCTTTAGGAACGCGTGAATGGGGCCGCGATGCTTTTAGTGCTGAAATTGTCGACGGCAAATTATATGGACGCGGATCTAGTGATATGAAAAGTGGCTTAGCCGCATTTGTTATCGCCGCCATCAATACCGCAGGACAAGCAAAAAAGTCGGGCGGTATTCGCTTAATTATTACCGCCGGCGAAGAAATTGGTTGTGAGGGTGCATTTTATATAGCATCGCAACAAAAGGCACTCGATTTTATCGGGCCAGTAGGGTGTTTTATCGTAGCAGAGCCTACTGCTAATGAGCCGTTGATTGGCCATAAGGGCGCATTTTGGCTGCGCGCGCGAGCCGAAGGTAAAACTGCCCATGGTTCAATGCCGGAGCGTGGCGATAATGCTTTTTATAAATTAGCACGGGGCGCATTAGAGCTAGAGCGTTTTGAGTTTGATAATGAGCCTCATCCATTAATGGGGCAAGCTACGCTAAATGTGGGCACCGCTAGTGCGGGATTAAATATCAATTCTGTTCCTGATGCCGCTGAAATGACGATCGATATTCGCACCGTTGCTGGACAAAATCATCGCCATATTTATGGTTGCCTTTGCAAGCGACTGGGTGCAGATATCAAACTTGAAACAATTTTAGACATCGAGTCTTTTCATACCCCAGCATCCGATCCATGGGTTCAGCGTGTATTTACATGCTGCGCGGAAATGAATGGGCAGACACCTTTAGTCAAAACAGTTTCTTACTTTACCGATGCATCTGCATTAAAAATACCTATCGGTGACCCGCCTACGGTAATTTTAGGCCCTGGTCAGCCCGAGATGGCACACCAAACTAATGAGTATTGCTTTACCAGCAAAATAACAGAGGGCACGCTTTTATTTGAAAAATTAATTGGCGATTGGAGTAAATCTTAAGTCTTTGATTAGGCAACTCCGTTAAACCCGTTCGATCACTAATGCAATGCCTTGGCCGACGCCAATACACATAGTACAAAGCGCATAACGTAATTTTTTTTCTTCGAGTTCAACTAGGGCAGTAGTAATTAAACGTGCACCACTCATTCCTAAAGGATGCCCTAAGGCAATAGCACCACCATTCGGATTAACGCGTGCATCATCATCAGCAACGCCCAGTTCCCGTAGTACCGCAAGACCTTGTGCAGCAAAAGCCTCGTTTAGTTCGATGACATCCATTTGATCAATCGTGAGCCCCAAGCGTTTAAGTAATTTTTGCGTTGCTGGGGCTGGACCAATACCCATAATGCGTGGCTCTACTCCAGCTGTAGCCATGCCAAGAATTTTGGCTCTGGCTTTGAGCCCATATTTTTTTAGCGCCTCTTCACCAGCAAGAAGGAGGGCACAAGCTCCGTCATTTACCCCCGATGCATTGCCTGCGGTAACCGTGCCATCAGGACGAACGATGGGCTTTAGCTTGCCAAGCGCTTCTAATGTTGTCGCGCGGGGATGTTCATCGGCAGAGATAACAATGGGATCGCCTTTTTTTTGCTGAATAACAACCGGAGTAATTTCTTTTGCGAGGCGCCCACTTGCTTGAGAGGCTGCTGCTTTATTTTGACTGCGTAGGGCCATCTGATCTTGATCAGCCCGCTTAATTTTAAAGTCGTCTGCCACATTTTCTGCGGTCTCCGGCATTGAATCTACGCCATAGGCTTGCTTCATGCGGGGATTAATTAATCTCCAGCCAATTGTCGTATCTTGAATTGAGTTGGCTCTTGAAAAAGCAGACTCTGCTTTGGGCATTACAAAGGGCGCTCTACTCATACTTTCGACGCCCCCGGCAATCATGAGTTCAGCTTCTCCCGACGCAATAGCCCTTGCTGCCGTACCAACTGCATCCATGCCTGAGCCACAGAGGCGATTAATCGTTGCGCCAGGAATACTCGGGGATAAACCAGCAAGCAAAGCGCTCATTCTCGCGACGTTACGATTATCTTCGCCGGCC
>CAIXDG010000107.1 GCA_903918115.1 uncultured beta proteobacterium
ACCTTTCAAGATACCAAAGTCATACGTAGCAGCACCGTAGTATTGGTTGTCTTGGGTGTTTGTACCACCAGCGGCACCAGTCCAAGCTGCAGGAGTAGGTGTAGCCAAGGTTGATACTGAGTTAGCTGATGTTGTCGTAGCTGGACCCTGACCTTCGTTGTTTGATTTGTATGCTTGATAAGCGATACCAACATACAGCTTTTGCCATGTGTAATCGGCAGATAAACCCCAACCAGAGTAGTTGTTCGTAATAGGAACAATATTCTGTTTAGCGTTAGCAGTAGTACCTTGGTAGTTAGTTGTAACTGTGTCGTTTCTTAAAGTGTAGTTAGCAGCAACCTTGAAACCAGCAAACGTTGCTGTTTGAGCTGACAAGGTGGATTGCGTACGAACTGTTACACCAGAAGATTGACCACCAACACCAGATGCATCGCCGTAGCCGTTGGCTCTAACGCTATTACCCGAGTTTGTAGTTGGGTAAACAGCTGAACCAGGCATGTTGTTGGTATTACCAACGTCAGTTGCGGCAATTTGGTTAAACATTGGGGTGTATTGAGTACCGAAAGCAAACTGACCTACGCCTGCTTTACCAACACCACCAAAGCCTTGACGAGTCTGCCATGACGACATAGACGCGTTAGTAGGCTGCATATCGGTCTCTAAAGTGAAGAAGGCAATCATTCCGCCGCCTAAATCTTCAGTACCTTTAAAGCCTAAACGGCTGGTCTGTTCCATCGAGTTACCGAAAATAGAACTGTTAGTTTGGCCTGATGGTGCAACAGTGCCAGCAGCGTTAGAAGCTGCGCCAGTAGCCTTTTGATTAAGGTAACCAACGTCAACTACACCGTACACGGTCACGCTTGACTGGGCAGAAGCAGCACCAGCAAAAGCGCCGAGAGCGGCAAGTGCAAATAGCGATTTTTTCATTCGTAAATCTCCATAAAGTAAGAATGCGCCCATAAAAATTCGGGACTCATGAAGTATCAGCCTTTTGCCTCTACCGACTTAGCTTGAGGGCAGATACCCCCGCTTTTTGCTTGTGAAAAGGGAGTTTTTTGGTTTTCTTTGTTGTATCTCGACAACATGACGCTGTTTTTAGGGTATTTAGGCCATTTAGATGCCAAAATTGTCAGATGGCAAGTCGCGAATTCCTGAAAATCCTGCGTTCTGCCCGTCAGGGTGATGTTTTTGCGCAACAAGAATTAGCTGCCATTTATCTACAGGGTCATTTTAACACCCCAATTCAACCCAATAATGCCTTAGTTTGGCTTGAAAAGGCCTACTTCGCTACTCTGAGTAAAAACGGTGCAGCTGACTTGCAAGGCCATACGCCGAGTAACCCCCTAAGTGCACTTTTTGCCCAATTGGTACAAATTCCGCTGGCCGCAACTTTTGGCTCTCCATCATTCCATTTTGCTTGGGATCGTTTTTGGGCGTTGGCAGATGAGGGAAATAGTGAGGCCCGCTGGCAATTAGCAAATTTATTGTTAAACCCCAAACAACTGGACCTACAAGAACAACTGGCTGCTTGGTTAAGTAAACAGCTACTTTGTGATGATGAGAGCTTCGCAAAACTACAAACGCAATGCAAACACTATTTAGAAGTCATTGCCACTGAGGAAAGTTTTTTGGCAAACAAGGCAAAAGACCTGTTAATTCAATTGCAACCTAAAAATGAATTGCTCACTTCACTTTGGAATAACTGGCTATCGAGTCAAGATGAGTCGGCACTGCAACAAGCAGCTGAGTTAGGACTAACCACAGCGAAGCTAACTCTAGGTTTACGTCTAGCCCAGCCCAAAACGCATACTGAAAAAAAGAATGGTTCGAGTAAGTCGAATGCGCCCCTGAAAAAAGCGGTCCATTGGCTGGAGTTGGCCGGCAAAGACGGAGATCCACAAGCTTGGTACGCGCTTGGTGAAATTTATCGGCGGCCACAATTTTCGGGATATAGCGCCCAAGAAAGTGATCGCTGTTTTGATCGCGCAGCTGACTTAGGGCACGCAGAAGCCCAATTTCGCAAAGCAGCAAACTTATGGCGTAAACGCGATAAGCTGGAGGAAAAAGTCACGGGCTTACAAGCCTCTTATTGGGCCTGGCAAGCACATCAACAAGGTATTGTCGAGGCACACGTGCTATTGATGAAAATTTTACTGAGCTGTCCCAATCCAGCCGAAAACGCTTGGTATGCATTAGCCCAATGCGCTGAGCTTGCCTTAGCCCGACATAGCGATCATCAGTTGAATGGGGGCTGGATACTCATGTGTCACCGTATTGTGATTGCCAACCAATTTAACTTTAGCAAAACGGAATTGCTGCTGGCAGAAATTGATCAGCTCCAGCTTGAACATTGTGTGGTAGTTGATGTGCGCTGGGAATTGCCAAAAATTTTGCCCCGCTTAACCCAAATTGAAACCACACAACAACGCCGTTGCCTTTTTGCTGCCAGCAAAGCAGTGGAGCAATTAGCCACCATTCGCGAACCCAACGATGCTGAGTTTTTAGCCCCTGGAGAAGGAAATTTACGCCAGCGGCGTTATCGCTTTGAACGCTTAAGTCAATGGTTGACGCAAAATTTTGGGCCACAATTAGCCGGCAAGAAGTCGCCGATTAAAAGTCAGGGTCTCCAGCAACAAATTTAAATTATCGCAACGTTAAGAATTCGTTGGGGCACCGCCAACGACCTCGTCATCGCTCACCGCAGTCGGTTTTTTTTCATAAAAGCGCGCAATAAATAATCCGAGCTCATAAAGCAGTGACATAGGCACTGCTAATAACAATTGCGACAAAATATCGGGTGGTGTGACGACCGCAGCGATCACAAATGCACCGACAATCACGTAAGGACGGATTTCTCGTAGCTTAGCCAGCGGAACAACACCCATGCGTACTAAAACAACGACGACCACAGGAACTTCAAAGGTAATACCAAAGGCTAAGAAAGTCGTCATCGCGAAACTTAAATAGTTATCGATGTCGGTCAGCATCTCAGCACCAAGGGGAGCGTTGTAGTGCGCCATGAATTTAAAGACGGTGGGGAAGACCAAAAAGTAGGCAAACGACATACCAATAATAAATAATGAATAACTACTGACCACCAAGGGCACGATTAAACGGCGTTCGTGTGTATAGAGCCCGGGGGCAATAAACGCCCATAATTGATACATCACTACTGGCAGGGCAATGACAAATGCAACGAGCATCGTAACTTTCATGGGCACAAAAAAGGAACCGGTAATATCGGTCACAATCATTTTTCCACCGCTGGGTAAAGCGGTTAATAAGGGTTGGGCAAATAAGTGAAAAATTTCCGGCGCCCAATACACCAAACCCATAAAAATAATGATGATCGCAAGCGCTGCTTTAATAATGCGATCCCGCAACTCAACTAAATGCGAAATAAACGTTTCTTGCAAGCCCTCACTGGCTGGAGAAGCATTATCTGAATTCGTATTTGCTTGTTGGGTATTGTCCTGCGTACCTGGATCAGTCATGGCTTAGCCTCAACATTATTGCGAGGCGGTATGACGAAAGCGCTTCATACGTGCTGCGCCTGACTGTACTCGCAGTCGCACTCCCGAAGCATGTTTGTACCAAAGGGGTCGTGCAGCTTGGCGGACTCGCCAGCTTGAACGGCCTTGACGCAAGCTATCGCGAAATACTTTATTTTCATCTATTTGTAAGCCAACGGGATAAGTATTACTGCTAGTGGAATAGTCGTAGCTATCGGCTTGATCACTTAAATGGGTGCCTGCTTCGGTGAAAGTAGAGTTCAAACTACTTTCCACATCTTTAATTGCCGCAGTACTTTCTTCACGCAATTTTTTAAATTCATCTAATTCAATTTGCCGATTAACTTCACTGCGAACTTCGGCCATGTAGCGTTGTGCGCGCCCAAACAAATTGCCCGCCATCCGCGCCACTTTAGGCAAACGTTCAGGGCCAACTACTACCAACGCCACCACCGCAATCAAGGCGAGCTTAGAAACGCCTAAATCAATCATTTAGAGTCGATCATGAAAACTATTTATTCAAATCTTTAGCTTGCACGTCAACCGTTTTTTCTGTGGCATTAGCGGTCTGCTGGGGAATTTGTTCGGTTTTAGCTTCTTCGCTAGTTTTCATGCCATCTTTAAAGCCTTTCACTGCGCCGCCTAAATCTGTACCAATATTACGTAATTTTTTGGTGCCAAACACCAGCATCACAATAACCAACACAATTAACCAGTGCCAAATGCTAAATGAACCCATTTTTTTCTCCTTAACTCAAATCAGCTTGCTTACTTTTTCCAGGGCCGCTCACCACCCATGACATGCAAATGGAGGTGATAGACTTCTTGTCCGCCATCTGCGCCATTATTGACCATTAAACGAAAGCCGCCATCTTGACCCGGTCGACAGCCTTGTTCTTGAGCAAGACGGGGGGCTAATGCCATCATTCTACCCAGCAATGGCGCGTCAATGTTTGTTGCCGAGGCTAGCATCGGCAAATGCTTTTTAGGAATCATTAGAAAATGAACCGGGGCTGCTGGCTTAATATCGTGAAAAGCGAGAATTTCCTCATCCTCATAGATTTTCCGTGCCGGAATTATCCCGGCAATAATTTTGCAAAATAAACAATCGGGATCATGACTTAAAACGCTCATACGGCTTTTCGACCCGCTTTTTCAGCTATACCTGAAATCCCTTCGCGTCGGGTAAGCTCAGCCAATACGTCCTCGGGTCGGAGATTAAATTGCGCTAGTGCGACTAGGCAATGGAACCATAAATCAGCCATTTCTCCAACCAAAAGTGCTTGCTTTGCGGGGCTCAAATTAGCCTGCCGCGAATCTTTTGCTGCCATCACGGTTTCAGTAGCCTCTTCGCCAATTTTTTTCAAAATGGCATCGTCGCCCTTGGTAAATAGGGCGGCAATATACGAATTACTCGAGTCTGCGGTGCCGTTTTGCAAAGCAGCACGGCGCTGCTCAACGACATCAGCCAAATGGGCTAATACAGCGTCTGGATTCGCAGGGTGCGAATTTTTTTTACTTGCTGGAGTCATTTGCTCATTTTATGCTGGTGTTCAGCCAGCTAGCGCTGGCGGCATCCCAGGTTTGGAAAAAACAACTGTGGGCCCCGGTATGGCAAGCAATATGATCTTTTTGGATCACCTGCAATAAGAGGGTGTCGCCATCGCAATCAAGGCCAATAGCCTCTATGGTTTGGGTGTGACCAGATTCTGCGCCCTTGTGCCACAGCTGATTACGTGAGCGTGACCAGTACACCGCCTGGCCCAAGCGCAGACTAGTTAATAAAGCCTCGCGGTTCATCCAAGCCATCATTAAGACATCGCCCGAGCCAACTTCTTGCGCAATAACGGGCACCAGGCCTTGCTGATTCCATTGAATTTGCTCCAGCCAAGGGCCGCTTTGCAAATTCGGTGTGGGTATAAATGCAGTCATAAAGGCTATTTTGACTTATTTCCTCATTACCTTACGGCAATGCCCTTACTGGCCAAATATTCTTTGGCTTGTTTCACCGTGTAATCGCCATAATGAAAAATACTTGCAGCTAGCACGGCATCCGCATGACCTTTGATAATGCCATCAACTAAGTGCTGTAAATTTCCAACTCCACCTGAAGCGATCACGGGAATCGACACTGCCTTACTCACAGCCGCCGTTAATTCAAGATCAAAGCCATCTTGGGTGCCATCCCGATTCATGCTGGTGAGCAAAATTTCACCGGCGCCGCGTTGGCTAACTTCAGCGGCCCAAGCTACTGCATCCATTCCGGTTGCGGTACGCCCTCCATGGGTAAATACTTCCCAGAATCCAGGGCCGGTTTGTTTGGCATCAATGGCAACCACGATACATTGCGAGCCGTAATATGCGGCAGCTTCGGAAATCAATTGCGGGCGATTAACTGCTGATGAATTTATGCTGACTTTATCGGCGCCTGCATTTAACAAGCGGCGTACATCTTGAACAGTACGCACGCCACCGCCAACGGTGAGCGGTATAAATACCTTGGCCGCTACGGCTTCAATAATTGGCAACAATAAATCTCGCCCATCTGAAGTTGCCGTAATATCCAAAAAAGTGAGTTCATCGGCACCTTGATCGTTGTAACGTTGGGCAATTTCAAGTGGATCGCCAGCGTCACGTAAACCAATAAAATTCACTCCCTTCACCACTCGACCTGCAGTGACATCCAGGCATGGAATGATGCGCTTAGTTAACATCAATAGCCAACATCAGGAGAATTTCATTTTTTATCGTGATCATTTAGCGCGCTCGCCTAAGCTAATCATGGCTAGGCTTGGCGCAATTTTTCAGTTAACTGGTCGGCATATTGCTGCGCTACTGTTAAATCTAAATCGCCTGAATAGATTGAGCGACCGGCGATCACCCCCATGACACCTTCGTTTTCAATCGCACACAAGGCATCGATATCCGCGTTACTAGACAACCCTCCGCTAGCGATGACGGGAATGCGCACGGCTTGCGCCAACTTTAAAGTCGCTTCGAGATTAATGCCTTGTAACATGCCATCACGACCAATATCCGTATAGATAATCGCCTCTACTCCATAGTCTTCAAATTTCTTACCCAGATCAATTACCTCATGGCCCGTTAGCTTGCTCCAACCATCGGTAGCAACCTTGCCATCGCGCGCATCGATGCCGACCATAATATGGCCACTAAATGCAGTGCAGGCGTCTTGTAAAAATCCTGGGTTTTTAACTGCAGCCGTACCAATAATGATGGTTTTAATCCCATCATCTAAGAGCCGTTCGATGGTTTCTAAATCGCGAATACCACCACCGAGCTGCACGGGTATCTCGTCGCCCACGGCTTTTAAGATCGCCTTGATCGCTAATTCATTTTTAGGCTTTCCCGCAAAGGCACCATTTAAATCGACTAAATGTAAGCGCCGTGCGCCTTTGGAAATCCAGTGTTTTGCCATCGCTGCTGGGTCAGCAGAAAAAACGGTGGCACGCTCCATGTCACCTTGCTCTAAACGAACACATTGCCCATCTTTGATATCAATTGCAGGAATTAGCAGCATAATAAAATCGACATAGGTAGTTAATCTAAGGTTGCCAAGCGACAAAATTACGATACAACATTAACCCGTATTCTGCACTTTTTTCCGGGTGAAATTGCGTCGCGAAAATATTATCGCGCGCCACGGCAGAAGTAAACCATGCGCCATATTCAGTTGACCCAACGGTATCTTCGCGGCGGGTAGGCACTGCATAAAAGCTATGGACAAAATAAAAATTGCTGAGGTCGGGTATCCCAGTCCAAAGAAAGTGGGGCTTATCCTGCCGCACTTGATTCCAACCCATGTGGGGGACTTTAAATTCAGCGCCATCAGCCTGTAACCGACCAGCCAAAGAAAAGCGTTCGACCGTACCAGAAATTAATCCCAAACAGGGCGTCGCCGTTACTGAAGCTGATTCTGCACTGCTGTCAAAGAGCATCTGTTCGCCAACACAAATACCTAATAGGGGTTTGGTTTTTGCAGCACTTAATACTGCCTCAAGCAAACCAGAGACCTGCAAATGCTTCATGCAATCGGGCATTGCTCCTTGCCCAGGCAGAACTACCCGTTGAGCTTGCTGAATTTCGGCAGCGGTGCGTGCGATTACAATTTCGGTATTGGGCGCCACTTGCTTAAGCGCCTGATAAACCGAGCGCAAATTTCCCATGCCGTAATCAACGATGGCAATATGTTGTGCCAAAGCGGCCTTCAGTTTTTGGTTTTAAAGGGTCCATCTTGCTATTCTCAACTGGTTTGAAAATAATTACAGACTTCCCTTGGTGGATGGAACAAGACTGGGGGCGCGCGGATCAATCGTTAAGGCCATGCGCAAAGCACGACCAAACGCCTTGAATACCGTTTCGATTTGATGGTGCGCATTCACACCGCGTAAATTATCAATATGCAAAGTTACTCCAGCATGATTAACAAAACCACGGAAAAATTCAATACTTAAATCGACATCAAAATCGCCCACCCGCGCCCGGGTAAATGGCACATTAAACTCAAGGCCCGGACGTCCAGAAAAATCGATCACTACTCTTGACAGCGTCTCATCCAAAGGCACGTAAGCATAGCCATAACGGGTAATACCAGTTTTATCGCCGACCGCTTTAGCAATCGCCTGTCCCAAAGCGATGCCGACATCTTCGACAGTATGGTGATCGTCAATATGGGTATCGCCATTCGCGCTGACCTTTAAATCAATCATGCCGTGGCGCGCAATTTGATCGAGCATGTGATCAAGAAAAGGAACGCCAGAGGCTAATTCGGCCTGTCCAGTACCATCCAGATTGAGCACAATGTGGATTTTTGTTTCTGAGGTGTTGCGTGTAACGTCGGCTTGCCGCATGCTTCAGTGCGCCGGAAGGCGAAGTATTAATTGAAGACTCATAATATCATTCTCACTTCCCCAACACTACCCCTATACTCATGAGTCGCTTTTGGAGCCCTGTAGTTCACACCCTTACCCCCTATGTGCCAGGTGAGCAGCCTCAATTGAAGCGGCTGCTAAAGCTAAATACCAATGAAAGCCCTTATGGACCTTCGCCTCTGGTGCTCGCCGCCATTGCCGAGCAAAATACGCCTGATTTGCGGCTGTATCCCGACCCCAGTGGTTTCGAATTAAAACAAATCATTGCCCAGCAATACGGCTTGGCGGTAGACCAAATTTTTCTAGGGAATGGTTCTGATGAAGTCTTGGCACATGTTTTTTTAGGTCTTTTGAAGCATGAGCAAGCCGTCTTATTTCCAGATATTACGTATAGTTTTTACCCGGTGTACTGCAAACTGTTTGGCATTCAGGCACAAACCATTCCCTTGGGCAGTAATTTTGAAATTTGCCTCGCGGACTATGCCAAACCAAATGGCGGGATTATTTTTCCCAACCCCAATGCACCCACAGGGCGTGCCTTGGCAAGCAAAGCTATTGCTGGCCTCATCCAAACTAATCCTAATTCAGTCATCGTGATTGATGAGGCCTATGTCGATTACGGTACTGAATCGTGCGTGCCACTCTTGCAAGGGGACTCCTGCCCAGAAAATGTATTAGTGATTCAGACGCTCTCAAAATCCCGTGCCTTGGCAGGTTTGCGGGTGGGTTTTGCCATGGGTCATCCGCGCCTAATTGAGGCCCTAGAACGGGTGAAAAATAGTTTTAATTCCTATCCCTTGGGACGTTTAGCGCAAGCTGGTGCCCGCGCAGCGATTGCCGATCAAAACTATTTAGAAGCGATATCCGCTAAAGTGATTGCTACCCGCCAAGTATTAATTACTGCCCTTGATCGACTGGGCTTCAATACGATTCCCTCGACTGCCAATTTTGTTTTTACCCGCCACCCTCAACATACTGGCGTGCAGTTATATCAAACTCTAAGGGCCAGAGGGATCGTCGTGCGGCACTTTAATTTACCGCGCATCGCCGATTATTTGCGCATTACGATTGGCACGGACGAGCAAAACTCTGAACTCATTCAAGCATTACAAGAAATTATTTAGTATTTATTCGGCGCTAAGCACTGAATTTTTTGATGCGCATTTCTGCGGCGCGAGCATGGGCTTGCAAGCCTTCGCCGTGGGCGAGGGTGCTGGCGATTTGCCCTAGGGTTTGCGCCCCGGCTTCGCTTACTTCAATCATGCTCGACCGTTTGATGAAATCGTAGACACCTAATGGCGAAGAAAAGCGTGCCGTTCGAGCCGTTGGTAATACATGGTTTGGCCCCGCACAATAATCGCCCAACGATTCACTAGTGTAGTTACCCATAAAGATGGCGCCAGCGTGGCGAATCAACTCGGCCCATTGCCGCGCATCTTGTGCACAAATTTCTAAATGCTCAGGTGCTATGGTGTTAGCAATTTCACAAGCCTGCTGCAGATCATTTACCTGAATGAACAATGCCCGCTTCGATAAAGATGCACGAATCACCTCTTGGCGCGGCATTTCCGGCAAGAGTCTTTGCATACTCGCATCGACTTGATTTAAAAAATTGACATCAGGACAAACTAAGATGGATTGGGCAAGCTCATCATGCTCTGCTTGTGAAAATAAATCCATTGCGACCCAATCGGGATTACTAGTGCCATCACAAATAATTAAAATTTCTGAAGGCCCTGCAATCATATCGATACCAACCTTACCAAACACCCTACGCTTTGCGGCAGCAACATAGGCATTGCCGGGTCCAACAATTTTATCGACCGCAGGAATCGTAGCTGTGCCATAGGCGAGCGCAGCGACTGCTTGAGCACCGCCAATCGTAAAAACCCGATCTACTCCAGCCAACCACGCGGCTGCCAATACTAAATTATTGCGACTACCATCGGGAGTTGGTACCACCATGATGACTTCAGACACACCGGCCACTTTGGCTGGAATGGCATTCATTAATACGGATGATGGATAGGCTGCTTTTCCGCCAGGCACATAAATACCTACTCGATCCAGTGGGGTCACTTTTTGTCCCAGCCGCGTACCATCGGCTTCGGTGTAATCCCAGGTTTGACAGCCGGCATGGTGGCGTTGCTGATCATGATAGCTCCGAATGCGCATGGCTGCAGTATGCAAAGCTTGAGACTGTTCTGCTGGTAATTGTAAATAGGCCTTTTCTAGATCACTACGGAGAATTTCTAAGGCACTGGCGGTTTTTACCTGTAAGCGATCAAATTGATTGGTGTACCTAAGCAAAGCTTCATCGCCTTGCGTTTGAATTGCCAGAATAATTTCTGCTGCCTTCAGATCAATTGCGGCATCCTCCGCAAGTGGAATAGAGAGGCTCGCTAGCAGGGTTTGCTGAAAATTAGCTGCACCGCTTTCGAGCCGCTGAATTTTCACACTTGCGCTCATGGTTGCAATTGGTCTAGAAGGGGTTGTATTTGGCTGCGCTTACGTTTATACGCGGCCTGATTAACAATCAAGCGCGCGCTAATATCAGCAATGTGTTCAACCTCAACCAAACCATTGGCTTTTAACGTATTCCCCGTTGAGACCAAGTCGACGATTGCATCAGCCAAACCAACTAAAGGTGCTAACTCCATCGAGCCATATAACTGAATGGTGTCAACATGTACACCTTTGTTGGCAAAGTGATCGCGCGCGCAATTCACATATTTGGTAGCAACACGTAAACGCGAGCCCGACTGAACTGCTGCAGCATAATCAAAGCCAGCGCGGACTGCAACCGACATCCGACATTGCGCAATGCCTAAATCAAGTGGCACATATAAACCTTCGCTACCTTTTTCAAGCAAGCTATCTAAGCCAGCGACGCCAAAGTCGGCTCCGCCAAATTGCACATAGGTAGGTACATCGGCAGCCCGCACAATAATCAGGCGAACATCAGCATGCGAAGTCTCAAGAATGAGCTTACGTGATTTTTCAGGATCCTCTAAGGGGCGAATTCCAACCCGACTGAGGATTGCCATTGATTCTTCGAAGATACGCCCCTTCGAAAGGGCTAGAGTTAACTTCATTAGGCAATTATTTCACGCGCTGGATGTTCGCGCCTAATTGTGTCAATTTTTGCTCCATACGATCGTATCCCCGGTCGAGATGGTAAATACGCTCAACTTGGGTTTCGCCTTGCGCCGCCAAGCCAGCTATGACTAAACTGGCTGAGGCGCGCAAATCGGTAGCCATGACAATGGCGCCAGATAGACTTTCAACTCCTTGGGCCAGGGCAGTATTGCCATCAATCGCAATATCGGCGCCCAGGCGATTGAGTTCTTGCACATGCATAAAGCGGTTTTCAAAAATGGTTTCGGTCATGGTGGCGCCGCCACTGGCCAAGGCATTTAAGACCATAAACTGCGCCTGCATATCGGTCGGAAAAGCGGGGTATTCGGAGGTTGCAAAACTCACTGCCTTAGGGCGACTAGCCATACTTGCCTTAATCCAATCGGGGCCGATTTCCATTTTTAAGCCCGCCTCGCTAAGCTTCACGAGCAAGGCCTCTAAATTATCAGGGCGGCATTGCTTTACCAAAATATCACCTCCTATAGCGGCGACAGCACATAGAAATGTACCTGCTTCGATGCGGTCTGGAAGAATGGTGTGTTGCGCCCCATGCAGCTGCTCGACTCCCTCAATTACTAGATGATCTGTCCCTAGCCCTGAAATCTTGGCTCCCATCTTTACGAGTAATTCAGCCAAATCACCAACCTCGGGTTCGCGTGCTGCATTTTCTAAAATTGTGGTGCCTTTAGCCAGACAGGCTGCCATTAATAAATTTTCAGTGCCAGTCACCGTAATCATGTCGGTCAAAATCGTGGTGCCTACAAGTCGTTCCGCTTGAGCCTGAATGTATCCGCCTTTAATTTTGATGCTTGCGCCCATCGCCCTTAAACCCTTAATGTGCTGATCAACTGGTCGCGCCCCAATTGCGCAACCGCCGGGCAAAGATACTTTGGCACTATGCATTCTGGCTAACAAAGGTCCCAAAACCAAAATAGAGGCCCGCATGGTTTTAACCATCTCATAGGTTGCTTCGGGTCGCGGAATATGCGCTGCCTGTAAGATTATTCGACTGCGTTTATCGGGTTCGGGGAAGCTAACTGTCACACCCATTTGTTGCAAAATTTTGAGCATGGTACGCACATCTTGCAGGTCGGGCACATTCTCTAGCTCGATCGGTTCAGTGGTTAATAGACAAGCACACAAAATAGGTAGCGCAGCATTTTTTGCGCCAGCGATCAAAACCTCGCCATGCAAGGGGTTACCACCAGTCATCAGTAGCTTATCCATCGTGGCGCTTTTTAAGCCTGCTTATTTTCAAGGTATTCAGTCGGCGTAAATGCCTTAATAGAAAGTGCGTGTACCTCAGCCTTCATGCGCTCTCCCATCGCTGCATAAACTAGCTGATGGCGCTGAACCAAGCGCTTACCTTCAAAATCTGGGCTCACAATCGTGGCATAAAAATGTTGGCCATCGCCTTCAACCATTAAATGAGTACAAGTAATACTCTGTTTAATGTAAGACTCAATTTGTTCTGGTGTAGGTAACATATTTATTCCAAGTCAATTTTTAATAACGTAATTTGAAACCCGTTTGCAATAAACGCAGGGCAAGAACTGAAACTGCAATAAAGAATCCGCCCACGATCATGAGGCTAGTCCAGGGTGAAATATCAGACACGCCAAAAAAGCCGTAGCGAAAACCATCAATCATATAAAAGAATGGGTTGAAATGCGAAATCATTTGCCAAACTGGCGGCAAGCTATGAATCGAATAAAAGACCCCAGATAACATCGTCGCCGGCATAATTAAAAAATTCTGAAAGGCGGCTAGCTGATCATATTTATCGGCCCAAATGCCGGCTATCAATCCCATGCCACCTAATATCGCTGCGCTCAATAATGCAAATACCACGATCCAGAGAGGATATTCAAAACTCGGCGGTACAAACCAGATCGTGATCAATAAAACCCCTGATGCTACTGCGATACCGCGTACGATTGCGGCAATCACATACGCGGCATAAAACTCAAATGAACTTAATGGTGCTAGAAGTACAAAAATTAAATTACCCATAATTTTCGACTGAATGAGCGAGGACGAAGTATTAGCAAAAGCATTTTGTAATAAGCTCATCATCACTAAACCTGGTACTAAAAACGCAATATAGCTAATGCGCTCATAGACCAGGACTTTGCCTTGTAAAACTTGTCCAAAGATCAATAAATACAGAATGGCCGTTAATACTGGAGCAGCAACTGTCTGAAAACTGACTTTATAAAAACGCAATACCTCTTTATATAACAGCGTGGGAAAGCCACTACCGTATGTAATGGGAATCGACTTCATACTAAATCGCGCGCCATGATATTGACAAAAACATCTTCTAGGTCGACGTCTGCACTACCACTTTTAGCAGTAACGCCATAGCGGTTCAGTAAGTTCGCGGTGGTATCTAAGGCCACAATTTGCCCTTGCTTTAGCATCGCAATGCGCTGACATAGCGCTTCAGCTTCTTCTAAATAATGGGTAGTTAAAACAATGGTGTGCCCGTCTTGGTTAAGACGACTAACAAATTGCCATAAGGACTGGCGCAACTCGACATCAACCCCCGCAGTGGGTTCATCTAGCACAATGACAGGAGGGCGATGGACTAAGGCTTGTGCTACTAATACGCGGCGTTTCATGCCGCCTGACAGCGTCCGCATATTACTATTTGCCTTGCTGGTGAGGTCAAGATTAGCCATGATTTCATCAATCCAATCCTCATTATTACGCAGCCCAAAATAGCCTGATTGAAAACGTAATGCTTCGCGCACCGTAAAAAAGGGGTCGAAGACTAGCTCTTGAGGTACTACTCCTAGCAGTCTGCGCGCTAAACGGAAATCGGTTTGGACATTGGTGCCCATAACCTCAACTAAGCCAGCATCAGCACGGCATAAGCCCGCCAAAATTGAAATTAAGGTCGTTTTACCTGCACCATTAGGGCCAAGTAAACCAAAAAATTCACCTTGCTCTATTTCAAGCGAGACATCATTTAAAGCGCGTAATTCACCATAATTTTTATAAACATGGTCAACCCGAATCGCTAGCGTCATGCGGGCAAGCCCAACAACTCTGCCACGCCGTAAACACGAGCTAAGACTGCTAACTTGGGTGGCGCATTAAGGACTAAAAAATAACCTTGATCTGCTAAGCGTTTTTTACGCCAATTTAATAAAATTGCCAACAATGACGAGTCGAATTGGTTTAGATTAAGGCAGTCAATTTCATTTAAATTTGCCCAATTAGCTAAGCCATCGGCTTCAATCTGGCTAGCATTTTTTAGGGTTACAGTGGTAGGCAAAAAATAGGGCATGAAAGGATTTAGTAATAAAAAATTAAAGCAGCTTGTAATGGAATAGCATTAACTTGGCTTACCGGCTGCTAACGCTTTATTGCGTTCTTGCAAAAACTTAACCAGTCCATCGATACCATTTTGACTGATTTGATTCGTAAATTGATTACGGTAGGCCTCAATGAGCCAAACACCCATAATATTCATGTCATACACTTTCCAGCCATTCGCGGTTTTTTCTAAACGGTAATCTAAGGGCACAGGATCACCACGCCCCAGCACTACTGTTCTTACAGTGACCTCTTTATCATCGGCAGCAGCTCTTAGAGGCTTGAACTGAATTGTTTGATCGCGTAATTGACTAATGGCGCCAGAATAGGTGCGCATTAATAACGTTTTGAACTCCTGGATAAGTTGGGTTTGCTGCTCAGGAGTCGCTTTTTTCCAATTGACGCCCATTGCCATTTCAGTTGTGCGCCGCATATCGGCATTGGGCACAATTTTCTTTTCAACTAACTCAACAATGCGGGGAATATTACCTTTTTGAATTTCAGGATCAGCCTTCACGGCTGCCATTACCTCGCTTACCACCGCTTTTATCATACCGTCAGGCGTTGACATATCGGGGGGCGTAACTGGGGTGGGACTAGTCACACCCTGCGCCAAGGCTACTGCACTAAACAAACAAAGTCCCCAAGCAATTACTTTCAACATATTTACACTTTCTAGTAATAATGGATCTCAATAACCGAGTGCTAATTTTAGCCTCTCTGGGCCAGAGTTACTCGTATGGGTTTTCATAAGGCGGCATTAACGGCTCTTTATCGGAAGTTCTTCCGTCATTAATTTGATATGCGCGCCGCTGAATATAAGAATCTCTTAAAAAGGTGTACTTATCGATTGCCGCACCTTCTAGCAAATCGCCTGCTTCGTAATACGTATTGCGGGCATTAACTACCCGTAACGCAGTAATTGAGTTACGTAAACCAATGTCTTTGACATAAGTAAATAAATAGTCGGTCTCGAGATCGGCAATCGTGCCAAAAGTATCGCGCACTGAACTTGGGCCAAAGAAGGGCAATACGACATAGGGGCCTGCTGGCACACCCCAAACACCAAAGGTTTGACCCCAATCTTCCTTATGCTTCTCTAAGCCTGCAGGGGTAGCCACATCGAGTAAGCCGCCAAGCCCAAAAATGGTATTGACCATTACGCGCATGAAATCATTAAATGCTAAAGCAGGTTTACCCTGCAATAAATTATTTAAGGCGGTATAAATATCGTTATAGTTTCCAAAAACGTTATAAATACCATCACGGACTATTTCAGGCAAAATAAAGCGATATGCCGCCGTAATTGGTTTGAGCAAATAATCATCGAGTACCTCATTAAAAGCAAACACAGCCCGATTCATGGGTTCCCAAGGATCGGCCTCAGAGGGTTGAGTGCCAGCCGGAATGCTCGCGCAAGCGAGTAATAGCGTCGATACGAGCGCCAATAAAGCACGCCGTAAACCTATTTTCACTTACTTGCGCCTGTGTTGCTGCCTTTATCTTGTCCGCTATCGGCAGCTTTGTTATATAAAAATTGACTAATCAAACTTTCAAGCACGATGGCTG
>CAIXDG010000108.1 GCA_903918115.1 uncultured beta proteobacterium
AAATGCACCATATAAGGTTTTATAAACAGTAACCTGCGCTATAAATAAGGTAAAGCCATATTTAGCTGTCTCAAAAAAAATCGCCGCGAGCACGCCACCAATGAAAGCGTCAACCCAAGTAACTTGCGCGCTTGGGCCAAAGCGATACAAAATAACAAAAGGTAAGCTCGTAAAAACAAACGCTAAAATAAAATTGAGTAACTCCACATGGATCTGTGTTCCTAAATTAATGCCCTGCGTCATACTCATCAATAAAGTAGTGATATAAATACTCAACCCTAACAAAATCGGCCCAAGCACCGTCACAATCACATAGATCAGTAAACGGACCCCAAAAGGCCGCTGACGCTTCACTTGCCAGACCTGATTAAACGACTTTTCGATCGTCATCAAGGTCAAAAATGCACTAAATATTAATCCCACTACACCAAATAAGGTCAATCCTTTCGAGTGCGTTGAAAACTCATCCAAATAGGTACTAACAGATTGACTTAGCCCCCCCGGGATCAATGTCACACTGATCCAAGCTTGTATACCCTCTCGAAAGTTCACAAACTGTGGCAACTGGCCGATTAAAATGGTTGCAATGGATAGCATTGGAACAATTGCTAAAACAGTCGCAAATGCTAGACTGGCCGCAACTTGGTTAATTTGGGCGCTTGCAAAGCTCGATTTCCAAAAGAAATAACTTCCCTTTAAACTTGGCACTCGGTGCCGGTTATTATTTATTAACATTGCTTCGTCATTATTTTGAATTTACCCATATCATACGTATTATGCAATCTCTTAACCTACTGATCCTTTATTACTCTAGAAATGGTGCTACACGCCAACTCGCCGAACTAATCGCCGAAGGTGTCGAAACAATTCCGCAAGCAAACGCAATACTAAGGACTGTTCCGGCAATCTCAACCGTTTGTGAAGCTACCGAAAGTTCGGTTCCAACAAGCGGCTCACCCTACGTCGAGCAAGCCGACCTTGGGTAAAGGTATCGGTGGAGGCGTTCCGCTTGCAGCACTTCTATGTACCGATGCGGTGGCTTGCTTTGAACCAGGCGATCAAGGTGGCACCTATAATGGCAATCCCCTCATGTGTGCAGTGGGCGTCAGCGTCATCCAACAACTTACTGCGCCTGGCTTTTTGGATGAGGTAATTGCCAAAGGTGCGTATTTAAAGTCGCGATTATTAGAAATGTCTGATGAATTCGGCTTAGATGGTGAACGAGGAGAAGGCTTACTTCGGGCACTCAAACTCGGTCGCGATATTGCCAACGAACTCGTAGAGGAGGCTCGAATCATGGCACCCATTGGCTTAATTATTAACGCGCCTCGCCCGAATTTATTGCGATTTATGCCAGCACTAACCGTAAGCCGATCTGAAATTGATCAAATGCTGGCAATGCTTAAACAATTATTGCGTCACTCACCCAAATAAGCTTTACTAATGCGTGGGTCATGCAGTAATTCTTCACCCGTCCCCTCAATGGTAATTAAGCCACTCTCCATCACATAGGCACGATCTGCGATCGATAAAGCCCTTTGGGCATTTTGCTCAACTAATAAAATTGTCATCCCC
>CAIXDG010000109.1 GCA_903918115.1 uncultured beta proteobacterium
AATTGGCATGAGTTTGTTGCTTGGTCTTTGGCGCAAGGTCTAGCGGGGCTAGAAAACCTAGCATTGATTCCAGGTACAGCGGGAGCTGCCCCGATCCAAAATATTGGTGCTTACGGGGTTGAAGTGAGTGATCTGATTCAATCGATCACAGCCTTTGACTGCAATGCCCAAGCCTTTGTCGAAATGACACCTGACGCTTGTCAATTTGCTTATCGCGATAGTATTTTTAAACGCCATCCACAGCGACACATTATTTCTGCAGTAACGTTTTCATTGCCTAAAAATTGGGTGCCTCAATTGCAGTATGCCGATTTAACGAATTTCTTTTCTTCACAAAAAAATCTGCCAAGCCCGACTGCAATTTTCGACGCAGTCTGTACTATTCGGCAAAAAAAATTACCTGACCCCAAAGCCATTGGTAATGTGGGCAGCTTCTTTAAAAACCCCAGCGTTAGTCAAATTCAATTGACCCAATTATTAAATGCTTTCCCCAAGATGATTTCTTATCCTCAGGGTAATGGCTCGCATAAACTCGCTGCCGGTTGGTTGATTGATCAGTGTGGTTTTAAGGGGGCGCAGAGGGGCGCTGTTGGCGTCTATGAAAAACAAGCCTTAGTACTTGTTAATCTCGGTAAAGGCGCCGCTACAGAGCTTTTAGCCCTAGCGAGCGAGATTCAAGCAGTGGTGCAAGATCGCTTTGGTGTATTGCTAGAAATTGAGCCAGTCCGAATGTAGCTGAGGTCATGCTGACTGCGCTTATTTTTGCTTCACCACTCCCAAAACAATTTCTGCCTCGCCTTCTGCCAGCCGCACTTGGAGTGTTTCTTGCGGTTTTAATTCCAGCGGACTGCGGACCGCATGAGCTTCCTCCCCCATCCCCCGCATGATGACCGCATAGCCCCGCTCAAGCGTGCGCTGGGGATTAAGCGCTTCTAGCTGAGCGGCCAAATGGGTTTGGCCCTGTTGCCAACTTTCTACTCGTACCAACCAGGACTGGCTTAAGCGTTGCCGTAAAAAAGTGAGTTGCTCGCGCATCCGCTCAGGGTTAGGTAAGGCATGATTCAAACGCAAGGTGAGCTGATCTAAGTTTTGTGCTTCACGCTCAAGCCGCAATGTCAGCCTTTGCAGTAAAGCTTGCTGCAAACTGACTAACTCACCCAGTAATTGATCACGGCGTGGCGCAGCTAGCTCGGCAGCGCTAGTGGGGGTTGGCGCTCTGACATCCGCCACGAAATCGGCGATCGTGAAATCGGTTTCGTGACCCACCCCACACACTATGG
Organism: uncultured beta proteobacterium; assembly: GCA_903918115.1. Taxonomy (GTDB): domain Bacteria; phylum Pseudomonadota; class Gammaproteobacteria; order Burkholderiales; family Burkholderiaceae; genus Polynucleobacter. Next base: position 1,281 of record CAIXDG010000109.1, read on the forward strand.
GAATGGTTGAGTCGGCAAGCGCATATGCCAGTTGCTCGTCATTAAACGCCCAGAGATCTTCGATGCTACCGCCTCCCCGCACCAGCAAAATAACATCGACTTCAGCTGCAGCGTTTGCTGCTTTTAAGGCTGCTATGATTCCAGCGGGAGCCTCTGGTCCTTGCACCAAGGTGGGATAAATCACAATCGGAATATGTGGTGCTCTGCGCGCTAACGTACTTAGCACATCTTTTAATGCTGCAGCTTGTGGTGAAGTGATGATGCCAATGGCCCGGGGATGGGTCGGAATTGCTTGTTTGGTTGCTTCATAAAATAAACCTGCTTTAGCCAACTTTTCTTTGAGCTTCAAAAATGCTTCGTAAAGACCGCCTAAGCCGGCTTTACGCATCACTTGCACAGTTAGCTGCACATCGCCACGAGGGACATATAAACCTAAGCTCGCACCCACCTCTACTAAATCACCAGACTGGGGCATAAAACCGACTTGACCATTGCGGCCGCGAAACATCACACAGCGAATTTGGCCCTCTTCATCTTTTAATGAAAAGTACCAATGCCCACTGTCATAAGCCTTGAAATTGGAAATCTCCCCGCTAACCCATACCGTATCGAATCTCTCTTGTAAGGATTCAGCAATTGCGCGGTTAAGCTCCCCAACGGTGAGTACTGACCTTGTTATTTCCGACATATTTATTCTTCTAATCAATCAAAATGGGGCTTCTAGGGCGATTTTTTTGTGCTTCTTTTACGATACATATCCACAGGTAGAAAATTTCTTATAGGCCGATATTGGAAGTAAATACTAACTTACCCAAAGCGTGGCTTAAATCAGACATATTTTTTATAAACCATTGATTTATATAGATAAATATATCCAATATTGTCTTACTTTAAATTGATATATTAATCACTTTACCGAAAAATCAATTACTTAGCTCAGCCCATTAAAAAAGTTTTGCACAGAGTTATCCACAGGCTTGACGCGTACTTTCAGTTTAGTTTGCTAAAGTACTGAAAGTCTATGTATACCATCTTACTTGCAGCCGGTTGGCCGATTTGGCCTCTTTTAGCAGTCTCTATTTTTGGCCTAGCCATTCTGATTGAGCGAAGCTGGTATTTACGTAAAAAACGGGTTTTGCCCGCGGGGGTCTTGCAGGAAGCCTTTGAAATCGCTGCGCAGGTAAACCAGAGTATTCGTGGCAGACAATCAGACCCCCAACTCGCCACCTTAATCAATTCAATTGGCAACTCTTCTCCAGTCGGCTCACTGTTGGCATGTGCGCTTGCAGAAAAGCTGGCAGGAGCGCCAGCTAATCATGCCTTAGAGGAGCTTCAAGCCACAGCTGAGGCAGTTTGGCTGAAGTTAGACCGATACTTAGGTGCACTAGCAACCATCGCTACAGTAGCGCCTTTACTGGGCTTATTTGGCACAGTCGTGGGCATGATTGAAATTTTTGGCAGTCAAGGCAGTGCTGTTGGCAACCCCCTGCAACTAGCGCATGGTATTTCGGTGGCGCTTTACAACACTGCCTTTGGTTTATTAATTGCGATACCCGCTTTAGCTGCTTGGCGCCTGTTGCGTTCAATGGCCGATCAACGCCAACGCGAGTGCGAAGAATTTACCCGCCAGTTATTTAAAAAA
>CAIXDG010000110.1 GCA_903918115.1 uncultured beta proteobacterium
ACCTTCGGATTAGTAAGCTCCTCTATTTCCTGTAAGACGCGTTGCGTCGAGGTAGCTGGCGGCAACTCGTTTACAACAATTTGCCATTGACCACGGGCCATTTCTTCTACGCTCCAGCGGGCTCGCACTTTGATGCTACCTCGCCCAGCTTCATAAATTTGGGCAATTTCAGCCGCCGACGAAATAATTTGGCCCCCGCCTGGAAAATCAGGGCCCGGCAGATAAGTCAATAAATTAGCAGTAGTTAATTTTGGCGACTTCATTAAGGCAATTGCGGCGCTTGCCACTTCGCGCAAATTATGTGAAGGTATTTCTGTTGCCATACCCACTGCAATACCTGATGCGCCGTTAAGCAACACAAAAGGCAAGCGTGCTGGCAGCATTTTGGGCTCTTCAAACGAGCCATCGTAGTTCAGCGCAAAATCGACGGTACCTTCGTCAATCTCACTCAATAAAAGATTGGCAATCTTCGTCAGTCGGGCTTCCGTATAGCGCATTGCCGCTGCACCATCGCCATCACGCGAACCAAAATTGCCTTGTCCATCGATCAAGGGATAACGCAAAGAAAAACTTTGCGCTAAACGGACTAGTGCATCGTATGCCGACTGATCGCCATGGGGATGAAACTTACCCAAGACGTCGCCCACTACACGGGCGCTTTTTACCGGCTTTGCATCTGCCCGCAACCCCATTTCGCTCATTGAAAATAAAATGCGCCGTTGCACGGGTTTCTGCCCATCAGCCACTTCAGGTAGTGCCCGGCCTTTCACCACACTAATGGCGTAGTCTAAATAAGCACGTTCAGCGTAAACCGCTAGGGTTAAATGGTCTTCGCCCTCATCGCCTAATTTGGCGCCACCTTTAGTGGATGGGTTACGCGGTCCATTCGGTTCGGTTATTACTTCAATTTCATCGAATAAATCGGCCTGACCTTTTTTGCTCGGCGCTTGCTTCTGGGGTTTTTTACTTGCCATTAAATATCTGCCTCGACTTCATTACCACGTTCCTCTAACCAATCACGCCTAGCACCCGATTCTGCTTTACCCATCAACATATCCATAGTCTTAAACGTTTCTAACTCAGTTAGCTCTCCTAACACTACCGGTAATAATCGTCGCGTATCCGGGTTTAAAGTGGTATCCCATAACTGCTCTGCGCTCATTTCTCCAAGTCCTTTAAAACGGGAAATTTGCCAGGCTGCTTCACGTACACCATCTTTACGTAACTTATCTTCAATCGCAATTAGTTCACTGCTATCCAGCGCATACATTTTTTGCGCTGGCTTTTTGCCTCGTGCAGGCGCATCAACCCGAAATAAAGGGGGGCGAGCAATATAAATATGGCCTAAGTCAATTAAGCGGGGGAAGTGTTTATAAAATAACGTCAGTAAGAGCACTTGAATGTGTGCGCCATCGACATCCGCATCTGACAAGATGCAAATCTTGCCATAACGCAAGTTTGTTAAATCTGGCTCATCATTCGCCCCATGCGGGTCTACTCCGATGGCTACGGCAATATCATGAATTTCATTGTTAGCAAATAAACGATCGCGTTCAGCTTCCCAAGTATTGAGCACTTTGCCACGTAAAGGCAGGATGGCTTGATATTCTTTATTACGTCCCATTTTGGCCGAGCCACCAGCTGAATCACCCTCAACCAAAAAGATTTCGTTAAGGGCGATGTCTTCACTTTCACAATCAGTTAACTTGCCAGGCAAAATAGCCACACCCGATGACTTTTTCTTTTCGACTTTTTGACCAGCACGCGTGCGCGCTTGGGCTTGCTTAATAACCAATTCAGCCAAGGTGCGGCCATAATCAACGTGTTGATTGAGCCACAACTCAAGCGCAGATTTAGCGTAGACCGAAACTAAGCGAACCGCATCGCGCGAATTTAAGCGCTCTTTAATTTGTCCTTGAAACTGCGGATCTAAGACTTTGGCCGACAAAATAAAAGAAGCGCGGGCAAAGACATCTTCTGGCATGAGCTTTACACCCTTCGGCTGCAAAGAATGCATTTCAATAAACCCTTTTACGGCGTTAAAGAGGCCTTCACGCAAGCCACTTTCATGGGTGCCCCCTGCGGGGGTCGGAATTAAATTCACATAACTTTCGCGGATGGGCGACCCATCTTCAGTCCATGCTACTACCCAAGCAGCGCCCTCACCTTCGGCAAAATTATCATCCGCGCCTTCCCCTGTAGAGTATTGCTCGCCTTCAAATGGCGGTATCACCTCTGCGCTATGGCCGCTCTGTGCAAGTGCTTCATTTAAATAGCCACGTAAACCTTGCGCGTATTGCCAAGTTTGGGTCTCGCCCGATTTCTCTTGAATTAACGTCACTTTTACGCCGGGTAATAGCACAGCTTTTGAGCGCAATAAGCGAATAAGATCGGCCATTGGAATGACGCCACTATCAAAATACTTTGCATCCGGCCAAGCACGCACACAAGTGCCATGATTTTTATCTTGCTTGCTACTGGCCTTGGTTTTCAGTTTTTCTATGACGTTACCGTTGGCAAAAGCCAAAGTAGAAACCTGTTGGTCACGCCATACGGTAACTTCAAGCCGTTTTGATAACGCGTTTGTAACTGAAACCCCAACCCCATGCAAACCGCCTGAAAAGGCATAAGCACCACCCGAGCCTTTTTCAAATTTTCCACCTGCATGTAGCTGGGTGAAAACAATCTCTACCACCGGTAATTTTTCAGTTGGGTGAATACCCACCGGAATACCGCGTCCATCATCTTCAATACTCACACTGCCATCGGTATGCAAAGTAACCACAATTTGCTTACCAAAGCCTCCTAAGGCTTCATCGGCAGCGTTATCGAGCACTTCCTGAATCACGTGCAGGGGGTTATCAGTGCGGGTATACATCCCTGGACGTTGCCGCACAGGCTCAAGACCTTTGAGGACCTGAATAGAAGATTCGCTGTATTGAGCGGGTTTACGAGTAGCCATGCGCAGAAATTGTAGTCATATCTGGGTTGCTAGTCGTAAATTTAAATTCTGCGCACTAAAACCCTAAACAATTAATTGGCTCTAAACCAATACCAGGGGGTTTTGGGTCGAATTGGCTAGCCATGACAAAATGCGGTTATGAGCGTATTCAATCACTTATACCGCCAGCCCCCTTTTCAGGTAGTCTAAGCCATGGTCAAAACTTCCTCAGCCGGCTATCAACCACCAAAAAATCACCTCCCCCTAAAACAGGTATTGATTTTTGGCGGCTTATTGGTCACCCTCTCCATGGGTATTCGCCATGGCTTTGGTTTATTTAATTTACCGATTACTAGCGCTAATGGCTGGGATCGAGAAACCTTCGCCCTTACGATTGCTTTGCAAAATTTAGCTTGGGGCGCTATTCAACCGATTACAGGCGCCATTGCTGATCGATTTGGTGCCTTCAAAATCATGGTTGCTGGTGGCCTTCTATATGCGCTTGGTTTAGCAGGCATGGCACTCTCAACCGATGCACTGAATTTCACGCTCGCAGGGGGACTTCTCATTGGACTAGCCCAAACGGCTACGACTTATAGCATTGTGTTTGGCGTACTCGGGCGGAATGTCGCGGCGGAGAAGCGGGTTTGGGCCATGGGCATTGCAGCAGCAGCAGGCTCGTTCGGGCAGTTTCTGATGATCCCGATTGAACAAGGTTTAATTAGTGGCTTTGGCGCTCAAGATGCTTTGCTCATTTTGGCGCTCATGGCCACTTTAATGCTGCCAGCAGCCTTCATGTTGCGCGAGAAAAACTTTAGCCACAATCTGAAGTTAGGCGATCAAACTTTAGTGCAAGCACTACGTGAGGCCTTTGGCAACCCGAGCTTTCGTCTACTGACGCTGGGCTATTTTGTTTGCGGGTTTCAAGTCGTATTTATTGCAGTACATTTAGCGCCTTATTTGAAGGACATGTCTAAGCTCTATCCAGCCGTGGGCAGCCCAATGGTAGCAACTACTGCGCTTGCGTTAATCGGCCTATTCAATGTATTTGGAACCTATTATTCTGGGGTTATTGCACAAACTATTCCCAAGAAATTTTTACTAAGCGGCATTTACTTCACACGCTCCGTAGTGATCGCAGCTTTTATTTTGCTGCCCATTACCCCGCTGACGACCTACATTTTTGCTGCTTTTATGGGTTTCTTATGGCTTTCTACCGTACCCCTTACAAATGGCATCGTCGCGCAAATATTTGGCGTCAAATATTTAACTACCCTCTCTGGCTTGGTGTTTTTTTCGCATCAATTAGGCAGTTTTTGCGGCGCTTTTTTCGGTGGGTATCTATACGATCAAACGGGTTCATATCAAATTGTTTGGTTGATTGCAATTGGCTTAGGTATCTTTGCCGGTTTAGTGAATCTACCCATTCGGGAGCAGGCTATTGTGCGCCCCGCCTTAGCCTAAGTACAATTCAAGTATGAAGCGCACTCTTTTTATTGCCGACAAAAGTCGGAAACCTTGGCTGATGGTCTTTTGGTATGCCTTAATTACAATGGCACTTGGCCTCAGCTTTACTGCATATTACGCGCCCTCAGTCATGGTCAATATTACCAATCAGGTCTGGGCCCTTTGTGGTTGGTAGCTGATAAAGATGCAGATAGCTTGAACGGTGATTCAGCCCGCCGTAGCACAATGGATAGTGCAACCGCCTCCTAAGCGGTAGATCCAGGTTCGACTCCTGGCGATGGGACCACTTTAAGTTATCCACAGCTTTTGTGGATAACTTGACAAAAGCGCATGTAAGTCCTCAATTTGTATAGCGTGATCTTGTCTGCTAAAAATTTAAGCATATACAGTTAGTTCAAGCTAAACACGCTTAAGTGTAAAAACTGCGCCACAAATGAGCACCAAAATTGTGAATCCATTTACGGGTGAAAATATTTTTTTACCAAGCCTTGCGGAATCGTTTACATTGTGATCTAGGCTAAACTGAATTAGACATTAAAAACATTATTGGAGACACTTCATGTTGCAACAAATTCGTTACGGTATCGTAATTACCGCACTTATCTGTAGTGCCTTCACACAAATTGCGTTCGCGCAAAGTAGCTACCCAAATAAAGCCATTCGCTTAGTTGTGCCGTTTCCTGCTGGCGGAGCAACCGATAACATTGCCAGACCCTTGCAACTCGAACTTCTTGCTACCGACAAATGGAATGTCGTTATTGATAACAAACCTGGTGCGGGTGGCAATATTGGCGCGGAGGTAGTAGCTAAGGCTCTACCCGATGGCTATACCTGGCTAATGGCTTCAGTGGGCACACATGGTATTAATCTGCCTTTGTATACGCAGGGCGGCGGCAAACTACCCTTTGACCCCATTAAAGACTTCACGCCAATAACCTTGGTAGCCGAGCTACCCAATGTCCTCATCCTTAATCTTGATTTTGCTAAACGCAATAACATTAATAGCGTCAACGATTTAATCGCCTATGCCCGCGCCAACCCAGGCAAGGTGAATATGGCCTCAAGTG
>CAIXDG010000111.1 GCA_903918115.1 uncultured beta proteobacterium
CGGATCGCTCGTAGAACTGGCCGTCAAAACAGTATTCGTCAGTGAATATCCAGCATCTACTGCCCATTGCGGAGAAACATTGTGATGAAACTGCATTTCTAAACCCTGACTTTGCAGATTTTGATTATTCGTATAGTAATTAATACTAGTTGAAACACAATTTCCTGCGGCTGCTTTCAGCGGATTACTACCCTTTGCGGCGCCACACAATTGCTGCGCTAAAGCCACATCTGTCGCATTATTGGCTTTTAAGTTGTAGGTCGTAATGGCATTGGTTACTTGATTAGTAAAAGCGGTTAACTGCAAAAAACCTTCTTTCCAGCGGTAATCTGTGCCAGCTTCAAAGCCTTTCATAATTTCAACAGTTAAATTCGGATTAGCAAAATTATTACCGCCACTTGATGATGCGTAAGATCTTAAGGTGTTATTTAAGCCCGGTGCATGATAGGCCTGATAAATTGAGCTGCGTAAATTCCACTCTTTGGATAACTCATACAAAAAACCTAAATTCGGACTCAAAATGGTTTTATTTTGATTCGAGATATTTTGATAACTCGCATTCTTACCATCGGGCCCAGTGTTGTAATAGATGGGGGTTGAACTACTCCAGTTATCGATCCGTAAAGCTAAGGTAGTTTGTAGTGGCATGAAGCTAGTAGTTGATTTCGCTTGACCCATCACGCCATAAAAATTCTGTTGCCCCTGGGCATAATTTACTGAGCTAATAGCGCCAGTAGTGGTTAAATTATTAGTTAAGTTAGAACCAGAAATATTCCGTCCATCAACGCCTACTAAAACTTGATCTACCAAGCCCTTCATATCCTTAATGTATTGCACTCCAGCACCAGTTGTGGAATACGGGTCATAGTAATTTGAACTAATGTAAGGGGTGTTGGTCGCCAACTTCTGCGCATTAAAAACCGAACTTACTGCGGCATTAGAACCATTTTGCTTATTAAAAGCGGTATTTTGATAAAACAAATTGACGAGTACCTTATCGCTCTCACTTAATTTAGTGGTCGTACCAGCAGCAATATCAGTCGTTTGTTTTAAATTTGTAGCAATACTCATGGCATTTGAGTAGTCCGCCATCGTGCCATAACCTAAACGCACAAACCCCTTAGTATCACTACCAACCTTGAAGTAGCTTTGTAAGCGGACGTTGGAATTTTGCGCTGCTGCCGCTCCCATACCAGGCTTAATACTATTGGCTGCAGCTGGCGAGATCGTCGCGATATTGGTATAGCCACCAGTATTGAGATAATCGGCCGATAAACGTAACTGCATATTATCGCTAGCCATAATATCTTTCGATACCGCTAAGTTGACAGTATTAAAAGTACCGTAATTAGCCGATACCTCTTGCTGACTATTTTTAGGTGTGCGGGTATTCATATTAATTACCCCACCCATACCCCAGTTACCCCATAAGCTGGAAATACCCCCACGTATAAACTCAACCGTATCAATCGAAGAAAGTGGCACTAAATTCCACATAATCGTGCCGTAGAAAGCATCATTTAGGGGTGACCCATCTGCCAACACCAAAGTTCGGGCATTGCCTAGACCACGCACATTCAAACTTTGGCCGGTCGGATCTTTCTCGTAATAGGGTTGATCATTTAAAAAGACACCTGGCTGATTTTTCAAGATCTGATCGATGGTTTGATCAGGCGCTAACTCCAAAACCTCTTTAGTCAAAATCGTTGTGTTTAAAGGAATTTGATCAAGCGGCGTATCAGAGCGGGTAGCGTTAACTGTCACGCCACTTAATTTTTGATCGTAATCGGGTGGTGGTGCAATTTGCGCTTGCGATGGACAAAGATATCCGGCAGCCCAAAGCAAAGATACACTGTGTAAGACTACGGTATGTAAGGTACGCTTGTTGCAGTATCGGGCTGCCTGAAACTGACGGTAAATCATTGCAAACTCCAAGATAGTTGATTTTGTGTTCTTGCCATGAAGGCGCTATCAAGCGCAATAAAAGCAAGGAGTGCCCCAAGGCCTTAAGCCAAGAGGTCAAGTTTTAGATCTGGGGAGGCGGTGCCCGAGCGGGCTGAGAAGTCCAAACAAAAAGTGATTTGGGTGAAACGTAAAAGAGCGCAGGAAATGCTTGTGTCAGTGCGCCAACTGGTGCAACCGACGTTGCCATGCTGACATTAATCGCTACTGGGGCATGGGTCATGATACAAAGTGGGCAATCGTGATTCATGCCAAGAGGATTGCTAGGCGCAGATTCTGAGGTAGAGCGAAGATCAATCGTTAAGGCTGCTACTTTTTCCCCCTGCGCCTGACAAATGTCCATTGTCATGCTAGTAGCTGATGCACTGCCTGTTTGCATGGCGGCAACAGCGGGCGACAGACTGCCAAATAGCAATGCAATTGCTGTGCAGACTGCAGCTAAGAAACGAAATCGTCTCATTGGGAATAGGCCATCAAAAAAACGAGGTATTCAACGATCGCTTGATCATTTAAATGTATAGCTCGAATTATTTTCGATTAGGCTTCACCATCCGCATAATTGTGATTACAGAAACTACCAGCCAGACAATAAACAAAATTTGCACAACGCTCATGTGAAGCCTCCTCTAGTTAAAGTTAAACTATTTTATAAGAAAATAGTTTATTTGCCAGTACTTTGCGTGCGTAACAGCGGCATCATCGCCATAATTGTAGCGATTAATAAGATAATTTCCAAAGCATAAACCAAGGAATAGCCAATTGCTGGCCCATTTAGGGCCTCTGGTAGTAGCTTAGCGTTCCCTAAGGCCACTACCAGATC
>CAIXDG010000112.1 GCA_903918115.1 uncultured beta proteobacterium
CTCACTGCTTCCTGTTCTGCGGGCGTAAAGGTATCTATATGTAGGCCCGTTTTGGCATAGATTGATGATGGCGTAATCATGCCTGGCCTTAATAGGCGTATTCCATCACTACCGGTCAAATCAACAATGGTAGATTCAATGCCAAACTCACAATCGCCACCATCTAGAATCAAGATTTCACTTTCATTGCCAAACTCTGCGTATACATCGGCAGCTCGGGTTGGCGAGACTTTACCAAAACGATTGGCCGAGGGAGCCACTAACGCCTCACCAAAGGCTGTTAATAACTCCTGTGCTAATGGGTGGCTGGGCGAACGAATAGCAACGGTAGATTGTCCCCCGGTAATAGTATCTAAGACATGCTTATCTTTTTTTAAGACTAAAGTTAATGGTCCTGGCCAAAAAGCAAGAATCAGTTGCAGCGCTGCTGGCGGCAGATCGCGTACCCAAGGGCTAATTATTTGTAGCCACGCATCGGTAAGTACATCTGTCGTCGTTTTTGTATTAGCAAGCAATGTCATTGGCGCAGCAAGATGCACAATTAAGGGGTGATGACTGGGGCGGCCCTTGGCAGCGTAAATTTTTTGAATTGCGAGATCATTGGTTGCATCTGCACCCAGACCATAAACTGTTTCGGTCGGAAAGGCTACTACATCGCCATTCTTTAAGCGTCTTACTGCCTCTGCAATCAAGGCTCAATACCTAAATCGCTGGCAACAGCCACAGCAATTTGACGCGCCTCTGCGGGACTAGTTCCAAGACAGTTGATATGACCCATTTTTCGTCCAGGCAATGGAATGGACTTGCCATATAAGTGTAATTTTGCGCTATCGTGACTTAAAGCGCTAGCCCAGTCAGGCTCTTGAGGCACGGTGTTTTCTGAACCCATCGTAAACCATAATTCGCCTAATAAATTTAGCATCGAAACCGGCGTTAGTAAGCGGGTATCGCCTAAGGGCAAGCGTGCCATCGCACGCACCTGTTGTTGAAATTGACTGGTAACACTTGCATCCATGGTGTAGTGCCCAGAATTATGGGGCCGAGGAGCGATTTCGTTTGCAAAAATTTCGCCGCTCTTCAGTACAAAAAATTCAATACATAAAATACCCACATAATTTAGATGGCGAATTAAGTTCTTCGCTGCCTGAAGCACACGTTTTTCTTGATCGGGATTAAGTGAAGGTGCTGGTACGGTACTGGTATGCAAAATGCCATTACGATGAATATTTTGGGCAATCGGGTAGACCACTACCGCATCATCGTAACCACGAGCAACCAAAGCAGATACCTCAAAGGCTAAATCCATGCGCTTTTCAAGTACGCAGGGAACGCGCCCAAAATCATGCCAAGCTTGCTTGAGTTCGACTGGCGAATGAACGGTGATCTGACCTTTGCCGTCATAACCTAATCGTGCTAATTTTAAAATTCCTGGCAATAGAGTTTCATCTAGCGCATCGATTGCCGCTTGATTTTCAATCACGCAATAAGGTACTGGACCAATATTGACTGCGGATTTCCAGGTACTTAAGAAAGTTTTCTCAGCAATGCGGTTTTGTGCAATAGAAACACTGTCACTACGAGGCGCCACATATACACCGAGAGCCTCTAACGCATCTAAGGTTTGGGCAGGTACATTTTCAAATTCAGTACTGACTGCCCTACAGATAGCTGCCATTTCTTTTAAGGCCGCACTATCTGTAAAGTTCGCTTGTAAATGTTTTTCCGCAATAGCACCGGCCGGACTAAGCGGATCTGGATCAAGAATGCAGACTTTATAGCCCATTGCTTGCGCTGCCTGAGTAAACATGCGACCTAGTTGCCCGCCGCCCAACATACCCAAATACGCGCCGGGTAATATCGGCGTTAAATGCTCACGCATCTTGCCTCACTATCTTGCTTCACTATCTTGCCTCACCATGCTTAAGTGCTCCGCGGTAGTGTCATCGCGCTAGCTTTCGCTGTTTGAGCGGTACGAAATACAGCTAATTTTTGACTTAATTCAGGGTCATCCAAAGCCAGCGTCGCAATCACATATAAAGCTGCGTTAGCGGCACCTGCTTCGCCAATAGCAAACGTAGCCACTGGGATACCTTTGGGCATTTGCACAATGGAATATAAAGAATCTTCACCGCGTAAATATTTACTGGGTACTGGAACTCCGCAGATGGGGACCTGCGTTTTGGCTGCCAACATCCCCGGTAAATGCGCAGCGCCTCCTGCGCCAGCAATAATGGCACGTAAACCACGCGCTTGCGCTTGCTCTGCATAGCTAAATAGCGCATCTGGCATGCGGTGAGCAGAAAGTACTTGCGACTCAAAGGGCACAGCGAATTGTTCCAAAATTTGCGCAGCCGCTTCCATGGTGCTCCAATCAGAATCCGAGCCCATCACAATACCAATCAGTGGTTTTTTAGTGCTCATGTAATTTCCTTGCCGGTGCCTTCATTCAGCTTAAGTTAATTCAGTTTGGGTTAAGCGTGCTAATACTTCTCGGTATTTTTCTGCGGTTCGATTAATGACTTCATCGGGTAAGTCGGGAGCAGGAGCCTGCTTGGTCCATGGCTTACCATCAATTAAAATGGCTTCGAGCCAATCACGAATAAATTGTTTATCGTAAGAAGGTGGATTCATACCAACCTGATATGTTTCTGCAGGCCAAAACCGTGATGAATCCGCAGTTAAAATTTCATCCATTAAAACGAGTTGATTATTTTTATCTAGGCCAAATTCGAATTTCGTATCAGCAATGATGATGCCCCGTTCCGCAGCAAAAGCAGCAGCCTCTTTATATAGCTGAATACTAACTGCGCGAATTTGCTCTGCCAGCGGGGCACCAATGCGTTTGACCATTTCAGCAAAGGTAATATTTTCATCATGGTGCCCTGCAGCTGCTTTTGCTGCAGGAGTAAAAATGGGTGCTGGTAATTTCTGTGCATTCTGTAACCCTGCCGGCAAAGCAATGCCGCAGACAGTGCCACTCGCCTGATATTCTTTCCAGCCACTACCAGCTAAATAGCCGCGTACTACGGCTTCGACCAAAATAGGTTGGAGGCGCTTTGCAACAACCGCCCTACCTCTGACCTGCTCTACCTCATTTGCACTAACAACCGATTCAGGATTAATGCCTGTTAAATGATTCGGAATTAGATGAGCAAGCTTTTGAAACCAAAAATTGGCCATTTTATTCAGCACAATTCCCTTTTCAGGAATCGGTTTACCCATGATGACATCAAAAGCCGATAAGCGATCGGTCGTGATCATGAGTAACTTATCGTCGCCAATGGCATAGACATCACGCACTTTGCCTTTAGACAATAAAGGCAAAGACTGAATCGAACTAGTATAGAGAGCGGCCATTTTATTTAACGATCTGCGCTAACTCACCGGCACGATACCGCGCGGCCATTTTTTCCAAGGAAATGGGTTTAATCTTGCTGGCCTGCCCTGCGGAACCAAACTCGGTATAACGAGCAATACAAATCAGCTTGGCAGCTTCACGGGCAGGCTTTAAATAATCCCGTGGATCAAACTTACCAGGGTTTTCAAATAAATAACGGCGAATGGCAGCTGTCATCGCCAAACGAATATCGGTATCAATATTGATTTTGCGTACGCCATTTTTAATACCAATTTGAATTTCTTCAACTGGCACACCATAAGTTTCTTTCATCTCCCCGCCAAATTCACGGATGATCGCTAATAATTCTTGCGGCACACTCGATGAGCCATGCATCACTAAATGGGTATTCGGAATTCGTGCATGAATTTCGCGGATACGATCGATCGCCAAAATATCACCAGTGGGTTTTTTGGTGAACTTATAGGCGCCATGACTAGTGCCAATCGCAATGGCTAAAGCATCGCATTGGGTTGCTTTAACAAAGTCAGCGGCTTGCTCAACATCGGTAAGTAACTGTTCGCGGGTCATCGTGCCATCAGCGCCATGACCATCTTCTTTATCGCCCTTCATGGTCTCTAAGGAACCTAACACCCCCAGTTCAGCCTCTACCGTGACCCCAAGCGCATGAGAAAGCTTAACTACTTCTTGAGAGACAGCAATGTTGTACTCATAACTGGCAACTGACTTGCCGTCAGCTTCGAGTGAGCCATCCATCATCACACTTGTAAACCCACTTTCAATCGCCGCAATACACACTGCAGGACTTTGGCCATGATCTTGATGCATCACTATTGGAATATGGGGATAGGATTCAACTGCTGCGGAGATTAAATGCCGTAAAAAAGCTTCGCCCGCATATTTTCTAGCGCCTGCTGAGGCCTGCATGATGACCGGTGAGCCAACCTCGTCTGCTGCGCTCATAATGGCCTGTACCTGCTCCAAATTATTGACATTAAATGCGGGCAGGCCGTAATTGTTTTCAGCAGCATGATCTAATAATTGACGCATTGATACCAAGGGCATAGCAATCCTCTAAAGAAAAAATAAAAACCGTGAATGGAGTTTACTCATTTCACTCTAACAATTTTTAATGTATTACTCCCACCAGGTTCGCCCATTGGCTCCCCAATAGTTAAAACGATAGTATCGCCAGACTTGACTGCCCCACTCTCTTTTAAACGCTCTTCGACTTGGCGCAATGCAGTTTCACGATCTTTGCTGACCTCAATACTAATCGGCGTAACATTACGGTAGGTACTTAAAGCTCTTTGAGTTGATACTTTAGAGGTCAATGCAAAGATGGGCACGTGAATATTATGGCGACTCATCCAAATCGGAGTTGATCCTGACTCAGTTAACGCAGCGATTGCGGCTGCATTTAAATGATGGGCTGTAAATAAAGCGCCTAGGGCAATAGATTGGTCGATCCGCGTAAAGGTTTGATCCAAAAAGTCGGTATCTAAACGTACCGATTCTGATTTTTCAGCTTCGATACAAATTTCTGCCATTTGCTCAATGGTTTTAACAGGGTATTGACCTGTAGCAGATTCAGCCGAGAGCATGACCGCATCAGTTCCATCGAGAACAGCATTTGCAACATCGCTCACCTCTGCCCGTGTCGGAACTGGTGCACTGATCATCGACTCCATCATTTGGGTTGCTGTAATCGTAAATTTATCAGCCTCGCGAGCTAAACGAATCATCCGTTTTTGTAGCGCTGGTACAGCTGGGTTACCGACTTCAATCGCTAAATCACCACGGGCCACCATAATGCCATCGCTCTCTTGAATAATGCTGGCTAGCGCCTCGGGCACAATAGCCTCCGCCCGCTCAACTTTAGCAATTAACTTCACTTTGCCAACCCCATGCTTGACGCTAGCTGCATCTGCCAACTTACGGGCAATTACCATGTCGGCGCCATCTTTAGGAAAGCTAATCGCAATGAAATCGACACCCATCGCAATCGCTGCGTCTAAATCTTGAATATCTTTTTCAGTTAGGGCGGGCGCAGTTAAGCCTCCGCCAGCACGATTAATACCCTTGTTATTCGAAAGTGGACCACCGAGCTCAACTAAAGTATGAATCTCATTCCCTTTCACGCTCGATACACGCAAAACAATTAGGCCATCATTTAACAATAGTCGATCGCCGGCTTTGACATCTTGCGGTAAATTTTTGTAATCAAGACCAACACGCTCTTCATTACCTAATTCGCAAGCGACATCTAAAATAAAGGATGCGCCTTCTTTAAGCTGCACTTTGCCATTCGCAAACTTACCAACGCGAATTTTTGGACCCTGTAAATCAGCCATGATGCCAACTTCACGGCCAATTTCGGCAGAAATGGTACGGACTAAATTATGCCGCGCCAAATGATCGGCAACCGTACCGTGAGAAAAATTAAGCCGCACAACGTCGAGTCCTGCACGAATCATGTCGCGCAAAACCTCTGGCTTTTCTGAAGCTGGGCCGAGGGTGGCAATAATTTTGGTAGCTCTTAACATGCTGTCCTTTAGGGTTATTTTTTAATATTTTCTTTGGCTCGTTCAACTAATACTGCAAAAGCTGGCAGCGTTTTCCCCTCAAGAAATTCAAGGAAAGCGCCACCGCCAGTAGAAATATAGTCGACTTGTTTTTCAATGCCATATTTTGCAATGGCTGCTAAGGTATCACCGCCGCCAGCGATGGAGAACGCAGGTGAATGTGCAATTGCCGCAGCTAACATTTTAGTGCCGCCGCCGAATTGATCGATTTCAAATACGCCTAAAGGACCATTCCATACAATTGTCCCAGCATTAGCCAACATGATAGATAATTTCGCTGCTGCTTTTGGACCTATATCAAGAATCATATCGTCGGCTGCAACTTCGGTAGCCGCTACGCGATTAGCTCTAGCTAATGGCGATAGCTCATTGGCGACTACAACATCTTCAGGAATAGGCACATGTGCACCGCGTTTTTCCATCAGCTCCATGATGTCGAGTGCTTCTTGCACTAAATCAGGCTCGGCTAATGATTTACCAATGGGTAAACCTTTAGCCAACATAAACGTGTTAGCGATACCGCCGCCAACAATTAATTCATCCACTTTGCTAGCTAGCGATTTTAAGATCGTTAGCTTAGAAGAAACTTTTGAGCCAGCCACAATCGCCACTAATGGCCGCTTAGGATTAGCAAGTGCGCGGCTTAGGGCGTCTAGTTCGGCGGCCATTAAAGGGCCTGCACATGCGATGGGTGCAAATTGGGCTACCCCATAGGTGGTAGCCTCAGCACGATGTGCGGTACCAAATGCATCATTAACGTAGACATCGCATAGAGCGGCAATCTTTTTTGCCAATACTTCACTATTTTTCTTTTCACCCACATTCAGACGACAATTTTCTAGTAACACCACTTCTCCTGGTCTCACTTCAAAACCACCATCAACCCAGTCGCTAATGAGGGCAACTTTGCGATTCAATAATTCAGCTATGCGGTGAGCCACTGGAGCCAAACTATCTTCTGGCTTAAATTGACCTTCTGTAGGTCGACCTAAATGCGAGGTAACCATTACTGCGGCTCCAGCAGTGAGGCACATTTGAATTGCTGGCATCGAAGCCCTAATTCGGGTATCTTCCGTAATTTTTCCAGTTTCATCTTGTGGCACGTTTAAATCAGCTCGAATGAGCACCCGCTTACCTTGTAATTGGCCCGCTGCCACAAGCTCGGTAAGACGCATAACATTAAAAAGGGCTGCAGGCATAGGAGACAGATGAAAGTGAAGGAAATGGAGTCTATTTTAATGAAAACCGACCCCTCCCACCACCTTCTTTGCCGGAGAACTCAATAAATAGGTGACCTGCTCTACAATAAGTGCTTTAGATGCCTAGCCAGCTTGGCTCATAGGTTTTAAAGGGCTTTTCCTTAATCTGCTACAAAGGGTAAAAACATGTCGATGTCTGACCGCGATGGCTTTATTTGGTTTGATGGGAAGATGGTTCCTTGGCGTGATGCCAATATTCATGTGCTTACCCATTCCTTACATTACGGTATGGGGGTATTTGAAGGTATTCGGGCTTATAAGACCGAATCTGGGCCAGCGATTTTCCGCCTTAAAGAGCATGTCAAGCGCCTCTTCAATGGCACCAAAATTTTCCAGATGGCAATTCCATACAACGAAGAGCAGATTACCCAAGCCATTATCGATGTCGTTAAGGACAATAAATTATCAGCTTGTTACATTCGACCGATTGTTTTTATTGGCTCAGAAAAATTAGGTGTTTCGCCCACTGGCAACACCATTCATACCTCGATTGCTGCTTGGGAATGGGGTGCTTACCTCGGTGAGGATGGCTTGAATAAGGGAATTCGGGTGAAGACCTCCTCTTTCACACGCCATTTTGTGAATTCTTCTTTAGTTCGTGCGAAAGCATCCGGCTATTACATTAACTCCATTTTGGCGCACCAAGAGGTTGCTGCCAATGGCTATGATGAAGCGCTCTTACTTGATACCGAGGGATACGTTTCCGAAGGATCGGGTGAAAATTTCTTCATGGTGCGTAACGGCATTGTGTATACCCCCGATCTTGCATCATGCCTGGACGGTATCACACGCGATTCAATTATCGAAATTGCTCAAGACCTGGGTTTTAAAGTCAAAGAAAAACGCTTGACACGCGATGAAGTGTATACCGCTGATGAAGCTTTTTTTACAGGCACGGCTGCCGAAGTAACACCCATTCGCGAGCTTGATGATCGTATGATTGGCGATGGCTTAAAAGGGCCAATCACCAAGCAAATTCAAGATGTATTTTTCTCCACCGTCTATGGCAAAAATGAGCGCTATAAATCATGGCTAACCGCTGTGAAGTAATGACTATGCAAGCGACTGCTGACATCACGAACAGATCAAAGCCCATCATGATTGATGGCAAAGCCCAGGTCTCATGCCAATACTCCGTTGCCAAAGCTGAAGGTCGTGACATCATCACGCTGGAAGGCGTCGAGGAATCCGAACGGCAGTCATTTTCAGATGCGTTTGCGGCATGCGGTGGCCTGCAGTGCGGTTTTTGTATCCCGGGCATAGTGATGCGTGCGAAGTCACAGATTGACAAAAAGGGTGCCGACCTCAAGCGAGAAGATATGGCACGACATCTTGGTGCGCACCTATGTCGTTGCACTGGGTATGTGAAAATCCTCGATGCTATTGATGTTGTAGCCAAGGGAACTCCTGTATCAGTTTCACTTCCTGGCGGAATCGGATCGCGCGGAGCCAAGTATGAAGCTGGTGAACTTGCTCTCGGTGATCGTGGATACGTCGACGACATACGAGTTCCC